>JBEKSR010000010.1:0-60078 GCA_049516835.1 Bryobacteraceae bacterium | reverse complement strand
TCGGTCATGGCCCGCTGGCGCGATTCCTGCGGCGACATGTTCTCGCACCACACCTCCGCGAATCCCAGGAAGAAGCGCTGTTCGGGAGTGAAGCCCTCGACCTTGTCCGACTTGCCTTTCAGCGTGTCCTGGAGCGCCATCAGCGCGACGCGCACGCCGCCGTTGTCGGCGGTGTTTTCGCCCAGCGTCAGGCGGCCGTTCAGCTTCACATCGTCCACGGCGGTGAAGCCGGAGTGCTCATCGGCGATGCACGCGGCGCGCTTCTCGAACTCCGCACCGTCCTGGGCGGTCCACCAGTCGCGCAGGTTGCCGTCGGCGTCGAACTTACGGCCCTGGTCGTCGAAACCGTGAGTCATCTCGTGACCGATCACCGTGCCGATGCCGCCGTAGTTGAGGGCGATATCGCGCTTGGGATCGAAGAACGGCGGTTGCAGAATGCCGGCCGGGAAGTTGATGCTGTTGTTCTGCGGGTTGTAAAAGGCGTTGACCGTGGGGGTGGTCATGAACCACTCGGTCTTGTCGGTGGGCTGGCCGATCTTCACGATGCGGTGGTCGTACATGGCTTCCGCGGCGCGCACCGAATTGCCGAGCAAATCGTCGCGCACGATGCTCACCTTGCTGTAGTCGCGCCATTTCTTGGGATAGCCGACATTGTTGGTGAAGGCGTGCAGCTTGACGATGGCCGCCTTCTTGGTCGCCTCGGTCATCCACGGAAGCGTCTGGATGTCCTGCTCCAGGGCTCTGTCGAGCGCCTCCACCAGTTGCGTGATCTGGGCCTTGGCGTCGGCGCCGAAGGCCGTCTCGATGTACTTCTGCCCGAGCAAATCGCCGAGCGAGCGGTCCACCATCGCGGCGCAACGGTTGGCGCGCGGGCGCGGCTCCTTGACGCCCGACAGGTAGCGCTGCCAGAAATCGAAACTCTCGTTCTCAAACGCTTCCGGCGACTCCGCGGCGGCCTCGCGCAGCAGGTGGTAGGAAAAGTATGCCTGAAAAGCGGTGATCGGCTGGGATGGCAGCGTGGCGGCGATCTGCTTGAGAAAATCCGGTTGGGCTACGTTCAGGGTCTCAAACGCCGGCGCGCCCACCCCCTTGAAATAGCTGTCCCAGTCGAAGCCCGAAGAGAGCGCCGCGAGTTGCTGCCTGGTCACGATGTGGTAAGTCTTGTTGGGATCGCGCATGGATACTCGGTCCATGGACGCCTGGGCGAGGATGGTTTCCATCTCGAGAACCATGCGCGCCTTGGAGGCGGCCGTCTCGGCGGGGTCGCCGGCAAGCTGGAACATGTTCTTCACGTGTTGCTCGAAGCGCTGGCGGATCTCGACGGACTTGGCGTCGGTCTTCAGGTAGTACTCCCGGTCGGGCAGCGAGAGGCCACCCTGGCGGAGCGCAGCGATGGTGCGGTTGGAATCCTTGGCATCCGGAGCTGAGCTAAACCCGAACAGTACGCCGATGCCCAAACGGTGCAGGTGGGCAATTTCGGCCACCACGTCCGGCTCGTCGCTCATCGCCTGGATGCGGTCCAACTCGGGCTTGAGAGGTTCGATGCCCTTCTTGTTGATGGTCGCGGTGTCCATGCAACTGGCGAAGTAGTCGCCGATCTTCTGGTCCAGCGCGCTGCGGCCGGGCTTCACCACGGCGGCGCTTTCGAGGAGGCCCAGTTCCACCTTTTCGTTACGGTCTGCCAGTTCGGCGAAACGCCCCCAGCGGGCGCGGTCCGCCGGGAGCGGGTTCTTGGCGATCCAGTTGCCGCACGCGTACTGATAGAAATCGACGCATGGATCGACGGACTTGTTCATGGCGGCGGTGTCAATGCCCGATGCCGGCGACGATGCCTGGCCTTGCGCCACAGCGAGCAAGGGCAGCAGAAGGAAAGCGATGACGATTCGAAGTTTCATAGCGTTCAAACCTGGAACGCTGATTTTAGCGCAAGGTGGGGCATGCTTTAGCTTGCCCTGACAATAGCTATGGCTTCCGCGCCCGGTAGTGGAACGTGTTCAGCGTGCGAGCGATGTCGAACGAGCGGAGCATGGCGATCACTTCCGCGCCGGCCATCAGGACCGGGCCGTAGCCCTGCATGGCGCCGAGGTCGGTGGGGCGGTTGTAGTAGTA
Organism: Bryobacteraceae bacterium; assembly: GCA_049516835.1. Taxonomy (GTDB): domain Bacteria; phylum Acidobacteriota; class Terriglobia; order Bryobacterales; family Bryobacteraceae; genus Fen-178. The sequence goes on along the minus strand of JBEKSR010000010.1, from coordinate 57,969 downwards.
CACCGAGTCGTAGGCGGCGGTGGTGCTGACGCAGATGCCCTCGATGCGGCCATCGGGAAGAACGCGCTTCGAGACCGCTTGCCACCCGGTTTGGGCCACCGGCGCATAGACGGGAGAGAGCCAGCCGCGGTTGACGCCGCGCGCGATGGCGAACGTGAACATAGCCGACGCCGAGGTCTCCAGGTAGCTATCGGTCTTGTCGAGCAGTTGATGCCACATCCCGACGCCGCTCTCGACGGACGCGGCTCCGCGCGCCCCGCGCTGGAAAATCTCCAATACCCGGCCGCGGCTGGGATGGTCCTGCGGCAGAACGCTCAGCAGTTCGGCGGCGGCCATCAGCCCCCATCCGGCGCCGCGGCCCCAATAGAATGCCGGGCCATCGGCGCCCTCGAACCAGGCATGGCGGTACAAGCCAGTGGCGGGGTCCTGGAGGCGCTGGGACATCTGGATCACCTGCCGCGCGGCGTCGTCGAACCAGGTGCGATCGCCGGTCAGCCGCCCCATCTGCGCCAAGAACGGGATGCTCATGTAAGCGTCGTCGATCCACAGTGAAACCGGCAGCGGGCGCGGCCGGGCGAGCGTGCCGTCGGGCATGCGCATCTGCTTGTGCGCGATGTGGTCGGCGATGGCGTCGATGGTGGCGCGGTAGCGCGGGTCCGGTTTCTTGGCGTAGGCCTTGACGAGAGCCGCTCCGATGGCGCCGCAATCGTCAAGCTCGCGTATGTTCAGCAGCCGGCTGAAGCCGTGCGACGGCTGGCCGAACTCGGCCACCTGCTTGCGGAAGTAGTCCAGGTGGTCGAATACGAAGTCGAAGTTCTTGAGCGTGTAGTCTTGATAGCGTGAGTCGCCGGTCACCTCCGTCGCCAGCAGCATTCCGGCGAGCACCACCCCCATGGGATAATCCCAGTCGTTGAACTGGCCGCCGCGCGAGTCGAGCGCGGCGGTCCGGATGGGACGCGAAAAATCCGCGATCGGCTGTCCCGTCCGGGTGTCGATGATGCGGTACTGAGTCGATCGGACAAAGTAGTCGCGAACGCGGTCGAGCGTGGCTTTGATATCGGCCTCGGCCGGCACGACGTAGTCCACGCCGGGAGCGAGCGACGGTTGCGAGAAAGAAGGATCGCTGCGGCCCGGCGGCTGCCCCTGCGCGGACGCCGCAAACAGCAGCGCCGCCAATGGAACGATCCTCCCCGCGTGCATCCTCAAATCCACTGAGATCCTCCTTGTGCCGCAGTGTGGCTCGCAGAACCGAGTCCGGATATCAGATTTTAGCGCAGTACGGCGTCGATATGAGCGGCCGCCCTTCCAGAAGTACGGTAGTATGAATTATGGCTACACGAAAGATAACCCTGTCTATCCCAACGGATGTGGCCGACCGATTTCTGAAACAGGTCCCCGCCCGCCGCCGGTCCCAATACGTGACCGCCGCGATCGCCCAAAGCCTGGCGCTGCGTGAAAAGCGGCTGGCCCGAGCCTGTGACATGGCCAACCAGGACCCCGATTCTCTGGCCATCGAAGACGAATGGGAGCAGATACAAGACCGCATCGAGGAACCCTGGGATGATGCCCCGGCGCGGTGAGATCTGGTGGGTGGCCCTTGACCCGGTGGCCGGCTCGGAAATCGCCAAGACGCGCCCCGCCGTTGTGCTCACGAACGACATTGTCAACCAGCGCCGCCGAACGGTGGTAGTGGTTCCACTGTCGAGCGCTCCCTCCGCCAGCCCTCCCATACTTGTCCCGATCCGCTGTGCCGGCCGGGATGCAGTAGCCGTAATCGATCAGATCCGAGCCGTGTCGAAGCAGCGTCTGAGAGACCGGGTAGGCGAAGTATCCGCCGCGGAACTCACCGCGCTGGAAGAAGCGTTGCGGGAAGTGCTGGATCTCGGTTAGAGGACGCGCCCCGGCTTGCTCCCGCGGGGTTTTTGAGACAGAATGAATCTACACCTGTCTCATTCGAAGAGAGACGTTTCTATTAGGAGAGTTCAAGTGAAGACACGGATTTTGCTGGTTCTGGCCTTCTTGACGCCCTTGGCTGGTTGGGCGGTCGACCCGGTGCCCATGGACGTCAAACTGGGCCTCTGGGAAACTACGCTAACCAACCAGATGGACATCTCGTCGATGATTCCACCCGAGGCGCTGGCGAGGCTGACGCCCGAGCAGCGCGCCAAAATGGAAGGGTCCATGGGGCGCGGAGCCCCGCGGACCACCACCATCAAGCACTGCATCACCAAGGAGACCATCAATGAAGCGTTCTCCTCCCCCGGCAGGGGCAACCCCAAGGAGCAGATCTGCACGCAGACCTTCGTGACCTCGACCAGCACCAAGCAGGTAGTTCACATGGAATGCACCTCGGGAAACATGAAGAGCAGCGGCGACGTTCAGGTTGAGGTGATCGACCGTGAGAACGCCAAAGGCTCGATGGTCATGACCTCCGCCGGCGGCCGAGGCGGGAACATAAAGATGGCCTGGACCTCCAAATGGCTCGGCGCGGATTGTGGCGACGTCGGGCAGAAGAAGAACTGAGCGGCGCGGTCACTTGCACCGCTCGCAAGAGTTTGCCCAGTAGTGCTCAGTTGGAGCGACTCGCGCTGGGATGGTCTCTTCCGGGCCTCGGGCGGCTTAGAATGAAGCCATGCATACGATAACGCTGCTACACGTCGATCATGAGGATTGGGCAAGCCAGCTCAAGGAGGCGGTCACCAAGGCGGCGCTCCGGCATGCCGGGAGTATCGATGCCATTCGTTTCGCTGAAGATGAGGCAGCGGCCGATCTTGTCATCTGTTTGGGAAGCGCCCTCCTGGCCAAGGACGCGAATGCGCGATCGCAGATCCGAGCGGCTCTTGCCCGGCAGGTGCGAGTCTTGCCCGTCGTTTCCACTCTTCCCAAATTCAAGTCGGAAGTCCCCGAAGAACTCTACCCCATTAACGGCACAGCATGGGTGAACCTTCCCTCCCTCGCAGAGGAGGTGCTGCGACACTTGGGGCTGACTGAGCGGGACCGGCGCGTTTTCTTGAGTTACCTGAGGCGGGAAACCACCCCCTTGGCCTATCAGCTATACGACGAGCTGCATCGGCGCTGCTTCTCAACGTTTCTGGACACCTGCGAGATTGAGCACGGAGAACGGGTTCAGGACCGAATCGAGCAGGCCCTCCAAAACACCTCGTTTGTGCTGCTACTGTATTCGCCATCCGTCGAGACGTCCGAGTGGATCGAAAAAGAGGTCAACTTCGCGCTCACCCACGGGCTGGGGCTGCTTGCGCTGGCGCTGCCGGACGCTGAAAAGAAGGCGCCGTTCAAGATGACTCCAAGCGACCGGCGACTGCAATTGCAGAAGTCGGACCGAAAGGTGGATGGCCGCCTCACTGCCGCGGCGCTGAAACGAGTGTGTCTGGCAATCGAACAAGAGCACGCGGACCAGTTTCGGTCGCGCCGGGAGCGGCTGATTCATGATGTAAATGCGGCGCTCGGCGGCTCCGCCATCCGCGTAGGGACCCAGTCTCTGCGATTCAAGGGCCCGAAATCCGACGTGTTCATCCGCCTGAGTGCACGCCCCGCGGAAGCGCGCGATCTGTTTCTGCTGGATCGGGATTGCCCGATAATCGAAGGAGAGACACCGCCTCCGAACCGCGTGCTGGTCGCTGTGAAGGGTGGGTATCTTGAGAATCGCGAGATGACGGCCTGGATGTGCGCAGGGCTACGACATCCGGTCCGCTGGCGCGAGCCGCAGGAGGTCTGCGCCGATCCCGGGGCGTTGGAGGACGGATCATGGACATAGAACCGGTGCGTCGAGCTATTATTCTCGCGGCGAGTTATCCCCCCAGGGAATACAAGTCGAAAGCGGACAGTCATGAGATCGCTGCGGCGGTCAAAGCACTCGCTGGAGCAACTTTTCAACGGGATTGGACGCTGGTGTTCGGCGGGCATCCCGCTGTGTCGCCATTGATCTTGATGGTTGCGCGTGAGTATGGCACAAAGGATCGGGTGGTGATTTACCAGTCGGACTATTTTGAAGATCACATCTCCCCGGCTACGCGCGCGCTGACGGAGGAGCAGTTCGGAGAGATCAGATTCGTGCCCCATGCTCCCGACGAACCGGCGCCGGCACCGTCGGATCCGGTCGACGCGACGAAATGCCCGAAGAGCCTGACTGCGATGCGGGAACGGATGGTCCACCACCCCGGAGTTTCCGCCCTCGTCTTGATTGGCGGCGACACCGGTCTGCGGCAAGAACTCGATCTTTTCGCAAAGGCGCATCCGAATCTTCCGATCATTCCCTTGGGTGCACCCGGAGGGATTGCGCACGAGCTTGCCTCTGAAGCCCGGGGCTTCCGAATGCCGGAAGACCTATTGATCGCCCTGCCCGACTCGCGGAACTACCTCACGCTGTTTACCCGAGTCATGCAGTATCTGGCACTGCTGTAGCGCCTTCCCAGCGAGAGTGCTGCGATATCCCTACAAAAGACGGTTGTTGGCTTGCCCAGCCCGCTTGTAAGTCATACATTCTGAAGGATGTTGTGGTTTGGTTCACAAGATGCCTTTGCTGGGGTGTGCAGGCAAGGCGGAAAGGGCACCATGAAAGGAACAACCATTCGATACGGACTCTTTTGGGGGAGCAAACCGACACCGGCCGTTCGGTTCCTGTCCTGGCACAGGCAGGTGCGTGGTCCTCCCTGAGGTCCGGCCGCGGGCGGCCCCGGTTGTTTTGGGGCCGCTCTGCCTGCAAATTCTTGGGAGAATGAGGGGTGCCCATGCAGAATTCGCCAAAGTCGATTGAGAACTTGCTGTCCAGCGAGGAACTCGACCGGCACCGCGACACGCCTGATGGGTCCTTGACAATCCTGAGCGCAAGCAGGGAGCCAGTGGGAAGCGTATCCCTCGATCCGTGCCGCGACCTGGCGATTCAGGTGGATGGAGAGCACGCTTGCGATACCTGTCCGCTGAGGGTCGCGCCACCCGAGTCGATACACCCCAAGCGCATACGTTGCCTCCTGGGCGTTCATCGCTACGTGGCTGCCATTCGCAACCGGCACACCGTGTTCGGCTACATCGCAGGCCCACCCAAGGTCGACTCTTCCTATTTCGAGAGCCTCGAGCTCATGCACAGAGACACTGGCAAGCGCGACGAGCTCCTGGCCCGACGTGAGGAACTACTGGACAGGTCCCACGAAGAGCAGCTCAAGCGACGGCTGGAGGCCGAAGCGGAGCAACTGTCGATCCTGTGCGGGACTCGCAAGCTCCTTCAGGTGTACGCGGAAGCCGGAAAGGCTTTTGAAAAGGCTCGCACGCAGGTCCAGGTCATCGACCAGATGTTCGAATCGTTATCCGAGATGCTCGGCGACGTTGGCCTATGTATGTACGAGCGTAGCGAGCGGGCATACCTGGAGTTGAAGCGCGTAGAAGGACGCGCACAGGACGGGCTACCGCGACGCTTGCCAGACTCTGCCGGGCATGTCGGCTGGGTGGCGGCGAATCGGGATCCCCTTTATGAGCCGGACTTGCACAATCCGAGGCCGAACTCGCCACGTTTCCTGACGACCTCGCAGGAGAGCGACTATCGCTCCAGTCTGACCCTGCCGATGCCATTGGACTTCGGTGGCCGCATGGGAGCCGTTCAGGCGGCCTCGTCCACTCCCGATGCGTTCGGTCCGGACGTACGGAATGCCGCCGCGGCGATCGTGACCGTAGCCGGATTCGCTTACGCACAGGCGAGCTATCAGAGTCGGCTGAGAACACCAGCGGCGGACCGGCACGTCACGGTTGATTGGGACCCGGAACTTTGGCGTCTGATCGTCGAGGTTGGGGAGGATCCCGAGCGGGTGCTTACGGCCAAGCGCCGGCTATACCAAATGGCAAGCGACCGGGCATTGCGGTTGGCAGATGCGAAAACCGCCAGCGTTCGCATCTATAATCCGTATGCCCGCGATCTTCGATTCGCGGCCTGTTCGGGAGATCCCTGGACCGAGCTACTGCGGCACACCGTGTACCTCGACAGTGAGAAGAGTTTGGGGATGCATGCCATCAAGACCATGCAACCGTTCTACATCCGCGACGTCGGCGAAGAGCGAGCCGGAGAGGGCAGGTATCACGGCCTTTTTCCAGAAGTGCGATCGCTTTACGGGCTGCCCTTCTCCGAAGGAGAGGATTTCAAGGGTGTGATCACGGTTGACTGGTACGAGGCCGATCAACTGACAGACGACAGGAAAATGGAACTGGCTCGACTGCTCGACCAGTTTCAGTCCGCCCTCGAGATCCTCATGCGGGCACAGCAGGCCATCTTCCGTGGTATCGAAGAAGCTTACTTCCTGAACCCAGATCCGGTGAAGGCCGCTGCCGAGGCGGCCAAGGTGATCAGGCGGATGTTCGATGTCCGCTCCTGCGCGATTTTCCTCTTCGACGAGACTAATTCCCGCTTGACACTGGCGGCTACCAGCGAACCACTCACGTCGCGTTCCGAAGAGACTCCAGCGCCATCCTGGGCGGTGGGCGAGGGACTGGTTGGGTGGGTGGCCAAACACCGACGTCCCCTCTCGACGCCGGACGTCGACGATCCCAGGCACCTGGAAGCGTATCCCGACAAGCCCACCATCGCACCAAAGTTCGCCGAGGAAATCGGTGAGCACACTGGTCCCACGGCGGTGCTGGCCGCGCCCATGCTGATCGGCGAGAAGCTCCAGGGCATAGTCCGCCTGAAGATCAAAGCGAACGGAGGGTGTTTCTCGGCCGAGGAGGTAACCTTCCTCATGCAGATCGCCGGCTGGCTCGCGCGGATGTTTGCCAGCGGGCGGGCCAGCCGGGAAGCGGCGGAGATTATCTCTCGCGCGGAAAAGTTCTTCGCAGAAGCCGGGAATCTGGAGAACATCGCCGGCATCCTCGCCGAAGACGCCATGAAAAACTCGGGCGCGGCCAGCGCGCACATTCGGATCGAAAATGAGGACGGGGATCTCGTCTGTATCGCCGCCGTGGGCTTGTTTGCAGAGACGACGCCCAAACGCAGAACCAGGGGTTCCGGTGTATCGGGTCATGTCATAGCCACGCGTAGGCCGCACTTCTCGGCGGATATCCAAGCCGACGAAGTATGGAAGCCCGTCCTCGAGGAATTCGAGCGGCAACACGGCCAATCTACATCTACCTGGATAAATTCCGCGGCCTGCTTCCCCTTGCGCGACACCGAAAACCAAAGTGTATTTGGATCTCTGATGGTCCGGTGGAGCAGTCGCCGCGAGTTCGGTGAATACGACAAGAAAAACCTCACCGCTATCGCTGACCGGGTGGCGGCACTGCTACAGTTTCCAGTGCGGCAGATACGACTCGAGAAGCAGTTGAATCGAAGGATTAAAGACCTGGAGTATCTATCGCAGATATCCATGGGTATCGCTGGCGCTCGAAAAGTGGGCGACGTGCTCGAGAAGATACTCGAAGCGGCGATGCAAGAAACCGGGATGGAGCGGGGCGCAATCCGGTTGTGGAATGAACAGACACAGCGCTGGGTGCTCAGGAAACAGGAGGGCATGATCGCCCTCAAACCCGAGTTCCCAACCGGGGCTCTCATCCGGAAGGTCATGGAGGGCAAGAAACCCTTCGTTGTGCGACCTTCTCGTACCGATGCGGACTGGATCGAATTCGCGAGTGATGCCGGGGATCCCCACCTCCGCTCCTGGATGGCGAACCTCAAGCTTGGCATCTGGGTGCCGATTCAGTCCCAAAGCACTACGGTCGGCTTTATCGGGCTTGCTTCGGAAAAATCGGATGAAGTGGCGGACGAGACCCTCGGTTTCCTGGGGGCTCTCGCGAACCTCGCTGCAGTGAGCGTGGACACTGCCCGCCTCCATGAAGACCAGGAAGAGGCTCTGCGGCTGGCACAGCCGCTCGCTGCGTTGGGAGAGATGCTGAGCGGTTTCCTCCATGTTGTCGGCAATCAGATTAACGATATCGCCAGCGTCGTCGAGGTTCTGAACCATCCCAATATCACGCCTGAACTTCGCGCGCAGCGCGCCCTGACCTTGAAGCAGGCGGTAACGAAGATGCAGGCGGCTCTCCGAGATCTGGCCCTCACGGCGGAAACCGACCCTTCTTATATGGAGCCCACCAGCGTACTTTCTCTGGTGGTCCATGTGCTTTCGGACTTCGAGCGGCAGGGAAGGCCTGGTCTCTCGCTGGATGCTTCGGGAGTGGATCCTGAGCTTGAGATCGTGTGCAACCCCGCCCAGGTGTCAATTGCGTTCTATCTAATTGTTCAGAACGCAATCGAGGCAATGCCTGACGGTGGGCGATTGAACGTGCGGGCGATCCGCAGCCACGCAAACAACCAGAACGAGATTGTGGTCTCCTTTGAGGACACCGGCGTCGGGATGGACCAATGGACGCGGGAGCACTCCCACCTTCCATTCTTTACGACAAAGACGGGTGGGACGGGAATGGGTCTCTGGGTTACCTATGGAATCTTGCGGCGCCACAAAGGGAGGATAGAAGTGCAAAGCAAGCTCGGGGAGGGCAGCACATTTTCGCTCATATTTCCAGATCAGAAAGAGGTTAGCCATGCCGAAAATCTTGATCGTTGACGATTCCACGACTTTTGGAGTTTCGGCTGTGGACTACTTCACGCTGGAGCATTGGGAGGCCCGCCACGTGGTATCCGGAGAAGCTTGCCTGGAGGTTCTCAGCGCCGAAACATTCGACGCGGTTGTGCTTGACAAGAGTATGCCGGGACTGCGTGGCGACGAGGTGCTGAGGGAGATCAAGTCGCGGGCCGAGTGTCGTCATCTTTGCGTGGTTCTGCTGACCGCCTACCCAAACGTCTCCAGCGCGACAGATTGCATCCGATTGGGCGCCTTTCACTATCTCGAAAAGAACAAGACCCCGCTCCCCGAAGTCAAACGGATCCTGGCGGCAGGCATTGCGCAGAAGAACGTCTCCGAGATGCTTCGGAGCCTGCTCGTCACTTTCGATAGAAGGGAACTGTTCGATCGCATCCGGAATTCGATCCAAAATCTCATTGAGCCGAACCAGCTTCATCTGATGTTCGTGGACACTGAAAGCGCCGACATCACCGATATTGTTGGGGAAGAGCCTGACACAAATTTCGAGAAGCGCCGGAAGTTCGTGAATCAGATCGTGGCAAGCAAGCGCCCGATTTTCGAAACGGAGTTCACCGCTGTGTCGCCCCTGCAGCCTCTCAACCCCGCTGCGCAGGAACTCATCGCCTTCCCCGTTTTTGGCCAGGACAATTCTGTTGTAGGCGTTCTTGCGATGGAGAGGCTGGCGGGCGAGGCGATCGACCTGTGCTGGCGAGAAGTTTTGCAGAATCTGGCTAATATTATCGGGCTGGCGCTTTTCGTGGAAGACCGGTTCAGGCTTCGAATCGAGCGGGCAAAATGGGCGCAGTACACGACCCTCCTTCAGGAGTTTCGTCATCGCGTGGCTTCCGATGCCCAGGTTATTCTGATGCAGTCCGAGGCTCTCGAGGACAAGGAACTCCCTGGCGTCAGGGAGCCGGAACTGGCGCAAAGCATTCGAGAGCGCCTGGAGCCAATACTTAACAGCGCGCGACAGATCGAGGGGGTCATCAAGGAGCAGCGCGAATTAGCCGCCGATATCCAGGCGGATAACCGGGAGTTCGATCTTACGGCCCTCGTCCAAGAATGCGTTCGAGAATCGAATGTTCTCCTTGAAGCCAAGAACGTTTCCGTAGCGTCGCCCGAGAACACCGGCATCCAGGTCTGGGCCGATGTCTCCTTGACCCGATACGCTTTCCGCTGCCTGCTCAACAACGCGATTGATGCGATCGAAGCGCGGCGCAAGAATGGGATTCCAGGCGCCGATCAGATTCGGGTCGAGATCAAACCATCGGGCGGCAATGTCGTCTTGAGTGTTGTGGACACGGGCATCGGTTTCGATTCAGAACAGCAGAAACGTCTCTTCGTGCCGTTTTTTACCACGAAGCGCGCGCCGGCCGCCGTTCGGGCTTTGAAGGATCTCAAAGGCATGGATCGCACATGCCGTTTGCTCGGCGATGCCATCGACACCGCCGTTGAGGCTGCGAACAAGGAGATCGAGCCGGGCGTCCAGTTGGAGACAATGTTGAGTGGTCAATCCAGGATCGACCTATGGATTCGCGACGACGACCCAACCCCGGTGTTGTTTTTCATTTCACCCGATATCGCCCTCCCTCCCGACCCCGAGCGACTGCCTCACCTCGCACTTGCGCCACCGGCGGCTGAACCCGGTGCGCATCCCCCTTCAGGCCACGGCATAGGCTTGTTCAGTGTCAAACGCATCATGCTCGCACAAGAAGGCGATGTAGATGCGTCCAGCGGCGGACGGGGTATGGGAGCCACCTTCACTTTGCTGTTCCGGACTCAGCCCTCGCGAGCATCCGATGAGCGCCAAAACGCTATTGGTGGTTGAGCCGCGCGAAGGCGACCTCGCCATCGAGGCCCTCAAGGCAGTGGCGCCGGGGCACGGTCTCGTCGTTGTCCCTTGCTCGTACGTGGAAGCCCTCGCCGGGGGCTCCGGGGTGCACCCCGTTGTGCGCGCTCTCTTCTATCATCACGGCGGCGTCACCAGCGGCCTTGTGGAGAACACCACACGGCTCCGAAGAAGATGGCCGAAAGCGCGGTTGATCGTACAGGCGGAGTGGGATGACATCCACGGCGATCTTGTACTGGACTGCCACAAGGCTGGCGCTTATGACGTCTTGCAGTTCGCCTTCAGCCGCGACCTTGGAATCCTACAAGCCCGGCTGGAAGCGGCAATTGGCGGGCAGCGCGGGCTTCGCCAGATCCATTTGTCGCGCGGGAGCAAGGTTTTTGTTTCCACGCCGTACGCTCCCCCCGACGCAAAGGTCGACGACGTGCGACGGCTTCTAGAGAGGGCTTCTCGGAAGGGTATTGCCGCGGCCCTTCGCCGGCACGAGCTAGAAGTCATCTTCGCGGATGACGTGACCGACGTGCGGAGTGTCGCCGAGAAGATCTGTGGTCTAATTGGTGATAGCGCCTTGCTGGTCGCTAATGTTGGGTTGTGCCCGGAGGCTTGTTCCCTGCACAATCCGAATGTCTACGCGGAAATCGGAATGGGAATCGCCAGGGGAACGAAGTTGTTGGCGGTACAACCGCACGGCGATCCGCGCCGCGAACTCCCCCAGATCCTTCATCACCTCTTCCCACTCCCGTACTACGACTTGCCGGACCTCACGATTCAGGTCTTTGAGGCCATCTCGATCATATGAGTACCGAGTACCGCAAACCCAGCCTTCTGGTGGTGGACGATGTCGAGGACGCCGTGAAGGTCCAGCGTGAGTTCCTCGAAGAGGCCGGCTACGAGGTTTTCTCAGCCACCACTGCACGTGAGGCGCGCGAGATCCTCAGCACCCGTTTTGTCGACCTGCTGATGCTGGACGAACGTCTCGGCCGCGATTCCGGTACGCGCCTGCTCGAGGACGTGCGAATAGGCGATCCAGGTATCGCCGGCATCCTGGTCACTGGCTATGCGGACGTTGAATCCACGGTTCGCGCGATGCGCGCCGGCATGCTCGACCTGCTCCAAAAGCCCATCGATCGCCGCACCATGTTGGAAGCCGTGGCCCGCGCGTTGGCGGAGTCGGAGCTTACTCGCGCCGCGCGATTCCGCCGGTGGGAAGCGCTGCATGGCAGGGGCTTTGGCGAGATTGTCGGCGAAAGTCCGGAGTTGCAGAAAGTGCTGTCGGTTGTCCGCCAGGTAATCCCGACGGACGTGCCGGTCCTCATTCAAGGTGAGTCGGGCACGGGCAAGGAACTGGTGGCGCGTGCCCTGCACGAACAGGGCCGGCGCCGCGACCGTCCGTTCATCGCTTTCAACGCGGCCGCCATTCCCGCCACGCTCATGGAATCGACATTGTTCGGAGCCAAGCGCGGAGCGTACACCGACGCGAAGGCCGACCAACGCGGCCTGTTCGAGGCCGCCGGCGGGGGCACCTTGTTCCTGGACGAAATCGGCGACACCACGCCCGAGGTCCAGGTTCGGCTTTTGCGGGCGCTTCAGGAGAAGATCATCTATCGCGTCGGCGACGTGAAACCAATCCCCGTCGATGTGAGGGTTGTAGCGGCCACTAATCGCGACTTACGCAGCGCCGATTCGGCACACCCATTCCGGCCCGATCTCTATTTCCGTGTGGCGGTGATGACGATAACGATGCCGCCGCTGAGAAACCGCGCCGGCGATATCCCGATTCTCGCCCGGCACCTGCTGGAAAAGCATGCCAGAGAACTGGGACGCTCCGTCAAACGGTTCTCGTCCGAGGCGCTTGCCAAGCTCACTGCGTATCGGTGGCCGGGGAATGTGCGCGAACTGGATAATGTCATCCAGAGGGCTGTCATTCTTGCCGACCGAGAGATCATTGGGCCGTCCGTGGTAATCCTGGAAAGTGAGCACGCGGGCTTATCGGTTGAGGATTTCTCGGATCTGCCTTTCCGCGAAGCGGAACACCGTTTTGAAGAACGCTACTTCACCGATCTGCTGAGAAGGACGAATGACAACAAATCAAAGGCCGCTGAGGTGGCGGGCCTGGATCGATCATCGTTGCACGCGCACCTTCGAAAGCTCAGCTCTGAACCGGAGTGACGCGACCTTCACCTGCCCAGCGTCTTCAGCCGCTGCTCCACGTCCGCCCGGAACCGGTCCACGAAGGCCAGGACGTAATCCGTCACCGGCAGGCTCGGATCTTCCACCAGCGGCGTCAGGTCCATGGCGAAGCTGAGCGCGCTCTCTTCGTCGGTAGCGTGCGCGGCGTAGTAGGTGGCGTGCGCCAGACGCCGGCCGGCGGTGGCCAGGTCGTATCGCTTGCCGCCGCTCACCTGCGAGTCGAAGACGCCCACCAGGGCGGCGGCGATGTTGGAGCGCGCGGAAACCGGCAAGGCCTGCTTGCTCTCGTCCGGAAGCCAGTCCAGATCGCGCCACACCTCGCAGCCGTAGACGCGCTTCGGCTTCACGTCCGGGCGCACCGCGCGCAGCGCCGTAATCGAGCGGAGCGCCACGGCCACGTGCGTATCGTGCTTGTCCGCCAGGTTGTGCAAGTACACGAACTCCGGCCGGGCCGCGCGCAGGATCTGCTCGAGATCCTCGACCACTGCGCTCTCGTTGGGGTTCTTCACCCGAGCACTGGTGAAGCCGAGCTGGATCTGGCAGGCGTACTCGCCCACATAGGCCGCTTTGCGTTGCTCCGCCAGGCGCACCTTCTGCATCTCTTCGTCTGTGTAATCGCCGTAAATGCCGGATCGCGGGCTGCCCGCGCCATCGGTTACCACCACGCCCGTAAACCATTTCTCTTTCCTGCCAAAACACTCGGCGATGCCGTGGTAGGCCATGATCTCGATATCGTCCTGGTGCGCGGAGATCGCGAGGTGCGTGGTGCGCGCCAGGGCCGGCTCGGATGCCAAGCCATCGGGAACGAAGAGGTCCGCGCTCAAATTATGAAACCGCATGATTGGTCTCCTTGACTCGAATTGCGGGCAGGCTGGCGGCCGCAATGGCCTGGCCGTGCCGCTTTTCCTTCTCGTCGGGGATGTGGAAACGGATGCGTTCCTCCACCTCGGGGAACTCCTCTTTGAGGACCTTCTCCGCCACCTGGAGAATCAGGTTCCCTCCAACGCCAGACATCACGCGCCCCAGCACCAGGAGATGGCGGAAGTCGTAGAAATCGGCGTAGTGGGCGATGGTGTAGCCGAACCAGACGCCGATGGTCTGGTAGATCTGGCGCGCGCGGCCGTCGCCCGCCGCCGCCAGCTTTTGTACCTGCTCGAGCTTGGCGGGAAGCGGCGCCTCCGATGGAAGAGGGATACCCGCCGGTTCGAGCAAACGCCCCACGGCCTGCTGCGAGAAGTACTGCACGCCCACGCCGCGATCGCCGGACCACTCATCGGCCGGGGCGTCCTCGCGGTGTTCCACGGGCACGAACGCCAGCTCATTCAGCCACGTGGTGATGGCGCCTTGCGGCGTGACAAAGCCGGCGGCGAGGCTGCTGCCCATGGCGATGCCCAGCACGGCGTTGTCGCCGAGCGCCATCGATCCGGCCAGCGCGGTCACCTCGCCATCGTTCACCACTTCGAAGGGGATGCCGCCCCAGGCCGCCTGCAACTCGAAGAACAGGCGCCGCACGCGGCTGTCGAACAGGTCCCGCGGCACCGAGCGGTAGAGCGAGCCGACACGCACCTCGTTATTGACATACACCCCCGCGGCGCTGCCCCCAATGGCGTCGACGCGCGGCAGGCGCGCGGCGGCCCGTTTCAGCGAATCCTGGATGCCGTCGAAATGATATTGCGGATCGGCCTGCGCGCTCGGGTTCCACGCCACCTCATCGCTGAAGATCACCCGGCCGTCGGCGACGGCGGCGCACTTGCGGTCGCTGGCGCCCAGGTCGAAACCGATGCGGAAGCCATCCAGGTGGCGGCCGAGCGGCGCGGTCGTCTCCCTTTCCACGGGAGCGGCGTCAAACGCGGTGCTCTCGATCGCCATCGGCCGCCCGTACACGCGCTCGCCCATGAACTGGTAGTCGAAGGCGCGCGCGCCTTCCGGCGCGTACACGCTCCGCAGGTAATCGGCGATGCGCGCATCGCCCCCGATGGTGACCCGGTATCCACCTTTCTGCCACAGCAGGAACTTCAGCAGACGTTCGACGTAGCGGTCATTGATGGCCACGTTCTTCCCTTCGTGTGGCAGCACCGCGGTGCGGAACACGGAGACCGAGCCATCGCTGCGCTCGAGAGCAATGGCCAGATGGCGGCCTCCGCCGTTCTCTTTGACTCGGGCGCGATAAGCCCGGTTCCACAGAGAGGCTGGGATGAAATCGGAATCCAAGACGGGCCGGAACTTCATACCGGAAACACGACGATACCATTTGTGCCACCATAAACTCTATGTGGCTGGGCATCGATATCGGCACCGGGGGCACGCGCGCGCTCCTGGTGGATGGGCGCGGCGGCGTCCGCGCGGGCTACACATCTCCCCACGAGGACATGCGGATGGAGCGCCCGCTGTGGGCCGAGCAGCGCCCCGAAAACTGGTGGGACGCCTGCGTCGAAGCCATCCGCGGCGTGCTGGCCCAGGCCGGCGTCCCGGGTCGCCAGGTGAAAGGCATCGGCCTTTCCGGGCAGATGCACGGCCTGGTGATCCTCGACAGCGCCGGCCGCGTCGTCCGCCCCTCGCTGATCTGGTGCGACCAGCGCAGCCAAGCGCAGGTGGACGCCGTCAATGCCAAAATCGGCCGCGAGAATATCCTGAGATTCACCGCCAACCCCGTGCTCACCGGCTTCACCCTGCCCAAGCTGCTGTGGGTCCGCGACCATGAGCCACAAAACTTCGAGCGCGTGCGCACGATGCTCCTGCCCAAGGATTATGTGCGCTTCAAGCTGACGGGCGAGTTCGCTTCCGAAGTTTCCGATGCGTCCGGCACCGCCGTCTTCGACGTGGTCAACCGCTGCTGGTCCTTCGAGATGATGGACCGTCTTGGCCTCGACCGCGGCATCCTGCCGAAGTGCTACGAGTCGAGCGAAGTGACGGGCCAAGTCACGGCGCAAGTGGCGGAACTCACCGGACTTCAGGCCGGCACTCCGGTGGTGGGCGGCGGCGGGGACCAAGCCTCCAGCGCCGTGGGCAACGGCATTGTCGAGGCGGGAATCGTCTCCTGTACGCTGGGCACCTCCGGCGTGGTGTTTGCTCACATGGAGAAAGTGGCGTACGATCCGGCCGGCCGCGTCCACACCTTTTGCCACGCCGTGCGCGACAAGTGGCACATGATGGGCGTGACGCAGGGCGCCGGTCTGAGCCTGCAGTGGTTCCGCAACCAGCTCGCGCCCGGAACCGAGTACGACGCACTCACCGCCGAAGCCGCCCAGTCGCCGCCCGGCGCACAGGGTCTCTTCTGGCTGCCGTACCTGATGGGCGAGCGCACCCCCCACCTGGATGCCACCGCGCGCGGCGGCTGGATCGGTCTCACTGCCAGCCACACGCGCGCGGACCTCATCCGCGCGCTGATCGAAGGCGTCTCCTACAGCCAGCGCGATTGCCTCGACATCATCGAGGCGCTGGGCGTGGCGGCGACAAGTGTGAGGGCCTCCGGCGGCGGCGCCAGGAGCGCCTTCTGGCGGCAGTTGCTGGCCGGCATCTTGAACAAGCGCGTGGTGACGCTCGAAACCCAGGAAGGCTCGGCCTACGGCGCCGCGCTGCTGGCGCTCGCCGGCACGGGCGAGTACGCCTCCGTGCCGGAAGTGTGCCGCGCCGCCATCCGCGAAACCGAGTCGGTTTCCCCGAGCGCCGCCGCCGTGGCATTCTACGAAAAGGCGCACCGCGTGTACCAGGCGCTGTACCCCGCGCTGAAGCCCATTTACGGCCAGATCGCGGCGCTGTAACTGAGCCTGCCTTGCGTTTCGAGTATCCTAAAGAGGTATGCTCCGTTACCATGTGGCCTTCTATCTCCCACGCGCCGGCGAAAGGATGGTGGTGGCGGAGGCCCTCGATTTTCCTGGAGCGGTCACTCAAGGGTTTGATCTTGCCGATGCTCGACTGATGATTTCCAGCGCCATGGAAGACCTTGGACAATTGCTATTGGAAGAAGGCAAGCCCTTGCCACGACCGGATCCCGACGCCTCTGCTCCCGACGCCGACCTGATCGAACTGCTGCCTCTCTCAATAGAGGTTGGCGCCACGCGGCCGTGAAACGCCACGAACTGATCGGCCACCTGCAACGGCATGGGTGCCGGCCGGAGCGTGAAGGCGCTCGCCATTCCATTTACACCAACCCCGTCACGGGCGCCAAGGCGCCCGTCCCACGGCACTCTGAGATCGACAACCGGCTGGCGGTGAAGATCTGCCGGGAACTCGGCATTCAGCCGATTCGCTGAGGATGAAATGCGACGGATTCCGATCGTGGCCTGCCTGATTGCGAACGTCTGCTTCGCCGCCCGTCCGGTGATCTTCGACACCGACATGGGCAACGATATCGATGACGCCCTGGCGCTCGCCATGCTGCACGCGTTGAGCGATCGCGGCGAGTGCGAGCTGATCGGTGTCACGCTGACCAACGCGCATCCAGCGGCGGTCCCGTACATCCGGATGGTCAATCGCTTCTACGGCCGCGGCGATTTGCCTGTGGGCGCCGCCATCAAAGAGATCCAAGGCGGCGCCGGCGATGGCTACATGACAGCCGCTCTGCGCGCCGCGCCCGCCGGGAGCGCCAGCCCCGCCGTGCCCGCGCCCGCGCTCCTGCGCCGTCTCCTGTCGAACGCGCGCGAGAAGGTCGTGATCGTGCAGACCGGCTTCAGCACCAATCTCGCCGCGCTGCTGGATTTCCCCGATGGCGGCGCGCTCGCCAAAGAGAAGGTCGCCCTGGTCGTCGCCATGGCGGGCGACTTCGCCGGCGGAAGACCCGAGTACAACGTCCGCATCGACATCGCCTCGGCCAAGGCCGTGCTCGAGCGCTGGCCAACCCCCATCGTGCTCAGCGGTTATGAAATTGGGCGCGACTTGCTCTATCCCGCCGCCAGCATCGAACACGATTTCGCGTACGCGCGCCCGCACCCCATCGCGGAGTCCTACCGCGCGTATCGCAAGATGCCCTACGGCCGGCCCACATGGGATCTTACCGCCGCTCTCGAAGCCGTGCGGCCGGAGCACGGCTACTTCGGCCGCTCCGAGCCGGGAGCCGTGCTCGTGGAATCCGACGGCGCCACACGTTTTGTCCCCGGCCAGGGCGATCGGCAGTATCTCCGTCTCGACCCATCCAAACGCGCGGAGATTCTCGAAGTCCTCGCGCTCCTCGCCAGCCAACCGCCCGCCCGGAGGTAGGGCGAATCATGCCACTTGGCCGCCTGCTCATCGCGCTTGGCATCGTACTGGCCGCCGCGGGTCTGCTGGTCGCCTTCGCCGGGCGGCTGCCTGTCAGGCTCGGCCGGCTGCCCGGCGACATCTACATACACGGCAGGAACTCCAGCTTCTACTTTCCGCTGACCACTTGTATCGTGCTCAGCGCGCTGTTCTCGCTCGTGCTGTGGATCTTGCGAAAGTGAGTTACCGCAGCCGGCCCATCTTGTCCAGGGGCCAGTAGACAAACACGGCTTTACCGTAGATGTCTTTCCGTTTGACAAACCCCCAGGTGCGGCTGTCGCTCGAGGACATGCGGTGGTCGCCCAGAACGAAATAGCTGTCGCGAGGCACTTCCTCGGGTCCCCACGAGACGCGGTCCCGGTATTCTTCCGGGACATAATCCTCCAGCAGCGGGCGGCCGTTCAACATCACCTGGCCGGCGTCGATTCTCACGGTGTCGCCAGGCAGGCCAATCACCCGCTTGATGTACGATTTGGCCGGATCGGGAGGCCACCAGAACACCACCGTATCGCCGCGCTCGATGCTGCCCAAGCCGAAGCGATAGGTGAACTTGTTGATGAAGATGCGCTCCTGGTCGGCCAGCGCGGGCATCATGCTGGTGCCTTCCACCTTGACTGGCTGGTAGATGAACACAATCAGAATGACCGCGATCACCACCGAAAACGCCAGGTCGCGCACCCAGGCAAGCGCGTGCCAGAGGCTGGAGCGGGCCGGCGTCGCGCCAAGGGGAGGATCTGGGCTGTGGTCTTCCGGCATCCCTGCTTCTATTTTACGCGCATTATGGCGTCAGCAGACGTGTCAGGGCTGGCAGCGGCACAGCCCCTTCCTTGAGCGCCCAGTCGTTGAAGCCGGACAGGCTGTACGGAGCGCGCTTCTGCTTGTATTGTTCGCGAACGCGCAGCCAGTCGCTCCAGCCGACAAAATACATCGGCAACTGGCAAGAGGAGAGCTTGGCCCGCTGGAGCTTTTCGGTGGCCTCTTCCTCCTCCTGGAACGTCTGCTTCTCCATCAGGTCGAGGGCCTCCTGGTCGGTCATGTCGAGCATGTGGAGGCGGACGTCCAGGATGGCGTTGGCAATCACCCGCAGTTTCTCTTTGGCGAAGGTCAGCGCCATTTCCGGCGAGCGGTCCAGGAAGCCTTCGTCGAGCATCGTCTGGGTGGCATACTCGCCCCAGCCTTCGATGTAAGGGCCGTTGCCGAAGACCGATCGCAGCACGCGCCGGCTCTCGGGCTGCACGTTGTTGGCGATCTCCATCTGCACGTAGTGGCCGGGCATGGCTTCGTGGATGGTGAGCAGCTTGAGCTTGTAATAGTTGTACTCGCGCAGTTTGGATTCCACGCGCTCCTTGGGCCAGTCCGCGGGAATGGGCGTGACCCAGTAGAAGGCGCCCAACCGCGGCTCGAGCGCCGGGGCGGCCGAAAAACCGCCCACCGAATAGACGCCGCGCATGAACTCGGGCGTCGGAATCACCTGGAGGTTCGCTCGCTGGGGAAGCGTCAGCAAGCGCTTCTGCTCGACGAAGGCGCGCGCTTCGGCCAGATCCTGGCGCGCGTCGTCCATATAGGATTCGCGCGTGGAATGCCGCTCCGCGATCTTGGCCAGCACCTCACCGATCACCTGGTTCTCGCGGGCGGCGCCCGAAAGCTCGGCGTGGTCCTTATGAGCCGGCGCCAACTGCCGGTCGAGCGGCAGGGCCAGCTCCAGCATGTCCGCGCGCACGCGCACCAGCTCGCGCTCGGCCATCTGCAACATGGTGTCGGCCTCGACCCCGCTTTCCAGCGCGTACCGGAACTTGCGCATGTACTGGTCGCTCGTCATGCGCCAGGCGTCGTCTCCGCGGTTGGAGAGGTTGTTCTTGAGAAAACCTTGGAACTTGCGCATGGCGTCCAGCGCCGACAGCGCAGCCAGGTTGTAGGCGTCGCGCAGATCCGGCGGCACGGCGGCCCGGATGGTCTTGTCCACCAAGCCAATATTGCCCTCGTTCTCTTCCATCGCCACCTTGGTCCATATCTCGGGCGAGGAGGTCAGGTTCGTGCTGGCCTGGTCGAGGAACAAAGGCGCCTTCTGCAGCCGCGCAATAATGTTGCGCATGCGGGCCGCCTGGGGCGCATACTCCAGAACATATGGGCTGAACAGCGCGTTCCCCAGCGTCTCCACATAAAGAGTGGGGTTGTGGAGATGGCTGTGCGACTCGTTCAAGTCCAGCAGAGCGAGCGAGACCTGATCCCGCAGAATGTTCAAATCGGCCTGATCCTCGGCGGTGAGTCGATTGGCGTTGAGCGCGTCCAGCCGCTCGCGAAAGCGTTCGTAATACTGCCGCTGCCTGTCGAGATTCTCCGGGCTCGTGTCGTCCAGCAGGTTGTCGAGATTCTGGCCCTGGTACTGGTGCAGGCCGACGCTGGTCGCCATGGCAGGCGAGAAGGAAAGCGTGGTGTGGACAAACTCATCCGCGAGACGGGCGAGCCGGTCGGAAGGATTCCGGCTGCAACCGGCAGCCAACAGAACTATGGGAAGGATTGCAACGAGTTTCGCCATCGCTGCAATTATTGTACTGCTTATCCCGCCGCCACGCGCGCGTGATGAGGGATGAACGGCGCCGGCGCCGAAACCGGTTGTGTCCGCTGCCTGCGCTCGATCCGTGAGATATCGCGCAGTACCTTGGCCCGCTCCGAGAAGGCCCGCCGCGCCGCTATGCGCTCGCCGATGAGGCAGCCCCAAAGGAGGGCGACCGATAGCGCAATCGCCCACAAGCCCTGTCCTGTAATCTTAACGATCGGCATCAGCCGCTCCTCCTTCGGCCAGTCTCCGGTGCAATCCGCCTGCCAGAGAGTATGTCCTGTGTTATCAGACGGGCTTTCCCGGAGAATGTGAGGCAAGCACGCCACATCCGGGAAGAAGTGGCACGTGCGGGACGGTGTGGGGCAGCCAATCCTGGCTGCAGCCGCCTTTCAGCCGGCGCCGCAAGAGCCGCCTGAAAGGCGGCTGCGGGCAAGATTGCCCGCCCCACTGGATTATCGGGCGGCCATCAGCGCGCGCAGGCGGCGGGCGCGTTCCGGAGCGCGCAACTGCCGCAGCGCTTTGGCCTCGATCTGGCGAATTCGCTCGCGCGTGACGTCGAATTCCTGCCCGATCTCTTCCAGCGTGTGCTCGCGCTCGCAGCCAATCCCGAACCGCATCCGGATTACCTTCTCCTCCTTCGGGGAAAGCGTCTTCAGAATGCCTGCGGTTTCGTCGCGAACATTGGATTCGATGACGGAATCGACCGGTGAACCAACCCAGCGGTCCTCGATCAGATCGCCGAGCGCCGATTCGCCGTCGCGACCGACCGGGGTCTCGAGCGAAACCGGATCCCTCGAGATGGTCTTCAGCTTCTGCACCTTCTCCACCGGGATGTCCATCCGGCGCCCGATTTCGTCATTTGTAGGAGTACGGCCAAGCTCCTTCTCCAACTCGCGCGTCGCCCGCAGGAACTTGTTCATGCTTTCGTTCATGTGGACGGGAATACGGATGGTCCGGGACTGGTCGGCGATGGCGCGCGTGATGGCCTGGCGAATCCACCAGGTGGCATAAGTCGAGAACTTGTAGCCACGCCGGTATTCGAACTTGTCGGCGGCGCGCATCAGGCCGATATTGCCTTCCTGAATGAGGTCCAGCAGGTGAAGTCCGCGGTTCACGTATTTCTTGGCTACCGAAACCACCAGCCGGAGGTTGGCTTCCACCAGGTCCTTCTTGGCGCGCTCGGCTTCGGCTTCGCCATGACGGATCACCGTGAGGGTGTGCTTCAGCTCGGGCAGGGTGGCGCCGGCCGTGGCTTCGCGTTTCCGCAATTCGCGCTTCAATTCGCGCGCGCGCACCTGCTGCACGGGGTTGTTCCGGGCTTCGAGCTTCTTGATCTCGCTATCGAGGTGGCTGATTTCATCCACGGCGCGCTCGATTTCGCGGGAGAACTCCTTCCATTTGATGAGCCTGAACGGAACGCGGCGAATCGCCAGAGAGGTTTCCACTTTGGCGCGATCCAACTTGGCACACAGCCGTTTGCGGGGCTTCTTGTTCGACGCGGGAGTATTGTCCACCCGGTCCTGCAACTGCTGAAGCCTCTTGTAGAGGATTACCACATCGGCAAACTGTTTGGCCGCCTCAGCCCGGACCTTGAGGTCGGCGGGGGAACCTTCCTCCACATCCCCCAGATCCGCGATGCTCTCCACTTCGATGGCTGCCTTCTTCAACTGCTCGGCTAGATCGACCACCACGTGCTGCACCAGGGCCGAGCGGCTAATCGCCTTCTGCATCCGTAGCTTACCGCGCTCCATGCGGCGTGCCAGGTCGACTTCGCCCTCGCGCGTGAGCAGCGGAACGGCGCCCATCTCACGAAGGTACACGCGGACCGGGTCGTCCGTGTAAATAGATTCCTCCACCGGCTGGGGGTGCAGGAAATCGGCTTCGTGTACGGCCTCAGGATCGAAGAACTTGGTTTCATCTTCAAAATTAAGGCCTAGGGTTTCAGGGTTGTCCGCTAAAAACTGATCTTCAAAATGGTCCACTAATACTCACCTCCCCCATGGACACGCGATCCATTACATGGAAGTGCCTGGGAAATGGGGTACTACCTGAAAAAAGTTCGATCGGCTGGTCCAGCCCCAAGTGTTGAGGAGATCGGCGGCATTCGGGGTTCGACTTTCGTCTGATGATATCACCATTCCCCAACAAAGTTAAGCCCTATTTTAAAGATGTCTTAAAACTGTTTAGGTTACACGAAGTTTGGGAGCGCCGGGCCCCGGGGGGCACCCCCTTTGCCGCCGGTGGGGTTTGTCCTGAGGGGAAAAGCCGGCGGCATAGACCCGCATCGGGCGTTCCGCCGGCGGCGCTACGTCAACTTCTGCCGCATGAGGTTCTTGAGCTCGTTGAAGAATGCCTGCTCATCCTGAAAATCCCGGTATACCGACGCAAATCGTACATAGGCGATCTTGTCGATCTCCCGGAGGTTGTCCATCAGGAATTCTCCTATTTCTGTAGTTGATATCTCACGATCCGGTGAATCGCTCACCTTGGATTCAACCTGGTTGACCAGTTCGGAAAGCTTGGCCATGCTCACGGGGCGCTTTTCACAGGCTTTCAGAAGGCCTGCCAGCACTTTCTGGCGGTCGAACTTCTCGCGGCGCCCGTCCTTCTTGATGACCATGTAGGGGACTTCGTCGATGCGTTCATAAGTCGTGAACCGGCGGTCGCATTCCAGACATTCCCGGCGGCGTCGAATGGCGTCACCCTCCTTGCTCTCGCGGGAATCCACCACCTTATCGTGCATGTGATTGCAGAATGGACATTTCATGCAGACGTCTCCCGGCCGATCTGTCGCAGGCTGTGCCAATCCAACCCCTCCTTGAGGGCCAGGCCCAAGCCCACAGGAACAACTGCTACAAATGTAATAATCCAAACCAGCATGGCAAACGCAGTGGCCACTTCCAGTTTCACGGCAAACAGCTCCGTCAGAACCGCGATCGAAACGACCTGCATGCCGCCGCCGATCCCGGGTATTTGGATGACCGCTCCAAACGCCACAAACCCCAGCAACACAAGAACATCTACAAAGCTAAGACTTGCGCCAAAAAAGGACCGGGCCAGGCACTCGTAGCAAGCGGCGATCAGCGCCCATTCTAACACCGAGTACATGAGGACCGGCAGCAGCGCGCCATCGCTGCGCGTCGATTCCACGCCTTGCATAAAGGTGTTCACGAGCTTGTCAAACCTCAGGAATAGGGCCTCGGGGAGAAGGCGCAGCCCGGCAACGAGGCGCCGCCGCATAGGTTCGGCGAAGTGGCGCAACGACACCAGAACGACGAGCAAGGCCGCTCCGGCGACCGCCGCCAGCCTGCCCCCAACGGCCAGAACCCCGGCCAGCCTTGGCCCCACATGAGTGCCCGAGGCGTGCACGCGCGTCAACGCAAAGCCGAAAATCAGCAGGGCCATAAGCAGGTCGAAGATGCGCTCCAGGAGCAATGCGGCGAACTGGGAACTCACCGGCACACGCTCCTTGACGGCAATCAGATAGGGCCGCACCAGCTCACCGGGGCGCCCAAACAAAGTGATGGCGGCGAACCCGATCGCGGTGGCCGAGAGCAGGTTGCGAATGGAGGGGCGGGCCTTCAGGGGTTTCAGGAAAACCGCCCAGCGCAGGGCGCGGCCGTACAAGCTGGCGGCAACCATAACCAGAGAGAGCAGCAGCCAGGACCAGCGAAGCCGCGCCATGGCGGCGGCAGCCAGGTTCCAATCAAAGCCCCGGAGCGGCGAATGCGCGCCCAAGAGCCACCAAGCGAGGGCGCCGGCGAGCACGGCGCCGGCCACCCATTTCCACGTATGACGGCGAATCGGTCTTCCTCCCCCGGAAGCGCCTCAAAAGAGCTGGCATGCCGGAAAGATTGAACCTATCATGATAAAGCCTCGTTTCTCGATATGGAAGAACGAGTGCCATGGCCGCGACGACGCTAAGTTTGGGGGTTTTCGGAAACCAGGCAGCCGGCGGCCACATTTTGAACCGCGTGGTGGGTATTCACGGGGGTCATAATCTGGTAGAACGGAGCTTGGACCCGGTTCAGAGCCTCGTTTCGAGATGCCTGAGCGGCGACGAAGCCGCCTGGGAGGAGCTGCTGCGGCAGCACACCCGGCAGGTCTACGGACTCTGCTACCGCTTCACCGGCAGCGGCGCGGAAGCGCAGGACCTGACGCAGGAAGTGTTTCTCCGGGTGTTCCGGACGCTGAAGACGTTTCGCTCCGCGGAGGGTTCATTCGGTACGTGGCTGGCGAGGGTGGCGCGCAACCTTTTGATCGATCACTATCGCCGCACTCGTCAGGAACGCGTGACGGATCCGATCGAAGCACAGCTCACCGTGCTGGAGGAAAAGGGCGCCACGGCGTCGGAGCGTCCGGACCATGCGGTAGCCGGCCGGGAGGCCAGTGAGATCTTGCAGGCGGCGCTGCAGAAGCTCTCGCCGGATTTACGGGAGGCGGTGATCCTGCGCGACTTGCAGGAGATGGAATATCGCGAGATCGCCCAAGTGCTGGGGATTCCCGAAGGCACGGTGAAATCGCGAATCAATCGGGGCCGGGCCGAACTGGCCCGGCTGCTGCGAAGGCAGAAGCTGGTGGTATGAACTGCGCAGACGTTGAAATCCTGATCTGCGATTACCTGGACGGCACGCTCACGGCGGAGCGGAAGTCCGCGGTGGAGCGCCACCTGGCCCAATGCCCGGCATGCGCCGAGCTGGCGCGGGACTCCGCCGCCGCAGTCGCGTTCATGGAGCGCGCCGCCACTGTCGAGCCGCCGCCGGAGCTGATCACGCGCATTCTGTTCGATGCGCCGTGGAGCAAGAATAGGACCGAGCCGAAGGGCGCGCGAAGCTGGGTAGCTGGAATTCTCAGCCCGATTTGGCAGCCGCGATTCGCCATGGGCATAGCGATGACCATTCTTTCGCTGTCGTTGCTGGCGCAGTTCGTGGCGCCCGTGCGGCAATTGCAAATGTCGGACCTGGAGCCGGCCCAGGTGTGGGCGGGGCTCGAGGACCGCGCCTACCGGGCCTGGGGACGTACGGTAAAGTTTTACGACAACCTGAAGTTCGTTTACCAGATTCAAACCACGCTGCGGGAATGGCAGCAGCAGGGCGAAGATCGGCAGTCCGCTCCCATGCAAGAGGCTCCCGAGCGGAAAACGGACGAGCACAAGCTGCCAGTCAAGGCCACTCCGGACGGGGGGCCCTCTGGGCCCGGCGCCTCGGGCGCCACCACCGGCGGAGGGTCAGCTTCGAATCCCTCGGGGGGATCGCGTTAAGGAGTACAAGGGGTACGTTATGAATTGCCAGAATCATCCTGAAGTGCCGGCCACGGCATATTGCCGCACGTGCGGCAAGCCGATCTGCGACGAATGCCGCCGCGATGCTTACGGAACCGTTTTTTGCGGTGAACATACGCCCGCGCCGGCCGGGGAGCCGGCCGGGCCCGTGCCCGCCGCCCCGCCGCCGGGCTATGTCTACCCGGACGTCTCACCCGGCCTGGCTCTCTTTCTGGGCATGATCCCGGGAGTCGGCGCCATCTATAACGGCCAGTACGCCAAGGGACTGGTGCACGCCGTCATCTGGGGAATTCTGATGAGCATTGCCAATTCGCGCGCGGCCCACGGCCTGGAACCGGTTTTCGTCATGCTGGTGCTGGCCTGGTGGGCCTACATGGCGTTCGAAGCCTATCACACCGCGCTCAAGCGCCGGAGAGGCGAACCGGTGGATGAGTACTCCAGCCTGGTGGACCTGCGGGGCCGGCCGAACCAGGTTCCGGTGGCTGGGGCCGCGCTCATCATCCTGGGTGTCCTGCTGCTGTTGCATACGCTCGATCTGCTGGACTTCGAGTACGTAGCGCGCTTCTGGCCGGTGCTGCTGATCGCAGCGGGGGCCTACCTGCTGTTCAGCCGCTTCGCGGGGAAGGAGGCGGGCCATGAACGGCAATAGCCATTCGATGATCCGCGCCATCCGCGGGCCTGTCACGCTGATCACCATAGGCGTGCTGTTTGCGCTGAACAACTTTACCCGGTATGGCTTCGACCAGACCTGGCCGGTGATCCTGATCGTGTTCGGGCTGCTGAGCCTGCTGCGCCGTGGCACGCAACCAACCGGTCCGGCCAACGCGCCGAACATGCCGCCGCCACCGCCGTATAGCTACCCGCCTCCGGGTGGTTACTCCCAGAGTCCGTATGCGGGCGGGCCGCCCACCACGCCGGGCGCCCCGGCGGGAACGGCCAAGGGCGGGTTCGGGACCAGCGCTCCACCCCGATCGGACGGGCCCGCAACTACGCCGGGCACCCCCGGCGCCCCTCCAGGAGGCTCCGTATGAGACGGCGCTCGTTCACCGGCCCCCTGCTGCTATTGCTGATTGGCGCACTGTTTTTGTGGAGGAACCTGCACCCGGAAGCGCCCGTTTTCGATCTTCTGGCATCGTACTGGCCGTTCGTGCTGATCGCCTGGGGACTGCTGCGGTTGATTGAAGCCCTGATTTGGAGCAGGGAAGGATACGGCGGCTACGGCTTCACCGGCGGGGAGGTGGTGCTGGTGGTTCTGATCTGCCTCGCCGGGTCGGGAATCTGGGAGGCGCACCAGCACGGCATCCGGTGGAACGCCTTCGGCCCGGACTGGCTTGGGGAGCAGTACGACTATCCGGTTTCGGCGCACGGCCCGGCCGCGGGCATGCACCGCATCGTTTTTGACAATCCGCGCGGCAACATCAAGGTCACCGGTGGCGATGCGCCAGAGGTGACGGTCAACGGCCACAAGTTGATCCGCGCGTATGCCCGCAGCGACGCCGATCGCACCAGCGAAAAAACACCCGTCGAGATCGTGCCGCAGGGCGACCGCCTGCTGGTGCGCACCAGCCAGGATCGCGCGCCCGACAACCAGCGGATCTCCGACGACCTGGAAGTCACGGTCCCGCGCGGAATGGCCGTGGAGGCGCGCGGCCGCGTGGGCGATTACGAGATCTCGGACATTGCGGGGGATGTCGAGCTGGCGGCCGACCGGGGCGATGTGCGGCTGGCGCGGGTGGGCGGCAACGCGCGGCTCGAGATGGGCCGCAGCGACGTGATCCGCGCGGTGGACGTGAAGGGCAAGATCGACGTCCAAGGCCGCGGCTCGGACATCGAGCTCGAGAACATCGCCGGGCAGGTAACCATCAACGGCGGCTACACCGGGACGCTGGAATTCAAGAACCTCGCCAAGCCGTTGCAATTCGAAGGCGCGCGCTCGACCGAGCTGAGCGTGCAGGCGGTGCCCGGACGCATCAGCATGGACATGGGCGAGTTCACCGCCAGGGACATTGTGGGACCGGTGCGGCTGGTGTCGCAGTCGCGCGATATCAAGATCGAGCAGTTCACGCAGTCGCTCGAGCTGGAGACCCAGCGGGGGGACATCGAGTTGCACCCCGGGCGGCTGCCTCTATACTCCATCGAGGCGCATTCGGGAACGGGCAGGATCGACCTGGTGCTGCCGGAGAAGGCCGCTTTTCAATTGCAGGCCACCGCCGAGCGCGGTGAAGCGGTCAACGATTTCGGGCCGCAGATCCAGAAGGAAGTCGAGGGCCGCACGGCCACGTTGAAAGGCAAGGTGGGCGACGGCCCCACCATCCGCCTCACCGCCAGCCGCGGCTCGGTATCCGTGCGCAAAGAGGGGACGCTGCCCAGCGCGCCCGAGCCTGCCGCGCCTCCGAAGCCCCCCAAGCCGCCCAAGAACCTCAAAGAGACCGAAATCGAGATGTGATACCGGGGGCCGGGGGGCCCATAGGCGTTAAGATAAGATCGCCAAAACCGATCTCGCCTGAAATCGGAGTGCATGCCTCAGGGCGACCGTGGCTTCCCACAACGCCGTCTGGACCGCATGGCTGGCTGCTGGCACGATGGGGCTGTTAGCGCCAGGGGTCCGGCATCCGCCGAGTCTTGTCAATAGAACGGACACAGACACAGGCACAGAGCCGTACACAGCGGCTGGACAGCGCTGGACAGCGCGGCGGTCCTTGCGACTGGATGGCGCAGTCGAATACAATGCTCTGCTGAAGACCGATGGCGGACGGCGTTCGAAAACCCCGAAACGGCGATCAACTCCAGCAGGGCTTCGCCTTGTTACTTGACGCCTTCGAGTCCCTTTCCAGCCCCGTTGAGGAGGTCGCGCCGTTTAACGACTTCCTGATGCGTTTTCACGATCTCGCCGAAACCACAGACCACGGGAAGCACACCGAAATCTCCGAGGGTGATCTTTGCCGCCTAGTTGAAAGCTTTGAAGCGCTCTGGCGACCCTATGTTGAAGAGAATGCTCACCAACCCCCATCAATCAACATCTGGAAGGTCGCCGCACTTGGCCTCGATGAGGTCCGCAATTGCCGAGTATTAAAATGGCTTCTCGATCCAAACGAGTCGCACTTCCAGGGTACGCGCTTCCTCCGCTGCTTTTTCGCCGTGATGGGCGAGACGTGGCCAGATGAGCCCGAGGCGCCCCTCGTCAGGCGCGAGGTCACCGCCGATGCCGATTCCCGCCTCGACTTGGTAATCGAGTTCCGCTCGGTGCTGGTGTGCATCGAGGTCAAGATCCAGGCGCACGAGGATACCGCTCAGATTAAGCGATATTTCGAGACGGTGGGTAGGCCAGTTGGCAGGCAGTTTGTTGGACGATTGCTCACTGCGCACGGTGAGCCTGGCGAACTTATCATGGATGGGTTCAAGCGGCTATTATGGTCCGATGTTGCGAACGCACTCAAACGGTTTGCCCACAGCTGTGGCAGCGAAGATGCCTTAGCCGCCAGAAGCGCATTCGTTAGCCAGTTAGCTATGCAGTATGCCGAGTTCATCACATCCTATTTCCAATCCAGCAAGGGGGCGCAGTCATGAAGAAGATGGATGCTTTTCTCTTCGACAATCTTGAAGTCTACCACCGCCTCATCATGGCATTTGAACAATCGGAGGAGCGTTTCTGGAAGCAACTGGGAAGAACGATGAGTGCCATGGTGAAGGACCTCGTAAGCATCCCGCTCGAAGAATCCTTCGGCACTGAAGGCTTCTGGGATGACGGCGGTGGTAACGCTTTTTGCGCCGAATGGCTTCTGAATTTCGGTTCTGCTGAGGAGGTTCCGGACCAGGAAAGGGCACCTGCTTTCTGGTTCCCCCAGGATAGCGGAGTGCTCGATACGTTGGGCCTATTTGGGCTGCAGGATGAATCTACTGTCTATGCGGCGATCTGGGGCCAGCCCATTTCCCGCTTCTCTGGCAATCTATCATCCGCAAAGGCGCTATGGGAGAAAGCCATTGCTGGACCATTGAAGAAGAAGGGATGGCAGCCTTACGGCGAGAAAGTGACTAGTTCAACAGGAGATTGGGGCTTACGGAGGCCGATTCTTCTCAACCACCGTGAAATAGCCATGGCAATGGAATCCGACGATTTGCGGCTCGCACTCACGCCACTTGAAGACGCCATTCGGGATTTTGCCTCAGTGTTCCCTGGGATGGACCAGATCATTAACGACGTTCGGTCAAAGAAGGTACATTCAAAGAAGGGCAAGTGAAGCTATCGAACGCGCCGTATGTAATCCAGGTTCCAAACGGCAAACGCCCAGGAAGTCCGGTTGGGGGAAACGTGGCCGTGATCTCCCCGAACGCCGCGTATCTGGACCGCGAGCGGCGTGAGTACGACATGGCGACAATCCAGGCGGAGAAAATCTTCGGCCATGCTGCTCTGAACCTCACCCTCAATGAGGTGCCTTTGATGAAGGCCCTCCTTTCGTCGTCGGCGGTCGATCGCCGGACTGTGCGACCATGGAACCACGAAAGGAGTGATCGTGAAGATCTTCGTTAGCCACGCGGTAGCTGACCGAGAACTCGCGTCGAAGTTCGTAGATCTGCTCCAACTGGGCGTCGGCATCGCGCGCGACCAGATATTCTTCAGCAGCTATCCCGGGAGCATCCCCAACGCTGAGTACTTCGTCCAACACATTCTGAGAGAGCTCAACAATTCGCAATTGGTCATCGCGATTCTTTCCCGCGCATATTTCAGGAGCCAATTTTGTCTTGCGGAAGCAGGTGCAGCTCTAGCTCGCAAAGAACAGGGCCACACCGACTTCTATTCGGTCGTTGTTCCGCCGGAGAAACTCTCCGATCTTGGCGGGGTTCTCTATGCCCGGCAGACCGGTTACATAACGGATGCGGGGGCTCTCGACGAGCTAAGGAAGGTTTTCAGAGAAAAACTGCCGAGCATCTCGGACGATCCGACATGGGGCGACCATGCTCGGGCATTCCTGCAGACAGCCGGACAACTTGTCAATCATCAGGCTTCTCAGGAACTCTCAGCGCGGGTCGTCCTGAGGGCAATGGAGATCGAACGTGCACCCGCTAGCGCGACGGACGTACATTACAAGCTCAAGCTTCGCATCGTCCTCCGAAACGATACCGGCCAAGATATTACTGTCGGCCCTGCAACGTGGAGATCCGGAAATGACAAGATACAGCTTCAAACCCCGCCCGTGTCGCCCCTGAAGCTGCAGGTCGAAACTGACGTCGGCTGGGACAAGGAGCAACAAAGTATAGAGGTCCCCGACGGACGGGAATTCCGGACCTGGGTAGGCATCGGGAAAACAATACTTGAGAAGGATTTTCTGAAGAAACACGTCGAAAAGCGCCTGGGGGAGTTACGGCTTGCCCTGAAGATATCAGGGGAGGATGTCAAACTTCACATGAAGCTTTAGGGTAACGGACCTGGCCGAGGCTTGCCGCGGGTACCTGCTTCTCTGTGATGCCAATATGATGCAAGACGCCCGGCCCGCGAAAGTCGAGCCATGCGGGCCACAGGTCCCGATCTGGGAGACTACCGAGAGCCCGCGAAATTGTCGTCGAGGGCGTCATTTTAGCGCCTATGGGCCGGGGGCCGGACACCCCACTAGCGCCACTCCTGGCGCCCATGAAGATTAAGGCTCTCTGGTGGATAGCGGCCTCGGGAGCGGCCGAGATTCTCGGCTGCGTGGCCGCTGGGGTCCGCGGTGATCGCGTCATTCGGGAGCGCCACAACGGCCGCGTAGTGCTGGCCGCTGCTGACGGGCGGGCTGAGCGATCACTGCGCGCGCGAGGCCGCCGGATCCGGAGCGGTTACGGAAGCGGCGCGTGCGATTGGCCTTCACCAGGCCGTGCACGTGATTCCCGCGCTTTCGGTGGCGCTGGCGGCGACGTTGTGGGCCGGCGCACGCCGCTATGCTTCCACCACCCTCCCACAGCGACTGAGCGGCGCTACGGCACGGGAATGGCTATTCCGCCGAGCCAGGCCAAAGCTCGCTTCCCGTATCCTGCTGGGATTCGGTACACTAATGGCGGGGGAAGCACCAATGGCCGCACCTCGCGACGCACTCCACCACTTGATTGACGGGCTTCCCGACGCCGAGCTCGGCGTAGCGCTGCGCTTTCTGAAGTTCCTCTCGCAGGAGCCAGTGGAACCCCCATTGGCCGCTTCAATCCGGCGAGGGATAACGGAAGCGGATGCGGGCCGGACGATCATTTGCCATAGCTACGACGAGATGGTTGAAAAGGTGCTGGGCAAGGAATAGCCGGTGCGTTTTCCATTCACTCTGGAAGCCCAGACACAACTCCGCGCCATGGATCGAGCTGCCGCACTGCGAATTCTCGAGGCGATTGCGCGGCATGGCTCGACCAGCGCCGGCGACGTGGAGCCTATGCATGGTGAGTGGCAAGGATGTTATCGCTTGCGGGTCGGGGAGTACCGCGTCATCTTCCGGCGCATAGTGGACGGACTTGAAATCCTGACGGTCGGGCATCGGTCCGACGTCTACGGATAGCGGGGCACGGTAAGCCGACATTCACCCGGCGCCAACTCCAGATACGCGGCATCGTACACCGATAACCGGTGGGTCCGGGCCAGCCGCAGAACCGCGTCTTCATCCGGAGTGCGATCTATCCGGATTCGAAGCCGCGAAAAGTTCAGCAGGAAAGCAGCGGTCTCGGATTCCGCAATACGCCGCCTGCGTTCGTTCACTACCAGGATGTTTCGCACCGGCATCGGGGTGGTCTTCATCCTGAAAGGCCCAGCACGCCGTGATGGAAGCATCGAGGACAAAGGCCATCAGAACTTGCGCCCTTCATCCCGGGCCGACAGCAGTTCCCCTACCGTGATTCTACCGGTGCGCTTACGCAACTCACGGATAGCGGCGAGAGCCTTGTCGACTTCCTCCTGGCGCCGGTCCACCTCAGGCATGATCCGGAAATCGCAATCCCTCTCGTCGGGTTCATCCGTGGCCATAATCTCACTTCCCGGCTCCCACCAGAACGATGCAGGCATCCATCACGTTGGTATTGGTCGGTCCGGTGATCACCAGGTCGCCCAGCGATTCGAAGTAGTGGTAGGAATCGTTGCCCTCGAGGTAGCGGCGCGCGTCGGGCTTGCGGCCGATCGTCTGGCCGTCGGCCACCGCCCCCGCCGCGTTGGTGGGGCCGTCGGAGCCATCGGTGCCCGCACAGAAAACCACCACGTTCTCCAGGCCGGCGATATCGATGGCGGCGGCCAGCGCGAATTCCTGGGCTCTGCCGCCCAAGCCATCGCCGCGCAGCGTGACCGTGGTTTCCCCGCCCGTGATGACACACGCGGGCGGCTTCACGGGCCGCCCGGTGCGCGCCATTTCCGACGCGATGGCGGCGTGCATGCGGGCGATCTCGCGGGCCTCGCCCTGGATCTCGCTGGAGAGCACCAGCGTCCGGTAACCCAGCGAACGGGCGCGGCGCGCGGCCGCGGCCAGCGCCAGGCGGTTGCTGCCCACGATGGTGTTGCGCACGCGCGCAAAGACCGCATCGTCCGGCTTGGGCGTTTCGGGGACGGCCCCGCGCGCGCCTTGTTCGATGCGCTCCCTCACGGATGCGGGCACGCGCTCGCGGATGCCGTACCGGTCCAGAATTTCCACCGCACCGGCGAAGGTAGAGGCATCCGGCGCGGTGGGTCCGGAGCCGATGACGTCGAGATCGTCGCCGATCACGTCGGAGAGCATCAGCGATTCCACCCGGGCGGGCGCCGCCAGCCGCGCCAATTGCCCGCCCTTGATGCGCGAGATGTGCTTTCGGACGGCGTTGATCTCGTGGATATTGGCGCCCGAGGCCAGCAGCAGCCGGGTGGTGGCCTGTTTCTCCTCGAGCGTGATGCCCTCGGCCGGCAGCGGCAGCAGCGCCGACGCTCCGCCGGAGATGAGGCAGATCACCAGGTCGTCCTTCCCCGCCCCGGCCGCGATCCGCGCGATCCGTTCGGCGCCGGCCACACCGCTGAGGTCGGGGACCGGATGGCCGCACTCGTGGAGCTCGATGCGGCGCAGCTTGGCCGTGTGCCCATACTTCACGTTGAGCAGCCCGGCGGCGATGCGGCGGCCGAGCACGCGCTCGGCGGCCTGCGCCATGGACGCCCCGGCCTTGCCCGCGCCGACCACGTAGATGTTGCGAAAGCGCGAGGTGTCGCGACGCCTCAGATAGCGCTCGACGGCGCCGGCGGGGTCCGCGGCCGACAACGCGGCTTGGAAAATGGCGCGTGCATGCTTCCGCAGAATTCGATTGCTCATAGGATCAGGGGATGGCTCAGAATGGCTTCGACCACGCCGCCCGGATCGTCACTTTCAATGGGAACGCGCACGTCCGCCAGGGCGTAGGCCTCGCGCCGCGCTTGGTACAGCGCGGCGAACTGCCGGGGATCGCGCGCCAGCGGCCGGTGCGAAGCCAGCGCCACCCGGCGCTCGACCACCTCGAAGGGGCAATCCAGCCACACCGTGACGCCGTTGTTCTCCAGCAATTCGCGGTTCGCCTGCGCGGCAAATGCGCCGCCGCCCAGCGCCAGCACGGCGGGGCTGCCCCGCCCGATCCGGCGGACGTGATGACGGATGATCCCGGTTTCGATGCGGCGGAATTCCGCCTCGCCGCGCTTGTCGAAGATCTCCGCGATGGCCGCTCGTTCACGGGCTTCGATCTCCTCGTCGGTGTCGAAGAAGTTCCAGCCCAGACGGTGGGCCAGGAGGCGGCCGATGGTGGACTTGCCGGATGCCATGAAGCCCACCACGTAGATGCCGGGCGTGCGCTTGAGCTTGAGGTTCATGCGGCCTCGTTCATGCGCGCCATGCGGGTTTGGACGATGGCAGGGAACACGCGGGCGAGCGCCACCAGAATCCAGCCGGCGCGCGGGGTCAGGACGGTGCGGGCATCGCGCTCCACTCCGCGGCGGATGGCCGCGGCGCATTCCCCGGCCGTGATAGCGTACCGGCGGCTGCGCAGCACATCGGCCGGCGCCTGTCCCCCACAAACGTGCTCCTGAAAACCGGTCTTCACGTAACCGGGGCAGACCAGCATGGCGTGGACGCCCTCGCGCCGGAGTTCCATCCGCAGCCCTTCGGTGAGGGCGCCCACCGCGTATTTGGATGCGCTGTACAGCGTGGACCAGGGCAGCACCATCTTGCCCCCGATCGACCCGATATTCACGATCATGCCGCTCGAGCGCGCGCGCATGTGCGGCACGACAAGCTGCGTCATGTCGAGCAGCGCAAAGAAATTCAATTCCATCAAGCGGCGCGCCTCTTCCATGGGCATGTTCCAGGAGGGCAGGTAGGCGCCCACCCCGGCATTGTTGATGAGGATATCGATGGCGCCGAACCGCTCCAGGGTGCGCGCCACCACCCGGCGGCGGGTACCCTCGTCGGTGAGGTCGCCCGGAGTGACCAGCGCCGCCAGCCCCGCCCTTTTGAGACCTTCTTCGGAACGGGCGGTCAGCGACAGCTTCGCGCCCCGGCGCGCGAACTCCGCCGCGCAGGCGGCGCCGATTCCCTCGGACGCGCCGGTGATGAGGACGACTTTGCCGTCAATTCGCATAGGGACCACTTGAAACGTCATAATATTACCATGCCTGCGCGGCTCATCCCGCTGTTTCCGTTACAGGTGGTGGTCTTTCCCAGAACGCGCCTGCCGCTGCACATTTTCGAAGAACGGTACAAGGAAATGATCGGCAACGCCATCCGCGACCACTCGGAATTCGGGGTGGTTCTGGCCAAGGCAGATGGCATCGTGAGCGCCGGTTGCACGGTGATGGTGGAGAAGGTGCTCGAAACCTACCCCGATGGCCGCATGGATATCCTGACGCGCGGCCTGAGGCGCTTCGAAATCGTGGAGCTGAGCGGGGAGAAGGCTTATCTCCAGGCCGAAGTGAGTTTCTTCGACGACGACGACCCCGCCCCGGCGCCCGCCGAGCTGCGCGACCAGGCGCTCTCGAATTACCGGGACCTGAGCGGGCTGGCGGCTTCCCAGGGGCGCGGCGAGCCCGACCTCCAGGACCCGCAACTCAGTTTTCAACTGGCGCAGGCGCTGCCGGACCTGGATTTTCTGCACGCCCTTCTGGCGCGCCGGTCCGAGACCAGCCGGCTCAAGGAGCTCAACCGTTACCTGGCGGAGTACATTCCGCGCCAGCGCCGCATCGAGCGCGTCAAGCACCTGGCTCCCACCAACGGTTTCGGCGGCGGACCCACGGGGCTGTAGCGCCGCCCATGCGCCACTTCCTGCTCATCGACGCGGACGATACGCTGTGGGAGAATAACATCTATTTCGAGCGCGCCTTCGAGGAGTTTGCGGCGTTCCTGGACCATTCCTCGATGACGCCGCGCGAGGTGCGCGACGTTTTGGACCAGATCGAAGAAGCCAATAACAAAATCCACGGTTACGGCTCAGCCAACTTCGCGCGCAACCTGCGGCAGTGCTACCGGCACCTGGCCGAGCGCGAGGTGCGCGAGGAAGACCTCCGGACCGCGATGGGGTTCGCCGAGCGAATTCTCGAATGCCCCATGGAGGTGATCGAAGGGGTCCCGGAAACCCTCGAATACCTTTCGCTGCGCCACCATCTGACGCTGTTTACCAAGGGGCACCCGGAAGAGCAGAAGCTCAAGATCGGCCGCTCGGGGCTGGGCGTATTCTTCGGCCACACCGCCATTGTCAAAGAGAAGGATGCCACGGCTTATCGCCGTCTGGTGGAGGAGCGCGGCATGGACCCGGAGCGAACCTGGATGATCGGCAACAGCCCGAAATCCGACATCAACCCCGCTCTCGAGGCCGGCCTCAACGCGGTTTTCGTCCCGCACGCGCACACCTGGATTCTGGAGAAGCAGGACCTGCGGCCGGGGAAAGGCAAGCTGCTGGTGGTGGAACAATTCGCCGATCTGCGGAGGCACTTCTGAGCCCTGGGCGGGACCGTTAAGCGCTGCCTATTGCTCGGGACGCCGCTGCCTCTCGTATGGCGTCTTGAGATACTTGGCGGCCTCCTCCTGCGCGCCTTGCGTGTTGTCCTTGGTTCGAATGGCGAGATTGTACTCGTTCACGGCGCGCTCCCGCTGCCCGGTGACGTCGAAAATCTTGCCCAGATTGATGTGCGCCCATACTTCCGTCCATTTGGGCTCGAGGTCGCCGTTCAGCGCCTCGCGGAATGAGTTGGCGGCCGCCTGCCAGTTCTGCTGGAGGAAGAAAACCTCGGCAATCCGGTAGTTCGCCAGCGAACTGTTGCGGGTGGTTTCCAGGGCCTTCTGGTATTCCTTCAGGGCATCGCCGAATTCGCTCAGCTCGGCGAACTGTTCTCCGCGGCGGATGGCCACCGCCACCCTCACTTCGTTGCCGTAACGCAGCACGCGGTTGCCGGGGTCGATCACCACGTTCTTGGGCTTGCCGAAGGTGTCCACCGAGAACTCCGACGAAGTCCCCACCACTTCCACGCGCTTCTGCTCCGGATTGCCTTCGGTTTCGATCTTCAGGTCCACCGGCATGCGGAACGTGTCCAGGTCCTGCGAAATCTTGCCCATCACGCGGAAGCCCTTTTGCGTGCGGAAAATGGTGTACTCGAGCTTGAATTCCGGCGCGCTGCTGGATTCGATCCACTGGATGAAGAAATAGTCCAAGCTCTGGCCCGAGGCGTTCTCCGCCACCTTGCGGAAGTCGTCGGTGCTCGCCGACTTCCAGGCGTACTGCTGGGCGTAGGTCTTGAGCGTCTGGAAGAACTTATCGTCGCCGATCAAGTAGCGCAGCATGTTCAGGACGCTCGCGCCCTTGGAGCCGGTCAGCGCCCACAGTTCCGGTGAGTAGTCCTCCAGCCGCGCCGATTGGATGATGGGCACGTTGTCGACGGTGAGCGCCTCCACCATCACATCGCGGGCCTGCGATTCCATGGCGCCGGGACCGCTCGAGTGCTCCGTCCATAGCAGTTCGGAGTAAGCCGCCAGCCCGTTGGTGAGCCACAGATGATTGCGCGTCGAGGGGCCCACCAGCTCCTCCCACCACTGCCGCGAAACCTGGTTGGCGATCAGCCTGGCGCTGGGCTGGCGGCCGATGCCGCGCGGCGCCAGAAAGATCAGGCCCGGCGCCGCATAGCCGTTGGGCGCGCCCTCTTCGGTCTCCACCACCGTCAGATTGGCATAGGGAGGCAAGCCGAACAGGCCCGTGAAATAAGACATCACCCTGCCGGTCTGCTCTCCGTACGCCTGCGCCATATCGCCTTCCGGCCCGCGGAAGTAGAGCGAAGTGGTGACGCCTTCCGAAGACACCTTCACGGGATCTCCCTTCACCACCGCAATGCTGCCGGGAAATGACGGATGCTCGAACTTGAATGCGAACACGTTCTTGTCGCCGGCCGCCTGGCGCGAGTCGACCCCGCTGCCCAGCACGGTGTAACCCGCCGGCGCGGTGACCCGCACATCGGCCGTAAAGCGGTCCGTGGTGTAGCCGCTCACGGGGAACCACCGGGCCGGGTACATCAGGTACGCGAAATCCGGATGGATGGCCGCGAACTTAATGCCGGAGACCGGCGAGTCTTCCTGCCCCGTCAGCCGGCCGTCGTAAAGAAACGTGATGGTGACGGGCTGGCCCTTGGGGAGCGGCTGCTCGAAGCTCAGGCGCACGGTCGAGTCCTGCTGGTTGCGCGAGGCGGGAATCTGCCTGTCCTGGGCGTCCAGCACGCGCGAAATGTTGAGCGCGTTGTTGAGATCGAACGCGGCCGAGGCGACGTTGTCGTCCAGCGGCGTGAACCGCACGCCGGCCTTCACCGCGATGGATTGCGTGCTGGGGGAGATTTCCGCGTCGATGGTGTAGTGCTCCACGTCGATGCGGGAGCGCCGCTCCTGCGCGGGCGCGGCCATCGCCAGCAGGCCGGCCGCCACCGCCGCGGCAATCGGGATACGGAGATTACGAAACATGAGCGACTTGTCCTTCCAGAATTTCTTGAATGATGGCGGCCGCGCGCCGCGGGGCGCCCTCTGGGCCCGGCATCCCTGCCCGTGATAGTTTCTCCCGGACCTCTTCGAGCCCGGCCTTCATCTCCGCGCGCGCGCCTGGGTCCGCCAGCAGGCGGCGCGCCTCGCGGGCAATGGTCTCCCCGGTCATCCGGCTCTGCATCAGCTCGGGGACCACGGCCCGCCCGGCAATCAGGTTCACCATCGAATAGAACGGCACCCGCACGAGCAGCTTCCCGGCCACCCAGCTCGGCGGCGTCACCTTGTAAAAGGTCACCATGGGGGTTCCCAAAAGCGCCGCCTCCACCGTCACCGTCCCGCTGGCGGCCAGCACCAGGTCGGCGTGGGCCATGGCGTCCCAGCTTTCCCCTTCGATCACTCGAACCGGCGAGCGGCCCATGCGCTCCCGAAAAAAAGCGGCCCCGGTCGTGGCCGAGGCCGGCAGGATCAGATTCAACGCCTGCTCCCGGCAGAGCCGCTCGACGGCGTCCAGAACCGCGGGCAGATGCCGCGCGGCCTCGCCGCGGCGGCTCCCGGGGAGTACCGCTATTAATGGACGGCCCGCGGCCAGTCCGTGTTTCCGAAAAAACTCCTCGCGGCTGAGCGACGGCGCCACCAGCCCGGCAAGCGGATGGCCAATGTAGGTGGCCTTCACCCCCGCGCGCGTAAAGAAAGCCTCTTCAAAGGGAAAGATGCACAGCAGTCGCCGCACGGTTCGCCGCATCGCCTTGAGGCGTCCTTTTCGCCACGCCCACGCCTGCGGCGCCACCAGGTAAACCACCGGAACCCCCTGCCGATGGAGCCGGCGGGCCACCCGCAGGTGGAAATCCGGCGAATCCGTGAGAATCGCCAGGTCGGGTCTTTCATCCCGGGCCGCCGCCAGCAGCTTGCGGTACTCGCCGTAGATCCGCGGAATGTGCGCCACCACTTCGAGCAAACCGACGACCGCCAGGCTGGCCGCGTCCACCACGGTGCGCACGCCGGAGGCCCGCAGGCGAGGCCCCGTGCAGCCGAAAAACTCCGCATCCGGCAAGCCGCGCCGCAGTTCCTCCACCACCAGCGAGGCGTAGAGGTCCCCCGAGGCTTCGCCCGCCGATACCAGGATTTTCCGGTTCATCCAACTAAGAGTTTAGCGTGCCGCCCTGCTACAATCGAACCACCAGGATGTCCACCGAAGCAGAACGGCCGAGGACGACCGTGGAAGAGCTCGCCGCGCGCTTCCGCGCCGAGATGATTCCGCTCACCAGCAAGTTCTCCTACTTCTCCACCCTGCCCATGGCGGAGGACGATCTCCGGCAGTACCTCAACGACCCCATCGCGGCCATCTCGCCGGCCATCGTGGCGGCGCTGCCGCCCATGGGCATCCTTCTGGCGCCCTACCTCGAAAAGGCCAATGGCAAGGGCGCGGACGCCGTGACGTTCGAACGCCCCCACGAAACCCGCCAGATCCCCCGCTCGCGCAGCGAAACCGGCGACATGACCGTGCTGGCGTTCGGCATCAAAGACGTCGAAGTCGCCGGCTATCACTACCAGTTCTACAGTGCGCTGGCGGCGCTGCTGGCGGACCACTGGCCCCCGGAAGTGCAGGAGCGCTTCTATCGCACCATCCGCGAAGAGCTGAGCGCCGAAGTCCACGGCGAAGTGGACGAGAAGAGCTGGCATCTCAAGCAGGCGCTGGTGCGCCGGCAGAAGAACGTGCGCAAGGAAACCAAGCTCTTCCGTGAGTACGCCCGCCAGGCCTTCGAGGATACCCTCACGCTCTACCTGCACGGAACCTGCTGCGACATCGACATCGAGACCGGCCCGCGCCAGATGCCCAGCCGCTACCTGCGCCGCCGCCTGGAGCTGCTCATCTCGCTGTTCCCGCCGCCCGACGGCTATGCCGTGCTGCCCGAGCAGTTGAAAGCGCGGTAGGACGACCTAGCCCAGCAACTCCCCGAGCATCCGCGCCGCTACTTCCTTCCCCCGCTCCCCCACTTCGCCCGCAGGCCCCACGCACGAAGGGCAGCCGGCCTCGCACCCGCACCCCGCCAGCAGCTCCGCCGTCTGCTTCAGCAGCCGCGGCGCCAGGCGGTACAGCGGCGCGCTCTGTCCCACGCCGCCAGGATACATATCGTACAGATACAGGTTGGGCTCAAAGATCTCGAGACCGCCGGAGATGTCTTCGCTCAGCGCCACCCCCAGGTCCCGCGGATCGCACATCAACAGCAGCGCGGCCACCGTGCGCAAAGCATTTCCCAGGCCCGCGATGCCGCTTTGCTTCTCGGCGGGGGTGTATGCGGAAAAGCGCGCCAGAAACTCCGCTGGGAAATGCAGCCAGAACGCCGTGCTGCGCATTTCCTGCTCCGGCATCGAGAGCTTCCCCGCCCCCACGTTTTCCGAGGTGTAAAACTTGATCTTCTTGAAACCCACGATCTGCCGGTTCACGCGCACGTCGCCGTGCGCCCGGCGCGCGCCCTCGAGCGCTTCCCCCTCGAACTCTTCGAGCACCTTCACCTGCGTGTAATCGATGGCGTCGGTGTAGTAGTCCGACTCCACGCGTTTGACGTAAGCCTTGCGCTCGCCGTAATCGAAGCGCTCGACTTGGTACTGGCGCGCTTCGTGCAGGTAAATCGCCTTCTCGTGGAGCGTGGTCAGCGCGGTGGAAAACGAAACCTCGGCGATCACGTTGGGCTCGCCCGTCGTGTCCACCACCACGAAGTTATCGCTCGACACCGAGCGCAGGCTGGTCGCGTCCGCCGGATATGTGTCCGACGTCCAGTGCCAGGCGCCGGCGGAATGGTGCAGAAAACCCGCTTCTTCCAGAAACCGGCAGACTTCTCCGATATCGTGCCTCCCGAACTTCTCGCCGTCGCGGATGGGCAGCTCGAACGCCGCGCACTTGATATGCGCCAGCAGAATCTCGAGATTCTCGGGGTTGATGTAAGCGTGCTCGGGCGAGCGCCCGAAGAAGTAATCCGGGTGCTCGACAATGTACTGATCGAGCGGTGCGCTGGAAGCCACCAGCACTGCCGCCGACGTGCCCTGCCGCCGCCCCGCCCGGCCGGCCCGCTGCCAGCTTGAAGCGATGGTCCCCGGATAGCCCGCCATCACCACCGCGTCCAGCGAGCCGATGTCGATGCCCAGCTCCAGCGCGTTGGTGGCCACCACCGCGCGGATCTCACCCTCCCGCAGGCGCCGCTCGATCTCGCGCCGCTCGCGCGGCAGATACCCGCCGCGGTATCCCCGCACCGTCTCGCCGCCCGCCGGCCCCCGGTCGCAGGCGTCCTTGAGATACGTCACCAGCACCTCCGTGGCCAGCCGGTTGTTGGCGAACACCAGCGTCTGCAAGTTGCGCTCGATGAATTCCAGCGCCACGCGCCGCGATTCGTTGATGTAGCTGCGCCGGATGCCGAGCTGCCGGTTCACCACCGGCGGATTGTAGAAAATGAAAAACTTCTCCCCGCGCGGCGCTCCGTTGCGCTCCACCAGCTCGAAGGCCTCCCCGGTGAGCGCTTCCGCCAGCTCACGGGGGTTGGCGATGGTCGCCGAACAGCAGATGAACCGCGGCTTCGAGCCGTAGAATTCGCAGATGCGCTTCAAACGCCGCAGCAGGTTCGCCAGATGGCTGCCGTACACGCCGCGGTAGTAGTGCAGCTCGTCGATCACGATGTACCGCAGGCTCTCGAAATACCGCGCCCAGCGCGTGTGGTGCGGCAGAATGCCGGTGTGCAGCATGTCCGGATTGGTCAGCACCACGTTGGCCCGCTGCCGGATCGCCTTGCGCGCATCCTGCGGCGTGTCGCCGTCATAAGTGAAGGCGCGGATTTCCGAGCCCATCTCCTCCACCGCGCTCAGGAACTCGTGAAGCTGGTCCTCGGCCAGCGCCTTGGTGGGAAACAGGTACATGGCCCGCGTCCCCGGGTCGCCCAGCAGCCGGTTCAACACCGGCAGGTTGTAGCACAGCGTCTTGCCGCTGGCGGTGGGTGTCACGATCACCACGTTGCGGCCCCGCTCGATCTCGTCGAAGGCATCCGCCTGGTGCGCATAGAGCCGCGCGATGCCACGCTTTTCGAGCGCCGCGCGCAGCCGCGCGTCCACCGCCGGTGGAATCTCCCCGTAAACCCCCTCCGCCGCCGGCTGGTGATGAATGGCGCGGACGGCCGAGTCCGGCTCCTGGTGCGCCGACTGGAAACGGGCGACCACCGCTTCCAGCGAGGGCTTTCGGGAAACTGCCAGTTCCTGGGAGAATTCGGGGAATCCGAGCGACAGGTTCATACGCGCTTTCGCCTTTTCTTTGCTACCTTACACGAAAGCTACGCCTAAAACAAGGGGGGGTGATTGTGTTTTAGTTCTGGCGCACGAATTCGTAGCGCTCCAGCGTGGCGGCTATCCGGTAAGCTGGGGATGCCTCATCCCAGCCGGAGTCCACCCGGTCGGCGCGCACGATCTTTCCCATGCAACGCAGATTGACCACCTGCGCCCCGTTGTGAGCCAGCGTGATCACGTACTCGATGGGACCGCCGAAATCCGGTTCCCGTTCCGTGGTAAAAAGCA
Organism: Bryobacteraceae bacterium; assembly: GCA_049516835.1. Taxonomy (GTDB): domain Bacteria; phylum Acidobacteriota; class Terriglobia; order Bryobacterales; family Bryobacteraceae; genus Fen-178. The sequence goes on along the minus strand of JBEKSR010000010.1, from coordinate 14,789 downwards.
CCCCGCCAGAGCTGATGTTCTTGGTGCAACCAGCCAATTCCACGCATGCCGCGCCGGAACGCGTGATGGAGAGCGGGAGCTGCAGTTGGAAACGCCGGGTTCTTCGCTGTTCCATGAATCGCTTCTCAATGCTAAAGGGTGCAGGGCGGCAAGGTCAATAGACCTGTGTGTTTACACGTGTCTCGGAGTACTAGCCTTCAAGTCGTAGAGGTACGGGAACAAAAGAGGGGGGCGAGACGTGCTCGCCCCCGGGAAAAATCCTACTTGGCCTTCATAAAGACGATCAGCAGGGTATACAGAGCAAGCGATTCGATAAACGCCAAGCCGATGAGCATGGCTAACTGGATGGCCTTGGCGGCTCCCGGATTGCGAGCCATGCCTTCCACCGCGCTGGCCACCGCCTTGCCTTGCGCCAGACCGCAAAGGCTGGAAGCAATCGCCATTGCAAACGCGGCGCTGATGGGCACCCAATGCCCGCCGGCAGTCGGATTATCCGGCGTCTGCGCGGTTGCCGCGGAGCAGGCGAGGAACAGCAGCGCCAGCACAAAGAACAGCTTCTTCGTCATTCGATTCTCCTTGATGAATCGCCCCAGGAGGTGGTCCCCGGACACCGTGCAGCCGGGCTCACGCTGTAAGGCGGCATAAAGCCGGTATTAATGCTCGTGCGCCACTGCGCCACCCACGTACACCATGGTCAGCAGCATGAAAATGTAAGCCTGTATCACCCCCACGAAAACATGCAGCCCCATGAAAATCACCGGCACCGGAAAGAGGGTCAAGCCCAGGAAGACCATGGTGACCTTCTCGCCCGCGAACATGTTGGCATAAAGACGCACTGTAAGAGAGAGACAACGCGCCAAGTGGCTGATGATCTCGATCGGCAGCATCATCGGGGCGAGCCACCAGATGGGCCCGGCAAAGCTGGCCGCGTACTTGAAGCCGTTCGCCTGAATCCCGACTAGGTTGTAATAAATGAAGGTCGTCAGCGCGCAGCCCGCCGTCACCGAAGGATTCTGCGTCGGGGACTCGAAGCAGGGAACGACCCCGATCAGGTTGGCGGTCAAAATGAATAGGAAGATGGTTCCGAAGTACCCCATGTATCTGGGGCCGTCGTGCCCGATTTGGTCTTCCGCCTGGCCGTGCACAAATTCGTAAATCAGCTCGACAGCCTGCTGGAAGTTGCCCGGCCGGCCGGCCGACAGCCGCAACCGGAGAAGAGCGGCCACCACCATGAGGAAAAGGACCACCACCAACTGCATGACTACGAAGTTGGCCCACGGCCGCGCATCGGCGTGCGCGCCCACAATTCCCAGAAGTGAGTTTCCCAACCCGGCCAGGTGATCGTTGAAGAGCTTGGTGATCCAGAGTTCAGGTTCCATACACCACTTCGAAGAAGATCTCGACGATTACCGCTGTCACCGACACGAATAATCCCGCGAGCGTGGCTCCCAGGCTGATGGAAGAATAGCTCAATATAACATAGGCGGCGCCGCCCAAAAGCAGGTAGCGGAACCCCGCCAGCACCACCAGCCGCGGGCGTACGCGCTTGCCGCTCAGCCCATCCACAACGTATTTCAGCCATCGGAAATTCAGCCATGAGATGGCGCCGCCCAGCGCGAATCCGGCGCCCACCCTCCAGCCGCGCCAAGCCAGCGCCGCCACGGTGCCCGCGCCGGCGATCGCCAGCGTCACCTTGAAAATGCGCGACGTCACCCGTTCATAGAACTCATTGTCAGGATTCGTTATCATCCGTGTCCTTCATGATCTGCCGGATGAACTGCACAAAACCGGCAACGCTTCCCAGAATCAGGAACGGAATGTACAGCCAGTGAGTGCCGAAAGCCCTGTCGAGCAGGTAGCCGATCGCGTAGCCCGCAAAGGTGGACGCCGGCAGCAGGAATGCCAGCGAAGTGTATTCCGCCGCCAGCGCCGTGAACGTCTTCTTGGGCCGGGCCACGATCACAGTGTAGCCGCCCGCGCGCTCGGCCGGGTCTGGCAGAATAGATGGAGGAAGGCGCCATTCCACTATGGAGCACGATCCCAAGGCCGAAGCAGTCCGCCAGGAGCCAGTCGAGCAGGAAGCCCGCCTTGAGCCGAGGGGCGGACGCTTGAACCGCAAAGAGAGTTTGCTCGAGTTTCTGGAACGTGAGATCTGGCCGAACATGCCAGCCAGCGAACTGGGAAAGACCCTCACCCACGAGGAGGAGGACGAAATCTTGGGCTACGGCCCGGACGGAGTTTAGGGCATGGTTTTCGACAGGTCGGTAATAACCGCGATCGAGTTGCAGGAGCCTGGGTTCGAGCTGCTATTCCTTCCCCGGTCCCACGAACCCGATGGGCCGCTTCCGCGGCTCCGGGGCCGGCTCCATAAGCCGTTTCAAAGTATCGAACACCACCTTGAAGCGCTGGTCGTACTTTTCCTCCATGGCCGCCAGGCGCTCGGCGAGATCTTTGTGCGTCGCGAGTATCTGCCGGAGACGCACGAAGGCACGCATGATGCCGATGTTCACTGCGATCGCGCGCTCGCTGTTCAAGACCGTGGAGAGCATTGCGACGCCCTGCTCGGTGAAGACATAAGGCAGCGTCCGCCGGCCGCCGCGACCCGGCTTTGACATCGCAAATTGCGATGTCAAACATTCGGCCTCTTCCTTCCCAAGCTGGAACATGAAGTCTTCTGGAAACCGCCGCCGGTTGCGCTTTACCGCTTCGTTCAGCCGGAAGGTGGGTACTTCGTAAAGCTCGGCCAAGTGGCTGTCGAGCATCACCTTGTGCCCGCGGATGAGGAGAATCCGCCGCTCAATCACCTCAGCGCGCACGAGATCCTGGCCTGTCGATCTCTTTCTTGGCATGGATGGCTTTCTTTAAGGCTACGGCATCCGGTGACGGTGTCAATCGGCTCCAGCCCCTTCTTTTCCCCTGCCTCCCATACCCCGCCGCAGCCGGCGTGGGTTTTGGACACACGATCGAAACTGGCCTGATCTTCGTGATGCCAGGTATAGTTCTTGGGGGTTTCTCCTAGATAGAGCATCACCGTTGATGCGATTCGCGTCTTGTTGGACGTGCAAAGCCAGCAGCCAGGGCTATCGAGCGTCCCGAAAGGGGTAAGTTCTGGGACAAACCCGGAAAGCCCTGAAATCAAGGCCTCCAGCGTCCCAGAAGACAGTCCCAAAATGGGGACCAAATAGCGGCCACCGCAGCGCCGGCCCTGCTGTCGGCGGCGTCCCGAAATTCTGTCCTAAAACCAGGCAGCGTTTTCGTCTCACACCTTGGAGATTTGCCGCCTCTGCGAATGCACCTGGGCAAGTGCCGGCGTTAACCCCGTGTCGATTTCTGTCGCCAACAGCTAATCACCCGCGCTCACTGGCCCCCGCTCTCCGCCGGCGCCGCCGTACGCTCCCGCTCGAGGTACGGCACGCCCTTCGTCATCCAGTCCGGCGCCGGCGCGCCCTTCAGGTAATGATCGAAGTATTGTTGCAGGCGAATGGTGTAGTCCTTCTGGTCGGCGCGGTTGCGCAGCCCGTGCGGCTGGCCGTTGTAGTTGAACAGGTAGACTTCCTTGCCCAGCCGGCGCAACGCCAGAAAGAACTCCACGCCCTGATACCACGGCACCGCGTCGTCGCCGTCGTTCTGCAGGATCATCACCGGCGTGCGCACCCGGTCGGCCCAGAAAATCGGCGAGTTCTCGATGAACCGCGTGGGATATTGCCAAATTGAGCCGCCGATGCGGCTCTGCGTGCGCTCGTATTGGAACTGGCGCGGCAACCCCGTGCCCCAGCGGATGCCGTCGTAGGCGCTGATCATGTCCGCCACCGGAGCGCCCGCCGCCACCGCGCGGAACCGGTTGGTTTGCGTCACCATGTACGCAATCTGGTAGCCGCCCCAACTGTGGCCCTGTATGCCGATGGCCTTCTCATCCACGAAGCCCCGGTCCACCACCGCCTGAATGGCGGGCAGCACGCACTTGAGCGCGCTCTGTCCGGGGTAGCCCGTGGTGTACACAATGTCGGGCGTCAGCACCAGGTATCCGTTGCTCACGTAGTAGCTGATGTTGATGGAGTGCATGGGGCGCGGCTCGACGTACCGGTTCACACGGTCCGTGAGCCGCTCGTAAATATAGACCATGAGCGGGTAGTGCTTGTGCGGATCGAAGTTCTCGGGCTTATAGAGCGCCGCCGTCAGCGGCACGCCGTCCGCGTTCTTGTACCCGGCCACTTCGGACGTCCCCCACAGCGTCTGCGCCTGTTGCGGATTGGCGTTGCTTACCTTGGCCAGTTCCTTGAAGTTGCCGTCCGTAGTAATCAGGTCTGGGAATTCCGCGAACGACTGTTCGGTGAGCAGGAGCACGTCGGCGTCCTTGGCCTTCGCCGGCAGCGTGAAATACTTCGGCGCCATCACGAGCTGTTTCGGTTCGCCGCCATCCATGGCCGCGCGGAAGAAGCCGCTCTCCCAGGTTCTCAAGTTCTCGGCGAACAGCAGCAGGGGTTTGGCGGCGTCGATCCAGCGCTCGCGCGGGTCCGTCTCCAGACGCACGTACCTGAGCCGCAGGTTCTGCTTTCGCCCGTAGCCGGCCGTGATGTTTTGGGCGCCCGACCCGTCCGGCGAAACGCGCCAGATGTCGAAGCGGTCGTAGAGCAGCACCGAGTTGCCGTCCTTCGTCCAGCCCGCCGAGCCATAAGCCGCCGGCGTGCTTGGCGTGTCCGTATCCTCGTTCCAGAACTTCACCGGCAAGGCGGCGGTCAGATTGACGGTCTTCCCATCGGGGACCGAAATCGTGCTCCAGTCCTTGCCATCGAAGGCCAGCAGGTACCGGCCCGATGGCGACCACGTCACCGTGCCGCGGTGCTTTTTCGCTACCAGTGTCCGCCTGCCGGTGGTGGTGTCGACCAGGTACGCATCGGCGTAGCGCTCGTCGTAGTCGGCCAGGGGGCGATACTCCCGATCGTCGCTGCCGAGCGCCCATTGCGCGCTTTCCGAAGGCGTCACCTCCGCCATGGCGGCGTCGGCCAGTTGAACCACCCGGTGTTCCGGAATCAGATACGCCGCCATGTACGTACGGTTGCGGTCGCGTTCCGCGCGGACTTTCTGGATGGGCTGAACGTAGTCGTCCTTCCAGGACCACAGGTCCACCACTGCCTTGTCGTCGGACGAGGCATCCGCGCCGGTGTCCGCCGGCTTGTCGGGGACGGGCGGCGCGCAGCCGAAGAAGAGGCGTGTGCCGTCCTTGGAGAAGCTGAGGTTGCCCTTGTCGCTGATGGCGAATTCTTTTCGGAAGCCGGGTGTGTCCGGAGATGCCAGTTCCGCCGCGGCGCCCGCCTGGCGGTCCCAGCGGTAGACCTTCCATTTGGCTGGCTTACCCGCGGCGTCATCGCGGTCGCTCAGGAAAGCCAGCTCGGTCTGGTTTTCATCCCAGGTCAGCTTGGCATACTTGCCCTTGCCGGCCAGCAGCGCGGCCGGGGCATCCGCCACGCCCGGCCGGGCTACGAAAACCCCGTTCTTCGCCGTATCCCTGGCCGATACGGCATAGACCAATTGTCTTCCGTCGTCGCTGAACGAGAATTCCACCACGTCCGGAAAAGTGCGCTCCGTGGAATCGGCCAGGCTGCGAAGCACCAGGTCCGATCCGAACTCCGGGCGCGCGCCGGCCCCGGCCCCCGCCGCCGCGCCACCACCCCCGGGCCCAGAGGGCGCCCCGCCTTGCTGATCGGCACCGCCGCCCGCTTTTTTCTGCGGGGACGGGTTGGCGGCGGGCGCGGTCTCGGGCGCTTCGCGCAGATACGCCAGATAGCCGTTGGCCTTCTCCGCAAGCTGGAACCGCTTCACACGCTCGATGCGGGTAGCGTTGCCGCTGGCCAGATCGACGATGACCATTCCGTCTTTCGGCATCTGGTCCGCGGTCTTCTTCTCCTTCTTGGCCTTGTCGGTATCGGCCTTCGGCGGGAAAGTCGAGAACACCAGCGTCCTGCTGTCCGGCGAAAACGCGATGGTCACGGCTCGCGCTTCGGCCGGCGGCCCCTCTTCCGGAGTGGCCGCGGGGACCGGCGCCGGGCGCGCTCCGGCAGGCTCGCGCTGCTCCTTCCCGGTGGCCAGGTTGCGAACCACCACCACACCGTCGCCTTCCTGCGGGAACAGCCCGTAAGCCAGGAACTTGCCGTCCGGCGAGAGTCGCTGGCTCGAAATCGAGCGCCAGCCGTCGTAGTCGTTGTGGTTCAAGGGCCGCTTGCCTGTCTGGGCAAGCGACAGAGATAGCAGCGCTGCCGCGGTCAGCAGCCATGCGGGCAGGCGAAGCGAAAACCGGCGGTGAAACATGATGCCGGTATTGTAGCGACTTGCTACCATGAGCGATGACCCGCATCGAATCCGAGCCCTGGGAGATCATGGTCTCGCACGCCCGCCAAACCTACCCCAACGAGTGCTGCGGCGCCATGCTGGGCTCAATTAACGGCGCCGACAAAATCGTGCGCGTGGCCCTGCCCCTGGAAAACGCCTTCGATGGCGTCCAGGCCGTGCGCTATGAGATCCGCCCGCAAGACCTGCTGGCCGCCGGCAGGGCCGCGCACGAGCGCCACATGGACCTGATCGGCATCTATCACTCGCACCCCGATTGCGGCGCCTGTTTCTCCCCGACTGATCTGCGGAATTCGTGCCCGTGGTATTCCTTCGTGGTGCTCTCGATTCGAAAGGGCGTATTCCACCACGCCGCAAGCTACCTGCCCAACTTCGAGCAGACCGAAGCCACCCAAGAGGAGTTGATTCACGAAGACTTGCCCGCGGCCGTTACCACGCTTTCTGTCCCACGATGACTGCTTCCCCGCAATACCGCCGCAGCGATGGCCACGCCGTCAGCAGCCGCTCATCCATCCATTCCAGGCCTCGCACCACACCCCGCGCCCATCTTCTCGAGAAGCGCCCGCGAAACAGCCGTTTCCCCATCGCCAGCAAGTTGAACGGATAGACCTCGAGCGACCCCACCAGCGGGCGCAGCGCATCCAGATCCGAATCGTTCAGAATGATCCCTTCACCCTGCCCGGCCGGCTCCCTCGACACCCGCCGCCGCACGGCGCGCGCCGCGTTGAGCAGCGGATTGTTGCCATAGGTTTCCACCAGCACCAGCCGCCCGCCCGGCTTGAGCACGCGCAGCAACTCGTCGCGCGCCCGCGGATACTTGAGCGTGTGATGCAGGGCGAAGCTGCCGAAAATCAGGTCGAATTCGCCGTCGCCGAAGCAGGCCAGGTCGCTGGCATCGCGCGCCACGCCCCGCACCCGGTCCGCCACGCCGCTGGCCGCGGCCCGCCGCAAACCCAGGCGGATGGCCACCGGCGAAAGATCCAGCAGCGTCACCGCGGCGCCTTCCCCCGCCAGCATGAGGCCCCAATCGCCGGTGCCGCAGCCATAATCCAGCGCGGTCCGGCCCGCGAGCGGCTCGCTCAGCAGGTATTCGAGCGCGGCCCGATAGACCACCCGGCGCTCGTAGCTCGGGTTGGCGGGATCGGCCAGACCCGCCGCCAGCGTCCTCCGGTTGCATACCAGGTCCGCATCCGGCAATTCCAGAAACTGCCGGTACTGCGCGTCGTAGAATTCGCGCTCCCGTTCGGCGGGAAACTGCGCCGCGCGTCCCGCGGACTTGATCATATTGTTAGTTTACATTAAAACTAGTATTATAGTCTTGTGATCAGGCTCAACGTTCACGAGGCCAAGACGCATCTTTCCCGCTACCTCAACCGTGTCGAGGCAGGCGAAACCATCGTCCTCTGCCGCCACAACCGTCCCATAGCCGAAGTGCGGCCCATCGCGACTAAAACCTCGCACCGGAAACGCAGGTTCGGTATCGATGAAGGCAAGTTCGAGATTCCCCCCGAGTTCTTTGAGCCTCTGCCTGAGGATCTCATGCGATACTTCCGCGGCGAGGCCGAGGATTGAAACTGCTTCTCGATACGTGCACATTTTTGTGGCTCAATTCCGGGCTCTCACGGGTATCGCCACTGGTCCGGGGGTTGTGCGCGGATCGCGACAACGAACTGTATTTGAGCGTCGTCTCCGCCTGGGAAATCGCTTTGAAGCAGGTGGCTGGCCGCCTTCCGTTGCCGGAACCCGCTGCCCGATACGTTCCCAGCCGCCGCCAAGCCAACGGCATCGCCAGCCTGGATCTGAGCGAGGACGCGGTCCTGCAACTGCCCAAACTCCCGCCACTCCATACCGATCCGTTTGACCGGATGCTGATCTGTCAGGCCATTGCGCACGGTCTTGCCATCCTCACTCCGGACGAATGGATCGCGCGCTATCCCGTGCGCGTGCTTTGGTAGCGGAACCGGCCTCCTGCAGCGCTCTGCGCAAGAAGCTATGCTGTAAGCTGAGCGATGAATATTACCGAAATCTTCATCCGCAGGCCAGTCATGACCACGCTCGTCATGATGGGTATTCTCCTGTTCGGAGTCGCGGGGTATCGCACGCTCCCCGTGAGCGATCTGCCCAACGTGGACTTCCCCACCATTCAGGTGGGCGCCAGCCTTCCCGGCGCCAGCCCCGAGACTATGGCCGCTTCGGTCGCAACGCCGCTCGAGCGCCAGTTCTCGACCATTCCGGGCTTGGATTCCATGACCTCCACGAGCGCCCGCGGCAACACCAGCGTCACCCTGCAATTCGTGCTGGACCGCAACCTGGATGGCGCCGCGCTCGACGTGCAAGCCGCCATCGTTACGGCCCAGGGCCGTCTGCCTGCCGGCATGCCCAACCCGCCCACTTTTCGCAAGGTGAACCCGGCGGACATGCCCATCCTGAACCTGACTCTCAGCTCGCCCACGTTGCCGCTTTCGGTGGTCGACGAATATGGCGAGACCATGATGGCGCAGCGCATCTCCATGATTGAGGGCGTAGCGCAGGTGTTCGTCTATGGCGCCCAGAAATTCGCCGTGCGCGCGCAGCTCGATCCCAGCCTCATGGCCGCCCGCAACATCGGCATTGACGATGTCGAGATCGCACTCGGCGCGCACAACGTCAACCTGCCCACCGGCACTCTCTGGGGACCCCGGCAGGCTTACACCGTTCAAGCCACCGGGCAGCTCGATACCGCCGCCCAGTATCGCCCCCTCATCGTGGCTTACCGCAACGGCTCTCCGGTTCGCCTAGAGCAGTTGGGGCGCGTGATCGACAGCGTCGAGAACGACAAGGTCGCGGCCTGGTACAACGACACCCGCACCATCTACCTGATCGTGCAACGCCAGCCCGGCAGCAATACCGTCGAGGTGGTGGACAGCATCAAGGAGCTACTGCCCAGCTTCCGCGAGCAGATGCCGCCCTCGGTGAACCTGGACATTCTCTATGACCGGTCGCAAGCCGTCCGCGAATCCGTCAACGACGTGAAATTCACCCTGGTCCTGACGGTTGCGCTGGTGATCATGGTGATCTTTCTCTTCTTGCGGAACGTCTCCGCCACCGCGATCCCCTCGCTCGCGCTGCCCATGTCCATCATCGGCACGTTTGCTGTCATGGCGCTGGCGGGCTACACGCTCGACAACCTGTCGCTCATGGCGCTGACCCTTTCGGTGGGTTTCGTGGTGGACGACGCCATCGTGATCCTCGAGAATATCGTTCGCCACATGGAGATGGGAAAGCCGCGCATGCAGGCCGCCTTCGAGGGAGGCCGCGAGATCGGCTTCACCATCCTTTCCATGACCCTCTCCCTGGCCGCGGTCTTCATCCCCGTGCTCTTCATGAGCGGCATCATGGGCAGGCTGTTCCATGAGTTCGCCGTCGTCATCATGGCGGCCATCGTCATCTCCGGCGTGGTCTCGCTCAGCCTCACTCCCATGCTGTGCAGCCGGTTCCTCAAGCCCGTGGGGGCGCGGCAGAACGCCTTCCAGCGCTCCTCCGAAAAGGTGTTCGACGGGATGCGCGACTTTTACGGGTGGACCCTCCGCGGCGTCATCCGCCATCGGTTCCTCACCATGCTGACCGCGGCCGGGACCCTGGCGGCCACCGTCTATCTGTATGGGCTGGTTCCCAAGGGCTTCATCCCCAGCCAGGACACCGGGCAACTGAGCGGGTCGACCGAAGCTCCCCAGGACATCTCCTTCGATGGCATGGTCCGGCGGCAGAAGGAGGTGGCTGCCGTGATTCAAGCCGATCCCGATATCGAGGCCTTCGCCTCCAGCGTCGGCCAGGGCGGCGGCATTTCATCCGGCAACCAGGGGCGCTTGACCATGCGCTTGAGGCCCCGCAACGTGCGGCGATCCACGCCCGAGCAGATCATCGAGAGATTGCGGCCCAAACTGAACGCCCTTCCCGGCATTCGAACCTATCTTCAGAATCCGCCCCTGGTGCGCATCGGCGGGTTTGTCAGCCGGAGCCTCTACCAGTACACCCTGCAAGGGACCAACATCGGCGAGTTGTACCGTTCCGCCGACGCTTTCGAGAAACGCGTGCAGACCGTGCCGGGCCTCACCGACGTCAACAGCGACCTCCAGATTTCCAGCCCCCAGATCACCGTGGATATCGACCGCGACCGCGCCTCCGCTCTCGGCGTCACCGCCGGCCAGATCGAGGACGCTCTGTACGACGCGTATGGCGCGCGCGAAATCTCCAACATCTACATGCCCACCAACACCTACTACGTGATCATGGAGCTGCTGCCGCAGTACCAGCGCGACCCCAATCGCCTACCCCTCCTCTACATTCGCTCCAACACGGGGAAACTGGTGGCGCTCGACTCGGTAGCCAGGCTGCGCACGGAAGTCGGTCCGCTCACCGTCGCGCATCTCGGCCAGTTGCCGGCGGTCACCGTCTCCTTCAACCTGCTGCCCGGGGTTTCGCTCGGCGAGGCCGTCGACCGCGTCCAGGAACTGGCGCGCGAAACCCTCCCGGCCTCCATCCGCACCAGTTTTCAAGGAACAGCCGCGGCCTACCAGTCCTCGTTGCGCGGCATGGGAGTGTTGCTCGTCATGGCCATTCTGGTCATCTACATGGTCCTGGGGATTCTGTACGAGAGCTTCATCCACCCCCTCACCATTCTCTCCGGCCTGCCCTCGGCCGGCCTGGGCGCTCTGGCCACGCTCCTGATCTTCCACAATGAGCTCAACATCTACTCGTTCGTCGGCATCATCATGCTGATTGGGATCGTCAAGAAGAACGCCATCATGATGATCGACTTCGCGCTGGAAATCCAGCGCGCCCAGGGCATTCCGCCGGCCGAGGCCATCTACGAAGCCTGTCTGGTGCGCTTCCGGCCCATCATGATGACCACCATGGCCGCGCTCATGGGCACGTTCCCCATCGCCATCGGGTTCGGCGCCGGCGGAGAAGCGCGCCGCCCCCTCGGCCTGGCCGTGGTTGGCGGCCTGGTGGTCTCGCAAACGCTGACGCTCTACATCACCCCGGTGTTTTACATTTACATGGAGCGTTTCCGCAACCTCGGCGGGCGGAAGCGGACCAGGCGGCTCGAGCCGGCCGCTGAGGTGCTCTTGCAGTCGTGACCCGTCTGCGCCGTCTTTGCGCCGCCGGGATCTTCATCGGCCGGCCCCTGAGCACCCGCGCCTTCAGCGCCCCCAACCCCCGGACCGGTATCAGGCCAACCATGTGTAAATGCCACTGCGGCTGAACCCCAAGCGCGGTTTGTCAACGCCATTGTGCCATCCAAAGGCATTTACAACTTCCCCCAGCGCATCCTTCGCAACCAACTCGTGCCAAATCAGCACCCTGCCTGTGGAGCAACCGTCAGTTTACGGAATCGCCGTCCAGATAGGCCGGCAACTCCGGTATCTCGATCGGTCTGTGTTATGATCCCACTGGATTGACCGCCGGTCCCGTTGACCGGTTCCAGATCCCCGCCTGTCGTCGCGGCCACACCTTCGACTATGTCCACTGCTCCGGTTGAAAACCTGCGCCTTGCCGCTCTGGATCGCTGCGGCATCCTCGATACGCCTCCCGATCCCCATTTCGATTGCATCACGCGCCTGGCAGCGCAATTCTTCGGCGCACCCATGGCCGCAATCAGCTTCGTCACGCATGATCGGAGCTGGTTCAAATCCACCTACGGCTTCGGTCTGCCGCAACTCGCTCGCTCGGCGTCCTTCTGCTCACACACGATCGGCTGCCCCGAAGCCCTCGTGATACCCGATGCCACCGCGGACGCGAGATTCGCGGGGCTCGCTCTCGCCGCCGGTCACCCGCGAGTTCGCTTCTGCGCCGGGGTACCCGTGGTCACTACCGAGGGGTTCGCGGTCGGCGCCGTTGCCGTCATGGACACGCGCCCTCGCGGCCCGCTCTCGGAATCGGAAATATGCGCCCTGCACGATTTCAGCGCGCTCATCAGCCGGGAATTGAATGCCAGGCCGTCTGCCGGCGCCGCTTCGCAAAACATCGAGGCCTCGTCATTTCTGTCCGCTATTGTCCAGAGCGCGGAAGACGCCATCATCAGCACGGACCTGAACGGCGTCATCTTGACCTGGAATCCTGGCGCCGAGCGATTGTACGGATACTCCGCCTCGGAGATACAGGGGCATCCGATCTTTTTGACCATCCCCCCGGACCGCCTCGAAGAAGCGCACGACTCGATCGGAAAGGCCAGACAAGGGCAACCCACCCGGCGGCGCGACACCGTCAGGATTCGCAAGGATGGAACCAGACGGTTCGTGTCGGTGAGCGTCATCCCCGTCAAAGACGCGGATGGCAAGCCTGTCGCAGCCGCGGCTATTGCTCACGATATCACCCCGCTGAAACTTACCGAAGCGGCGCGCCTGGAAACCGAAGACCACCTCAACCTGGCCCAGGAGGCAGCCGGGCTGGGAATCTGGGACTGGTCTCTGCCGAGCGGCAGCATCACCCGCTCGGAACACTGTTTTCGCATTTATGGATTGCCTACGAGTCGGACGACCATGTCCTATGCTCAGTGGCTCTCGGCCGTGCATCCCGAAGATCGGGATCGCGCACAGGCATACCACCAGAACCTTGTGCGGGGAACAGGGCAGGGCGAGGCCGAGCTCCGCATCATCCGGCCGGACGGCAGTGTCCACTGGATCGTCAGCAAGGCCAAGATGTACCCCAACGCCGCTGGCGAGGCCGCCCGGGTGATCGGTATCAATCTCGATGTGACGCGTCTCCGGGAAGCCGAGCAGGCCCGCCGCGAATCGGAACAACGATATTCCGATCTGTTCCACACCATGAGTCAGGCCGTGCACTATCTGGACGGTGAGGGCTTGATCCTCTCGGCCAATCCATCTGCCGAAAAACTATTCGGCCTCTCAATTGAAGAAGCGCGCGGCCAGCGCCGCTCCGAACTCCATTGGAGGGTAACCAGGGAAGACGGCACTCCGATCTCTCCAGACGAGCTTCCCAGCATGGTTGCGCTGCGCAGCGGATCCGAAGTCCACGATGTCGTGATGAAAGTACGGAACGCTCACACAGGGGAGTCGCATTGGATATCGATCGATGCCATGCCCCGGTTCAGGGAGGGGGAGACCAAACCGTACGAAGTTCAGGTGATTTGCCACGATCTCTCGCCTCAAGTCGAGGCCGCGGCGCGTCTCCGTGCCCGTGAAGAACGCAGCCGCCTTCTGATCGAACATGGCATGGAGGTCATTTGCGTCATTGATGCCGCCGCCACCATTTTGTACATAAGCCCCTCGGCGGAAAGGGTCTTCGGCTATCCGCCGGACCTGCTAATCGGAACCAATACCATGGAGTACCTGCACCCGGACGACCGGCAGGCCGTTGAAGAATCTATCCTTGGCATCTTGCATTCACCGCCCAGTGTCGCGGTGACTCTCCACGTCCGTTTGCGCCACCGCGATGGAGAATGGCGCAGTGTCGAGAGTACGGCGGCAAACTGCCTTCACGTAAAGGAACTGCGCGGAATAGTGGTCAATCTCCGGGACATCACCGAGCGCCAACACTACGAAGAGCAGTTGCGAATCTCGCATGATCGACTGCGCCAGCTTGCCGCGCGCGTCGAATCCGCCTGCGAGGAGGAGCGTGCGCGTATTTCACGGGAAGTCCACGACGAGTTTGGCCAGATGCTCTCTTTGCTGAAACTCGATTTGGAAACCCTGGCATCTCTGCATCGCTCCCGCGGGGCCGAAGCACGGGGTGAATTCGACAAGCGCATCGCCGCGCTTGTCCGCGGGATCGACTTGGCCATGAACACAGTCCGCAGGATCGTCGCTGAGCTGCGCCCCACTGTTTTCGAAGATCTCGGGCTTGCGGCGGCCCTCGACTGGCAGCTCCAGGAGTTCGCATCGCGCACCGGAATTCGTTGCCGCCGCCGGGGTCTCCGCCGGGACGCTGGTCTTGCCGCCGAGCCGGCCCTCGCCGTCTTCCGCATCTTTCAGGAAATCCTTACCAACGTCATTCGTCACGCCAATGCGACAATCCTGGAAGTGGCGGTCGAGACCCATGGCGACTGGTTCACCTTGCGCGTCAGCGATAATGGCAAGGGCTTCGATCCGAAACTTCTGTCTCCCTCTCTCTCTCTCGGCCTCCTCGGCATGCGGGAACGGGCCGGTCTGCATGGAGGGACCGTTGAATGGTCGGGCCGCCGGAATGGAGGAACCACGGTAACGGTCCGCCTGCCCCGAGGGGTCAACTGAGCGTCGGCGAAAACGTAATGTTCGCGCCACCGCGATCGAGGTCGCTGCCGGCCGCAAGAAATCCCTCCGCATGGTACTCACGGAATATCACCGGACGGATCTTACCCCTGTGCAACTGTCTTGTGAGTTGATCTAACTCATTGACTCCTCGGCCAGAAGGGATTCCACAGACTGTGGTATATGTACCCATGTAAATATGACAATTTCCCTTGT
>JBEKSR010000009.1:0-60714 GCA_049516835.1 Bryobacteraceae bacterium | reverse complement strand
AAAGAGGGTAGGTCTGCCCTACACGCGGTAGCGAGAGGCCGTCATTGACGCGCAAGGAGTTGCGCGACGAAACCACCCCAAAATGGCGGAAAACCGTCGTCAACTGCGAAAGTCAGGCTAGCCAAAAGGAAAGATCGCTCAATCAGGCGAGGGCCACCGTGGAGAAATTATGCGCGCTTTCTTGTTACTCCTAGCGGCGTTTCCCCTTTGCGCACAGGGGTGGAACGTTTCGTGCGAAGCCTCTGACAAGACGCTTCGGCTGCTGGAAGCCGTACAGCCGCTGGATGACCCCGAAATTCCGTATGAGCAGCGGATCGGGGCGCTGCGCCTGCTCGCTCAGCGGAACCCCGGCGAGTTCTTCATCCAGCGCGCGTATCAGGATTCGTTCCGGCAACGTAACTACCTGGGAGACGAGTTCGACCAGGCGCTGAGTATGTATCGCAAGTGGGGCGGCAATCCACTGGCGCCATACTACGAGGCGCGGCTGTTGCTGTATTCGAGCCCGCGCCGCTCAAGGGAAGTTCTGGAGCCTCTGTTGAGAGAACATCCCGAATTCGTCTGGCCGCACCTGGAATTCGTGGACCTCAGGGGCGAGGATGCGGCGGCTCACCTGAAGGCATTCACGGCGGTGTGCCCGGAGGCGTTGATAACCGGCGTCGGGGGCAGGGGCACGCTCCAGGAGGCGGCGCCGATGCGGCGGGCGCTGGAGAGGCGCAGCACCTGGCTTGATCTCGTTTCGTGGCCCGCGCTGTGGATCGCCGAAGAGCGTTCGGGAATCGGCGCGGAAGTCCTGCAAGCCCGGATTCGGGGCGACTTGAAGCGGATCGAAAGCTGGCCGTTCCGGCCAGATCCGCGCCTGGCATCGATATATCGAGAGGCTTCGCGAATTCTTCGCGACCCAAGCCTGGTTGATACTCTCGAAGCCAGAGTCAGGCGGGAAGCTCCGGATTCGCAGCTTGCGCTTGCGCTCCTCCAAGGCAGATGGGAGCGTGACAACCCGCCGCCCAAGCCGGACGATAAGGCTTATCGGGATTACCAAGAGAAACGCGCCGCGGCGGAGCGCGAATGGCTGCGTCGCTGGCCCAATGATATCGCCTCCGCGCAAGATCTTTTCCGTCGTATCGAATCTCGCGCGATGGCGGGCGACGTGGGCGTGGGATCGGTGGAGAACCTGGCGATCATTGATCGGGTTGTACGATTCAGGCAGTCGTCTCCGGATGCCAGTGTGGAATTCCCGCCGCTGGAAACCTCCCTCGCACGCGTCTATGTGACCGGGAAGGTTAGGCTGGAACAGGTTCCCGAGCTCCTCGATCTCGGGTTGCGGAACACCGAAACGCAACTGAGGTACGCGATTTCCGATGACCTGCTTCCCGAGGAGTTGCGCGTGCGCCGTCCGAACTGGGGCGAGATCACATCCGTGCAGACGGACCAGATGCGGGCTGACTACTTCCTGGCAACTGGGCGGCCGGCCGACGCGCGCGCGTTGGTGGAGCAGGCGTTGGGGCGGTTGAAGGTCCAGCAGGGGGGCCGCTCCCAGTCTGACAGGACCGAATGGATACGCCGGTTAGCGGACGTGGAGGCTGCCGAGGGCCGAACCCGGGACGCGCTTGTGCATTATCAAGCGGCGCTCGGAATTCCGAAGGAGAGGATACCCGAAGACCTTGCCTCCGAACCCAGGCTGGCGGCGATCAAGCAGTTCTATATGTCGCACGGAGGGACCGAAAAGAACTGGCCAGAGTGGGCTTCGGCAAAGACGGATTCCGCGAACATTTCAGTCGGACGGACACCGCCCGCGTTTGTGAAAGCCCTGCCGGATTTTACCGCCAAGGACCTGGCCGGAAGGTCTTGGCAGTTGCGCGACCTCAAGGGAAAGGCCACGTTTGTGAACTTCTGGGCCACGTGGTGCGCGCCATGCAGGGGAGAACATAAGGGCCTCAAAGACCTGCACGAGAGCATTCGGGGCCGCAAGGACATACAGGTACTCACGATCAGCGTGGATGAGAGTCCCGGAGCTGTCAGGGACTACCTTACGGAACAGGGCTATACATTTCCTGTGATTCAGGCGCCCGAG
The DNA here is from genome assembly GCA_049516835.1 of Bryobacteraceae bacterium. Classification (GTDB taxonomy): domain Bacteria; phylum Acidobacteriota; class Terriglobia; order Bryobacterales; family Bryobacteraceae; genus Fen-178. Next base: position 58,643 of record JBEKSR010000009.1, on the reverse strand, counting down.
TTGGCCGACAAGCTGTTCCCTTACGCCGGTCTGCCGACGAACTTCCTGGTGAACGCGCAGGGTATGCGGACGGGCATGTACGGTTTTGCGGGAGACGCCGAAGGCGTACGACGTCTCATCGAGGACTTGGAGAAGGCATCGAGACCGGGACGATAATCGGCCCCTGGCCCCCAGCCCCCGCTTCCATATGTGATGATCGAGATCATGCGTAGAATCGCCATTTGCCTGTTTATTGCCCTGACGCTTTCGGCCGCCGATAAGAAGCCCGCCAAAGCGCCGGCGCCAGTTGCGGCCGCCGCGCCTCAGAAGAATGACGAGGGGTATACGGCCAAGATCCGCGAGTACACCACGGAGCCGTTTTTCCTGACGGAGCTGGTGGACCACCTGCCCGCTTCCGATAGCGTGCCCACGCCGGAGAAGGTGCTGGGGTACGCCATCGGCACGCCCAACAAGCTCACGTATACGAAGGACATCTACCGCTACATGCGGGAGCTGGAGAAGGCCTCGAAGCGGGTCAAGGTGTTTACCATCGGCCACTCGGAAGAAGGCCGCGAAATCATCCTGGTGGCGGTCTCGGACGAGGGCAACATTGCCAAGCTGGACCATTACAAGGAACTCACCGCCCGGCTGGCGGACCCGCGCCGGACGCCTCAGCCGGAGGCGGACCAAGCGATCGCCGAGGCGCTGCCGTTTTATTGGGCCTCGGGCAGCATCCATTCGCCCGAGACCGGCTCGCCCGAGATGCTGATGGAACTGGCGTACCGGCTGGCGGTGGAGGAGTCGCCGCTGGTTCAGAACATCCGCAAGAATTCGATCGTGCTGATCACGCCGGTGTCCGAAGCCGATGGCCGCGACCGCGCGGTGGACGTGTACAACTATCGGAAGGCCAACCCGGGCAAGACGGCGCCCACCCAGATCTACTGGGGCAGGTACGTGGCGCACGACAACAATCGGGATGGGTTGGGCATGGCGCTGGCGCTGAGCCGGACCATGATGAGCACGTTCCTCGAGTACCACCCCACGGTCTTGCACGATCTGCACGAATCGCAGCCATTTCTCTACGTATCCACGGGCATGGGCCCTTACAATGCGTGGCTGGACCCGCTGGTGATCGACGAGTGGCAGCAAATGGCGTACGTGGACATCGAGGAGATGACCAAGCGCGGCGTGCCGGGGGTGTGGACGCACGGGTACTACGACGGATGGGCGCCGAACTACATGTTCTACGTGGCCAACGGGCACAACTCCATCGGACGGTTCTATGAGACGTTTGGCGCCACCGGCGCGGATACCGGCGAACGCACGGTGCCGGGGAGCGCCACCAGCCGGACCTGGTACCGACCCAATCCGCCTCTGCCGCGGGTGAACTGGTCATTCCGCAACAACATCAATTTGCAGCAGAGCGGCCTGCTGTTCTCGATGAACAACGTGGCGGCCAATCGCAAGGAGTTCCTCGGAAACTTCTATCTGAAGAGCAGGCGAAGCGTGGACAAGGCCAAGAATGAAGGACCGGCGGCATGGGTGATTCCGGGCGACGATCCCCGTCCCGCGGAGTGCGCGGAGGTGGTCAACCTGCTGCGCATGCAGGGCGTCGAGGTGCAGCGTCTCGCGAGCGACACCGAAGTTGCGATTGGGCAGGATGGGAAGAAGCAGAAGTTTGCCGCCGGCAGCTACGTGGTCCGCATGGATCAGCCTTACAGCCGCATGGCGGACATGCTGCTCGACACGCAGTATTACAATGTCAACGATCCGCCGCCGTACGACGACACGGGATGGACCCTGGGCCCGCTGCACAACATCACCACGGTGCGCGTCGCCAAGCCCGACATTCTGCAGGCGCCTATGACGCTGCTGGTGGACGGGGCCAAGCCCGCCGGCAAAATCGCGGGACCGGCTTCGGCCGCGGCGTACGTTATCAATCACAACGCCGACAACACCCTGGCGACCTTCCGTTTCAAACTGAAGGACGTCAAAATGTTCGCCGCTGAAGATGCCTTCAAGTCCGACGACCGCGGTTTCGCCGCCGGGTCGTTCATCATCAAGACGGAGGGCAATCCGGGCGACCTGCGCGCGCGGCTGGAGAGCGCCGCGGCGGCCCTGGGGACCGCCGTCTATGCTTCGGCCGAAGTTCCTAAGGTTGCCATGCACGAGCTGGCGGCTCCGCGCATCGCGCTGGTGCACACCTGGACCAGCACGCAGAACGAGGGCTGGTTCCGGGTGGCCTTCGACCGCCTGCAAATCCCCTACGATTACATTTCCGACCAGAAACTGAGGGAGACGGCCAACCTTCGCGACAAGTGGGACGTGATTCTGTTCGGCCCGGTGGGCGGGACCGCGCAGCGCATCGTCAATGGCACGCCCATGCGCGGCGACCCGGTGCCGTGGAAGAAGACCGACCTTACGCCGAACATTGGCGGCTCTCCGGACACGACCGACGACATGCGCGGCGGCATGGGGCTCGAGGGGCTGGTGAACGTGGCCCGGTTCATCGATGCGGGCGGCCTTTTCATCACCATCACGGGGAACGCGTCGATTCCCATCGATTACGGCATCATCGAGGGCGTCACCATCAACAGCACGCCGCAGTTGCGCGCGAGAGGCAGCGTAATCAACGCGGCCGTCGCGGATAAGCGCAGCCCGATTGCGTACGGTTACGGGGACAAACTGGCCGTGTACTTCAATCAGTCGCCCGTGTTTTCGGTGAGTGCGGGCGGCGGATTCGGCGGGGTGCCCTCTGGGCCCGGCGGCGGAGGAGGAGGCCGTGGCGCAGGCGGAGGCGGCGCAGCAACAGTTGGCGGCGGAACGACAGGCCCCAACCGTCCGACTGGCCGCGGGACCCTGACCGAACCCGATATTCCGCAAGGACGCCCCTTGGAGATGGCTTCCCCGCCGGCCCCGCGGGCCGCCGGCCAGCCGGCAGAGGAAGCGCCTTTGGGCGATGCCTTCGGCGGTGGAGGTGGCGGCGGCCGCGGCGCTCCGTTACCGCCAGAGCTGAGGCCTCGCGTAGTGGTGCGGTTCGCCGAGGAGAAAGACCTGCTGGTTTCCGGCATGCTGGCGGGCGGCTCCGAGCTGGCTAACCAAGCCGCCGTGGTGGACGTTCCGCGCGGCAAAGGCCACGTGTTGTTGTTCGCCGACAATCCGATGTGGCGCAATGAGACGCAGGGCAGCTACTTTCTGCTGTTCAACGCCATGCTGAATTTCGACCACCTGGGAGTGGGCGTGGCGGCGGCTCCAGCCGCGGGCAGAGGCGGCAGAGGCGGGGGACAGTAAAGACCTGGAAGGTTTCCGCGTAGAGGTCCTACTCTTCCGGATCGAGTTCCAAACTGCCGCCGGTCATTTCGTGGGGCGGGTCGCCGCCGGCCATCTGCTGCGCCACAATCAGCTTGCGCGCGTGCACGCGAATCTGCGGCCACCACATCCAGAAAATGGAGGCGGCCAGCATCGAGGTGACGCCGCCGGCGGCCACCGTCAGGGGCGCTCCCAGGCGGCCCGCAACCGCGCCCGCCAGCAGCGCGCCGAAGGGCGCCATCCCCATGAACATCATCGAGTAGACCGACATTACACGGCCGCGCAACCGATCCGGCGACATGCTCTGTATGAGCGTGTTGGAAGAGCCCATCTGGATCATCATGGAGAAGCCGCATAGCGTCAGGATGGCGGCTGAGAGCCAGAAAGTCCGCGAAATGGAGAACGCCACCAGCCCGGCGCCGAATCCCAGGGCGGCGAACGCCACCCAGCGCCCCAGTCCCTTGAGGTCGCGGCGGCTGGCCAGCGTCAGGGCGCCCGCCAGCGCGCCGATCCCGGTGGCGCCCATGAGCGAACCCAGCGCCCTCGCGCCGCCGTGCAGGATGCGGTCGGCGAAGATCGGCATGAGCACCGCGTACGGCATTCCCGTGAGGCTCACCACGCCCAGCAGCATCAGCAAGGCGTGGACCGGCGGATGCTGAATCACGAAGCGAAACCCTTCCGCCATGCGCGACAGGGGCGATCCCGGTTGCGCCGCCCGCTGATGCCGTGGGACACGCATCATCAGCAGCCCGATGATGACGGCGATGTAGCTCGCGCCGTTGGCGAAGAAGCACCAGCCCTCGCCGATGCTGGCCACCAGGACGCCCGCGATGGCCGGTCCCACCACGCGCGAGGCGTTGAACATGGAGGAGTTGAGGGCCACGGCGTTGATGAGGTCGGGCTTCGCCACCAGGCCCACGATGAACGATTGGCGCGCGGGAATATCGAAGGAATTCACCACGCCGAGCAACGACGCAAGCACAAAGATGTGCCAGACGCGCACGGCGCCTGAGAGCGTGAGGGCCGCCAGCGCGAAAGCCAGCAGCATGGCGGCCGTCTGGGTGCCGATGACCAGGCGGTGGCGGTTGTGCCGGTCGGCCACGATGCCTCCCACGGGCGCCAGCAGGAACACCGGAATCTGCGCCGCAAACCCGGCCGCGCCCAGCAGCACCGGCGATCCCGTGAGCCGGTAAACCAGCCACGCTTGGGCCACGTTCTGCATCCAGGTGCCGATCAGGGAGATGAGCTGGCCGGCAAAGAAGAGCCGGTAATTACGGTACTGGAGGGCGCGCAGGGTGACCGGAAGCGGCATCTCAGCGTTGAGCGCCGGGCGAAGGCTGGGCCGGCAGCTTCAGGAATTCCGCGGGCGGCAGCGCGGCGCGCGTCATGCGCGCCAGGGCGACTGCGCCTTTAAAGTAATCCACCTTGTTGATGCGCACGCCGATCGAAGAATGGCCCGGCCCCTGGGGCGACAGGTGGAGTTCGCCAGAGCCTTCCAACACGCCATCGACGTAATTGCGAAGCTCGTGGCCGTCGTAGACCATGGCGACGCGATACCAGGCGCCGAGCGGATGCAGGCGCTCGCGATTGAGCAGCGCCCGCGATTGGTCTCCGGCAAGAGCGAAGCTGTCGAGGCACCAGCGGCCATCGATCACGCGGATCTCCGAGAGCATCCGGGTGGCCGTGTCCTCGCCGGTCTTGGGGTCCTTCTCCTGCAGATGGAAAAAGCGTTGCTCCGGTGCGCCACCCGGATCGGGGCGGAAGACGATCTCCCAAGTGAACGTCTCGGCTCCCGCCAGCGGATGGACGTCCACGAACAGGGCGTCATCGACGCCGTTGAACTCCACCGCCTTGCCCACGGGCGAGTCGATGACTCGCGGGTGACCCAATACGGTAGTCTTATGCCCGCCGATCTGGTCGATGCGGTCGAACCTCCAGAGTTCGGCGACCGGAGGAGCGGGCGACGCCGCATTGCCAGTGTTCGAGAGAAGGTGCAGCCCGGCCAGGAACCCAGACACGGCGAAAGTGCGTCTTGTCATGCGGAGACACCTCGGTGTGATTCTAGCGCGCTACGGGGTGGCATAGACCAGGACCAAGCCGGTGGAATACTGACCGCCCGCCGAGAGGTTTACTCCGATAGCGGACGCGCCGGCGGGGAGCGCAGGGACCTGGAAATTGATCTGGACGACGCCGCCGACGATGCCCGGCGAGGCTCCGGCGTAGGTCACAGGCGCCGGCGTTCCCCATCCGACCACCCGGAATTCCGGAGGGCCGTCCGCAAAATTGTTCGAGTTGAAGCCGACTCCAATCTGGCAACAATTGAAATTCAGGGCGGCGGCGGCGAGTTCGCTGGCCTGGTACAAGTACGGCAGCGGCACTCCCGTAGCCCATATGGAAACGATGGAACCGGCCTTGGCCGGATTTGAGGCCGAATTGATCGAGTTGTCCTGATTGACGGTGGCGGCGGAGGCGTCGGGATGCTGAAAGATCTCCGGCTGCGCGGAAATAACCGCAACCGGAAAGCTGGGGCCGGCGACTCCGTTGAAAGCAATCTGGATGTACTTCGAATCCGGATACGCGCCGGAGGGCACGACGGCATTGATCTGCGAGTCGGAAACGTAGAGGAGCGACGCGACCATGCCGTTTATGGACACCTGCACGCCCGCCAGCGACGTGGGCACGGAACCCTGGGGGTCCGCCGTGAACGTGGCCGGGGTGGAGGGCCCGATGTGCGGACCGTAGATGGAAACGACTTCACCGAACACGACGCGGCCCGAAACCGGGCCGTGCGCCGCGTTGGCGACGCCGAACACGCGCGGCAGCGGCGCGCGATTGGGCGACACGGTGGAGACGATTCCGGTGGGGCCGGCGAGGTGCAGCAGGCCGGAAGGATCGATGGCGACGGATTTCGATACGGCGTCGTCGGGGTAGCGCGCGGAGTAGGCCAGCGCGGAGCCGGAAGGGTTCAGAGCGGTCACGAAGTCACCGCCGTTCGACCATCCTTGCGCGTTGGGGAAATCGGGGGAAGCCGTGACGCCGGTGAGCCAGAGGTTGCCGGATGAATCGAGGGCTACGGATTTGGGAACGTCGGCGGCTTTTCCGCCAAGGAAACTGGCCCAGACCAGCGCGGTCCCGGTGGGGTTGATTTTCGCGATGAAGGCGTCGGTAGGCGGCAGGGTGTAGTAAGGGTAGGCCGGAGCGGGGCCGGTGAACGTGGTCTGCCAAGCGCCAGGTGTGGCTGGGAACCACGGGTCGATGGTGGAACCGGCGAGATAGGCGTTGCCGCCGGCATCCACGGCGAGCGCGGTGGCGGTGTTGGCTGGGCGCGAGGATGGATAGAGGACCAGATTGGTGCTGCTGAGATAGGTGAGATACACGAGAGCAGTGCCGGCGGCGTTCACCTTGGCGACGAAGGGACCCGGGCCGCTTGGGAGAAATGCGCCGGGCGTAGAGGGCAGGTTCGTAATATCGGTGTTGCCGGCGACATAGGCACTGCCGGCCGGGTCCACGGCCACCGCCGCTCCGATGGCGCTGCGATTGCTTGTTTGACAAGTGCTGCCCGAGCCGCAGTTTTTTGCGTAACCGGAAAGGCGCGTGGAATAGACGATGCGCAAGCCATCTGCGGAGATCTTGGTGAGGAACGCGGCGGATATCGTCGGACCGTATCCGCCGGCCGGGCCGGCCGGCAGCCCGGCGGTTGTGGGGAAGGCTGGCTGGTCTGTCGAGCCGGTGACATAGACATTACCGGCGGCATCCACGGCCAGTGCGTTGACGGCGGCCGGGAAGTACGTGGAAAAGAGCAACTGGCTGGCGTCGGGGCTGAGCTTGGCGACGAAACCGGGGCCGGGCGTGGATTGCAGGGCGTTGTGCAGAGGGAACTCCGGCGAGGACGTGGAACCGGCGACGTAGATGTTGCCGGCCGAGTCCACGGCAAGATCGTTGGCGGCGTCGCTGCCCATGCCGTTGAGGACTGTAAATAGCACGATCTTGCCGGCGGGATCCAGTTTCATGACGAAGACTTCGGAGATGGCGCCGAGATTGCGGGTTCCGGCGAGGTAGGTGTTGCCCGCGGAGTCGGCGGCGGCGCGCGCAACCTGGTAGTCGTCGGCGCCTCCAATGTAAGTGGTGAAGTCGGAGGCGGAAACCGCCGCGCAAAGAAAGGTCAGTAGTATGACGGACCTCATAGTCCGATTGTAAGTTCAATTCCAGCCACCGCGCGATCGGTCGGTCACCGGAAAAGCCTGGGAGCAAAATCGGCGAGGTCCCGGCGCCACGTCTGGAACTCGTGCGCCGTGCCCTGCGATTCGTAAAAGACATTCTTGATACCCGCCTGATCGAGCGCCTCATGCATCGCCTTGGCGCCGTCATGCATGGCGGTTTCGGCGGTGCCCGCGCCGATCCAGAACAGGTGAACTTTCTGGTTGAAGGCCGCGGGATCGGCGAACACGCCGTTATAGGCGGTCTGGGCATCGAAGCTCCGTATGGGCGCGCTGAAACAGCCGATCCAGGAAAACTTGTCCAGATGCGAGAGCGCGATTTGCAGGGTTTGCGCGCCACCCATCGACAGCCCCGCCATGGCCCGATGCTCCCGGTCCGCAAGCGTGCGGTAGGCGCTGTCGATCATGGGTATCAGGTCGTCGACGACGATCCTCTCAAACGCGGATGGGTTGCGACCGGCGGCGGCAGCGGCGGGCGCAGGCGCGGGAGCCAAGAGGGCGGCGGGTTGAGTGGCATAGCCGGTCTCCATGACGACGATCATGGCTTGAGCTTTGCCGGCCGCGATCAGATTATCCAGGATCAAGCCGGCCCGGCCCTGGCGGCTCCAGCTCGACCCGTTCTCGCTCGACCCGTGCTGGAGATAAAGAACCGGGTAACGCGCGCCGGCATGGCCGTCGTAATCCGGCGGGGTGTACACGTACGCGCGCCGCCACGATCCGGTGGTTTTCGAGCGATACCAATGGATGCGCACGTCGCCGTGGGGGACGTTCTGGACGTCGTAGAAATCGGCTCCCTTTTCGGGCACTTCCACGCCGCTCAGCTCCTTGTTGTGGGCAAAATACGATTCACTGGATGGATCGCTCACCTCGATTCCATCCACCACGAACCAGTAGTAGTGAAACCCGGGGACCACCGGCCCCACGGTGACGTTCCACACGCCGTCCTCGCCGCGGACGAGGTCGACGGGACCCTTCCCAAACCCACTGTCGGCAGTATTGGTGGCGACCAGCACCTTGTGCGCATCGGGAGCTGCGATCCGAAAAGTGACCCGCAGATCGGAATGAATGCAGGGGTATAAGGCGCCGCCGGCGTTCGAAGGGGCCGGCTGGCAATCCTGCGCCGGTTGCGCCCAGCAGCAAGCCGATGCCACCGCGGCGAGTATCAAGACACGCTTCATGTGATTGATGATACCTTACGCGCGACTACTGAGCGCCGGCCAACTGGCGGGCGGCGCGAAGGCCTCCGGCGCGCTGGATGCCGGGGACGAAGAAGCTGTCGATGTAATCCTGGTCGGCGCCGGTGAAGCCGCCAAGATCGGCCTGGAGATCGACGGGCTGGCGCGATACAGCGGCGGCGAAGAGACACCAGACGGCGGCTTTGCCGAGGCCGATGAGGCGGGTCTTGGGCGTGTTCAACCAGGCCAGAGCGGTCAGGATGTCCTGAACGCGGTTGGCATCGTCGGACTTGTTGAACGTCAGGAAGTTCCGCACGGAACGGTCGCGCGGCGCTACGGCGCTGCCGGTCTGGAAGGCGTCGATCATCAGGACGGAGCGGCCGGACTCGACCAGGCGCGTAACTTCGGGCGTCCTGCGCGCGGCGTCGGCGCCATCGGGATGGACCACCAGCACGGGCGGGTTGGGACCTTTCACCCAGATGCCGGGGATGCGATCGCCTATGCCGGGGCGGCCCAGCAGGATGCGGCCGCCATCCGCCTGGCTGAGCACTTGGGACGGCCAGTCGGCGGCCAGGGCGCAAGCCAGGCGCTGGCGCGGGTTCCCGGTCTGCTCCTTCGCCAGGCGGACCCACTCATCGAAGAGTTGCTGGAAGGAAAGGGCGTTGGCGGGCAGTGTGCGGTTGTGCAGGGCCAGCATGTCCTGGAGCTTTTCGACGCGGATGGGTTGCTCCTTGAACTTGGCGGGGTCCTTCTCGCCGAGCACGTGCTTGCCGAAGAACGCGTACATGGCTTCGCGGTTCGCCTGGTTGTAGTTGTGGGGAGCGTCGAGCAGGAGGGCTTCCACGTCCTCGCCTCGGCCGTAGAGATCGTAGATGGCGCGGACGGCGGGATACTCCTCTGTGAGCATGTTGCGGGTCCAATCGCCGGTGGCGGCAGCCATAAACATGGGGCGCGGCGCCATCATGGCGGCGAACTCGACGTTGTTGGTATCGAGGCGCAGGTTGGGCGAGTTCTCGCACAGCGAGCCGCCCTGCATGAGGAAAGAGACCATGTTGGCGGGGGCGGAGAACTGGACGCGGCCGTCGACGGCGGTGAGCATGTACGTCTGGGTGCCGCCGCCGGAGGCTCCGGTGGCGCCGATCATATTGGGGTTGACGCCGGGGAGGGACTGAAGGAAGTCGATGGCGCGGATGGCGTTCCACAACTGGAGGCCGAACGGACCGAAGCCCCAGAGCTGCTCGACGGGTTTGTCGCCGAAATCGTGCGGCGTCTGGATGGTGTCGTTGTAGCCCACCATGTCCACCGCCAGGACGACGTACCCCTGGCGGGCGAGGTTGATGGCGCGGGCGGGCACGGAAGCAATGGTGGTGTGCTCGAGGCGGCCGTAGACCCAGTGGCCGTGGGGGGTGAGCACCGCCGGAAAACCTTCAGGTGGGGCGGGCTTGAGCGGACGGTAGAGGTTGCCGCCGAGATAGTAGCCGGGGAGGGTTTCGAGCAGCACCTTCTCGATGGAGTAGTCGCGGTTCTCGATGCGCCCGAAGATCTGCGGGTGGAGGTCGTTTTTCGGGAACAGGGGCAACAGGCCGGCAGCGGAGAGAATCTGTTGGCGCAGAAATTCTTTGCGGGCCTGCCACTCGGCGAGTGTCTTGTAGGTCCTGGCGGCGAAGTGCGTGTCCGTGTTGGGGAGGTTGACGTTGCGCGCGTCTTGCGCCGGGATTTGGGCTTGCGCGGCGAGGCAGGCGGAGAAAACAGCGAGAAAGAGACGCATGGTTATACGGTAGTACAGGTTGGGGCAGGGGGCCAGGGGCCAGGGGCCAGGGGCCGGGGGCCAGGGGCCAGGGGCCGGGGGCCAGGGGCCGGGGCATAAGCGTTAAGATGTTGTATACTCGGAACCGTCCGATGGGCTTGTCAGATTAGGTGAGCGTCTCCATGACGAAGAAACCATGTCATTGGGATGCGAGTATCGAGCGATATTGCTTCTCAAAGGTCTCTGAACAGGAAGTCACCCCCGAGATCCTCTAACGAGCAGGCGCGGCGGCCGCGTTCGTTTGCGCGGATCTTCGTATGCTCAGGCCTCCCAAATCTGTCTGGATCCGCCCGGTACACCCGCCGGCGGCAGCCGCAGCGCTCGGAGGCCGCGCGCTCGACGTCAGGTTAGAAGAGAGTCATCGATCTGCGTTCACTCGATTGCCGGAGCCCGTCCGCGAGGGGTATACCCCGTGCCACCCGGACTTACACGAAATATGGATCCGAAGCGATCTGACAGCGTCACCCGACTTGGAGTACGTTGTGGCCCACGAGTTACGGCACGTCTGGCAGAAGCTGCACCTCCCCGAGGTCTTTCGATGTGACTGTCGAGCCGAGGGCGACGCTTATCCATACGGCTACGAGGTGCTGAAGCGATACCTTGAGTCGCAAGGCAGGCTTACGAGCGCGATTCGCCGGGACATTGACGATAAGCGAGCAGCGGCGGAAAAAGAGTTCCGAGCCGCGTGGCCGGACGCATCCTTTGAAATAATCGCAGCGGATCCCACAGGATGGACAGGCGGTTCATAATAATTCACTCTGCGCGGTCACTGTCTCCGCGCCGACGAAGCTTCGCAATCTCGGTGCCGACCCCCGCAACCTCGCCGGCAACTCTCGTGAGCTCGGCAAAGAGTTGGGATGCATTGTGATTCAGTTGTTTGATCTCTGCGGCCAACCGATCCAATCTGCCGGCGATCAGATCACAGCCGAAGAGAAATACTACCGACGAGCAGATCAAGGCCCAAACCGTCGGTACCAGGCCATCAATTCTTTAGCCCTATTGTCGCACATGCCTGTCGGCGCGCAATAGGCGAAGGCCGGGTAGACCGCGGCGGCCTAACTCATGCATCCGTTCGCGGCCTCCGCCAGTCCGCGTGAGCAGGCGGCGCATCGCGTCCCTCTACAGAGGCGGCTCCATCGGCAATACCAGCGGCGGCTCCAACAGGAAGTCGAGCTGAGACATCTCCGCGGCGGCCTGGCGCACGGCTTCCTCGGTGGTGGGCATTTAAGGGACGGCATTTAAGGGACAGGCTACGAAACTCCCAAACGCCAGCCGCCGAACGATTTGGGGGTTGCGTAGCCTATCCCTGAAACCCTGCAATCACGTCAATTCCTCAAGCAATTCCACGTCCTTAATCAAGAGATCGCTTACAACGTCGCCGACATCCTGGCCCTTCTTCTGCGCGATGCGTTCCAAACGCTGCTGCAACTGGCCGTCAAGGTAGATAGGCAGACGTATGCGCGCTGCCTTCCGGCAAAACTTGCCTCGCTCCGCTTTGGAAAAGTCGTAATATGGCTTCATGGTTCCAGCCCCCGATACTGTGCGGCTTCTTTCCGGTCCGCCCGGCGCGCGGAAATCAGACGTATCTTTGCGCTTGCCTCACCGCCGGCTTCCTTCTCCTCGCGGAACGTGTGGCACACCACCAGCAGCGCTCCAGCGCGATCCAATCCGAGGGTGATCCAACGCTCCTCTTTCTCGCTGTGGTCATCATCGCCACCCAAGGATTATCTCATGAAGTCCGGGTTGCCTCGTCAGGGCAAACCCACCGGCGGCAAGACCCGCATCGGGCGTCTCCGCCGCCGGCGCTACGTAGACCCGTAGGGCGCCGGCTCGACGTGCACCAGCACGTCGGCTACCCAGTCCAGTTGCTCGACAATGCGTCGCCGCACCTGGCGGGCGATCTCGTGCGATTGCCGCACGGTGATTTCGGGGTCCACTTCCAGGTGCAGATCCACGTGATACCGCAGGCCGGTCTTGCGCGCGAAGCATTTCTCGACGCCGCGCACGCCGGGCACCGTGGACGCCGCCGCCCGGATCTGCTTCATGAGCCCCTCATTCGGCATGGTGTCCATAAGCTGCAGGGCGGTTTCGCGCGCCACGCGCACGCCCACGGACACTACGATCAGGCCTACCACGAAGCCTCCGTAGCGGTCCGCATTGAAAAAGTGCAGCGGATCGGAGAGCGTCAGGCCCACCGCGATCAGCGCCGCCACGGCGGAAACGGTATCCATGGTGTCGTTCCACGCGTCGGCGGTGAGCGCGGCGCTCCGGAGCTTCCGGCCATAGTGAAACTTGACTGAGGCAAGAGCCACTTTAGCCAGTAGGGAGGCGACCAGCGGCCACACCACGTAGGCGGCCAGCGGCATGCGCGGCTGGCCCAGGCGGCGCAGCGAGTCATAGGAGATCAGAGCGCCGCCGGCCGTGAGGGCCAGGCCGATCAACAGGCCCGTGAGGATTTCCGCCCGGCCGTGGCCATAGGGGTGGTTTTCGTCGGCGGGCCGGGCGGCGAGGGTCAAGCCGAGAAGAACGAAGCCGGACGCAAACACGTCGCCCGCCGATTCCAGCCCATCCGCCACCACGGCGGTGGAATGGCCGGAGAGGCCCGCGAAGACCTTCACGATGGCGAGCGAGCCGCTCACTATCATCCCGGCAATGGCGACACGTTGGCCGATGTGCATCTTGTTCATCAGGCGCGCGCGGGGTCGATCTTTTCGGTGTCGCACCCCAACTCGGCGAAGGCCGCGCGGGCTTTCCCGGAGTCGAACTGGCCGTCGCGCGCCAGGCGCGAGAGCGCCGCGGCGGCTATCGACTCGGCATTGATCTCGAAATGTTTCCGCAGGTGCTCGCGGTTGTCGCTGCGGCCGAAGCCGTCGGTGCCGAGCGTTACCATGCGGCCGGGCAGCCAGGGGGCAACCTGGTCGGCCACTACTTTCATGTAATCGGTGGCGGCGACCACCGGTCCGCCGGCGCTTTTCAGCGCCTCGACGATGTATGGCGTCCGGGCCGGCCGATCGGGATGCAGGCGGTTCCAGCGGTCCACGCCGAGGGCTTCGCGCCGCAACTCGTTGTAGCTGGTCACGCTCCACACATCCGCCGGAACGCCGTACTTCCCGGCGAGGATCTGCTGCGCGCGCAGCGCCTCGTTCAAGATGGGGCCGCTGCCGAAGAGCTGCACCTTGGCCGCGCCGGGCCCAGAGGGCACCCCAGCCGCCTGGTAGCGATAGATGCCCTTGAGCACGCCCTCGGGGTCGAGGCCTTGGGGCATGGGCGGCATGGGGTAATTCTCGTTGTACAAAGTGAGGTAATAGAAGCGGTCCTCCTGCTCCTGGTACATGCGCCGGATGCCATCCTGCACGATGATGGCGATCTCATAGGCGTAGGCCGGGTCGTAGGTTATGCAGGTGGGCAGAATGCTGGAGAGCAGGATGCTCTGGCCATCCTGGTGCTGCAAGCCTTCGCCGGCCAGGGTGGTGCGGCCGGCGGTGCCGCCGCACAGGAAGCCTCTGCCGCGCGCGTCGGCGAATGCCCAGATCATGTCGCCCACGCGCTGGAAGCCGAACATCGAGTAATAGATGAAGAACGGCGCCATGGCCACGCCGTAGTTCACGTAGGCCGTGCCCGCGGCCGTGAAGGAAGCCATGGAACCGGCTTCGGTGATGCCCTCTTCGAGAATCTGGCCGTCCTTGGATTCCTTGTAGTACAGGAACATCTCCGCGTCGTGCGGCTTGTAGAGCTGTCCCTGGCTGGCATAGATGCCGAATTGGCGGAACAGGGATTCCATGCCGAACGTGCGCGCTTCGTCGGGAATAATCGGCACGACGCGATGGCCCATTTGCGGGTGCTTCATGAGCAGCGTCAGGACACGAACGAAGGCCATGGTGCTGGAGACCTCGCGCCCGGACGATCCTTCGAGCGACTCCTTCAGGTAATCGAGCGGCGGAGCTTCGACGCTGGCGGCCGCGACAGTACGGGTCGGCATGTATCCACCCAGCCGGCGCCGCCGATCGTGCAGGTAGGCCATCTCCGGGCTGTCCGAGGGCGGCCGGTAGAATGCGGCGCTGCGGGCGGCTTCCTCGGGTATGGGGATCTCAAAGCGCGACCGGAAGTGCTCGAGCTCCTGCTCATTGAGCTTCTTCTGCTGGTGGGTGATGTTGCGGCCCTCGCCCGCCTCGCCCAGCCCGTAGCCTTTGATGGTGTGGGCCAGGATCACGGTGGGGCGGTCTTTGGTTTCCACGGCCGCCTTGTAGGCGTTGTAGACCTTGCGGGGATCGTGGCCGCCGCGCCGCAGTTTCATCAGGTCGCCGTCGCTGAGGTGCGCTACGAGGTCGAGCAGCTCGGCGTACTTGCCGAAGAAGTTTTTGCGAATGTAGGCGCCGTCCTTGGTGATGTAGGTCTGGTACTCGCCGTCCACCGCTTCACCCATGCGCTTCTGGAGCAGACCGGTGGTGTCGCGGGCCAGCAGCGCGTCCCAATCTTCGCCCCAGATCACCTTGATGACGTTCCAGCCGGCGCCGCGGAAGGCGGCTTCCAGCTCCTGAATCACCTTGCCGTTGCCGCGCACCGGCCCATCCAGCCGCTGCAGATTGCAGTTGATGACGAAGATAAGGTTGTCCAACCTTTCGCGCGAGGCCAGGGTCAGCGAGCCCATGGATTCCGGCTCGTCCATTTCGCCATCGCCGAGGAAGCCCCAGATCTTCCGCGGCGTGGGCGAAATAAGGCCGCGGTTTTCCAGGTACCGCATGAAGCGCGCCTGGTAGATGGCGTTGATGGGCCCCAGGCCCATCGACACAGTGGGGAAGCTCCAGAAATCCGGCATCAGCCAGGGGTGCGGATAGGAGGCGAGGCCCGGGTGCTCGCGCAGCTCATGCCGGAAATTCCCGAGGTGCTCTTCGCTCAAGCGGCCCTCGAGGAAAGCGCGCGCGTAGACCCCCGGCGAGGCATGGCCCTGAAAGTAGACCAGGTCGCCCGGCTGGCCGTCATAGGATGCGTGGAAGAAGTGATTGAACCCCACCTCGAGCAGCGTGGCCAGCGAGGCGTAGGTGGAAATGTGGCCGCCAATGCCGGCATCGTACTTGTTCTGCCGGACCACCATGGCCATGGCGTTCCAGCGGACCAGGCTCTTGATGCGGCGCTCCATGGCGCGATCGCCCGGGTATGCCACTTCGTCTTCGGGGCGAATGGTATTGATGTAGGGCGTGTTCAGGTGAATGGGGAGATCGGCGCCTTGAGTCCGTGCACGCTCGGTAAGCTGTTCCAAAAGGTATGCGGCGCGGTCGGGCCCGGCCTGGCCGATCACCTGCTCCAGCGATTCCACCCACTCAGCGGTCTCCTGTGGATTCAAATCCACAACCCTCTCGTTGCGTATTTGGTGCATGGACACCTTCATTATAGTGAACGCCCGGCCGGGACTTCCCGCGTGCTAGTACAATGTGGTCATGGTCAGAGTGGAGCACGTGCTCGATTCCTGGAAGACGATCCGGCAGGATACGGCTGCCGCCGTCGAAGAGTTTCCGGCCGGCGATCTGGATTACCGGCCCACGCCCGAGGTCATGACGTTCCGCGAAATTGCGCGCCACATTCTGGACGCGAGCCACGCATTGACCGGCATGTTGCTGGCCGGCGACGACAATTTCGCCACGCCCGATTTTCGCGAACGCCTGAAACGGCACATGAGGGGCCTTGGCGCGGACGCAGGAGCGCCCGAACTGGCCGCGGCTTTGCGGGATTCGCTGGAGGAGCGCACGGCGCAACTGGCCGCCCAACCCGCTGAATTCTTTTCCCACATCATCACCCGGATGGACGGGGAGAAGGTCACGCGCCTCGAAATGGTGCAGACCATCAAAGAGCACGAATTGACGCATCGCGCGCAGTTATTCCTGTATCTTCGCTTGAAGGGCCTGGTCCCGGCCACCACCCGCCGGCGGCTGGCCAAGCAAGCCGGCAAATAGAGGTTGCAAACACGGCGGTTTATCGTATATCAGTAGTATGTCGGGAGGATTATCGATGGTCACCTGTCCGAAATGCCAAGGCTTGATCGATGTGGACGAAGAAGACGTCGACGAAGGCGACACCATCAGTTGCGATGAGTGCGGCGCGGACCTGAGAGTCGTGGGCACCGATCCTTTGGAGCTGGAGTCGGCGGAAGATCTCGAGGAAGACGAGGACGAAGACGATTTTCTGGAGGACGACGAGGAAGAAGAATCCGACGAGGAATGGAAATAATCACATGAAAACGATCTGGCTGGCCGTGCTGGCGGTTTTCCTCCTCTGTGCCTCCGCCACGTTCGCACAGAAGAAGAAGGGTGGAGAAAACACGCGCAGCGTGCAAGGCACGGTGACCGTCGCGGACGACAGCCCCGTCAATGGCGCCGTGGTGCAATTGAAGAACACCAAGACGCTGGGAATCCGGTCCTTCATCACCAAGGACGACGGCACGTATCATTTTTACGATTTGAGCCCGGACATCGATTACGAGCTCAAAGCCGACTACCAGGGCGCTTCCAGCAACACCAAGACGCTGAGTTCTTTCGATTCGCGAAAGCAAACTGTCCTCAATCTCAAGTTGAATCCCAAGAAATGACCGGATCGGCGGGCGTCTATCGCCAACGGAACAGTTTCAGCGCCAGCGTGAACGACACCAACAGCCAGGCCAGCAACACACCCAATTGCGGAGCCACTTGCGCCAGGCTGGCGCCTTGCAGCATGTGGGCGCGCAGAGCGTCGATCACGGCGGTCAAGGGAAGCGCCCGGATCACAGGTTGTAGCGCGCCGGGAAACCGCTGCGCCGAAAAGAACACGCCGGAGACGATCCACATGGGCATCATCACCGTGTTCATCAGGCCGGATGCGGCTTCGATGGTCTGCGCGCGCGAAGCGATCAGCAATCCCAGGGCGCTGAATGCCAGCGATCCCAAAACACACAGCAGCGCGAGATCCAGGATGGAACCGCGCACCGGAACCTGGAATACCCAGGCGCCGAACCCCAACAGGACGCCGACTTCCACCACCAGCAGCAACAGCCGCGCCAGCACGAACGAGAACAGGTAGTAATGCCGCGGCATGGGGGTGGCAATCAGGCGCTTCATGAGCTTCTTGCGCCGCGCATCCACAATCGCGAACCCCATTCCCCAGATGGCGCTGCCCATCAGGTTCATTCCCAGCAGGCCAGGGATCAGGAAATCGATATAGCGGGAGCCCGGCTCGCGCACGAGCCGGTCGCTCGAAGCCACCGGGTCGGCGCGGCCCGCTGCCCGCTGGACGGCTCGATCGGCCAGCATGCGCGCGGTGCGTCCTTCGGGATTGGTGTCGTCGTAGCGGTACACCACCACCCCGCCGGGCGACGGCGCAACCAGCAGCGCCACCTTGCCCGTGCGGAGCGCCTCTTCGGCGGCCGGGGCCGATAACTGCTCCACGTCGAGCAGCTTCTCCTGCCGGAGCGACTTGGCCAGCTCCGGCGTCACGGCCGCAATTTTGAGCACGTCCGGGGGACGGTTGCGGAAGGCCAGCCCCAGACCCGCGGCCAGCAGGACCGGGAAGATGAACACCCAGAATATGGCTTCCGGCTCGCGCCAGAATTCGCGGAACCGCACCAGGGTCAATTGCGCCAGCGGATGGTCCGCCCATGCAGTGCTACTCATCGCGCAGATGCCGTCCCGTCAAAATGACGAAGACGTCCTCCAGGCTGGCGGAATGGGTGCGCAGTTCGGTGAGCGGAACGCCCTGCCGGTCGAGTTCGTCCAGCAGGGCGGGCACGGCCTGGTGCAGTTCGGTCACCTGCATCCGCACGTTGCCGTTCTCCGCGCGGACCTCGCGTACACCTGCGATCCGGCCGAGCGCGGAAACATCCAGCGCCCCCGCCGCGCCGCCGGCCGAGAACTCCACCAGTTGCTCCGCCACGATGGAACCAATCAATTCGCGCGGCGTGCCGGCGGCGATGGCTTTGCCGTGGTCCATGATGGCTACCCGGTCGCACAGCCGTTCCGCTTCGTCCATGTAGTGGGTGGTCATCAGAATGGTCCGGCCCGCCAGCTTGAACTGTTCGATCAAATCCCAAAGCTGGCGCCGGGCCTGGGGATCGAGGCCCGTGGTGGGCTCGTCGAGGAACAGAAAATCCGGATTACCCACCAGCGCGCAAGCCAGCGCCAGCCGCTGTTTCTGCCCTCCGGAGAGGCTGCCCACGCGGGATTTCCGCTTCTCGTCAAGCTGCACCAAGGCGATGACTTCAGCCGCTTCCGGCCCGCGCCGGAAGAAGCTGCGGAACAAGCGAACCGTCTCCACGACGGTGAGCTTCTCGGAAAGCTGCGTCTCCTGGAGTTGAATCCCCAGCCGTTGCCGGAGTTCGGTCGAGTGCGCGTTCCAGCGCATGCCGAGCACCTCGACATCGCCTGAATCGGCGGCCGTGAGACCCTCGCAGATTTCGATGGTGGTGGTCTTGCCGGCGCCATTGGGCCCCAGCAGGCCGAAGCACTCGCCCCAGCGCACCTCGAGATCGAGGCCATCGACGGCGACCACGTCTTTGTACGCCTTCCTCAGATTGCGGACGCGAAGGGCGGCCTTGGGCGCGGAGTCGGACATATGTTTAGTATCGCGTCGAAGCCGCGTGCGGTCAAAACGCGGACCCGGGGGACACCGGCTCGCGAAGACTGGCGCACATCTACGGGTCGGACGTTTATTCGGCCAATCATGATGCCCGCGCGGCGTTAACTGGTCTGGAATGTGGCGCGTGCACAGATTGGACCGAATAAACGCGAATAAACCGGCCAAACTGCTTGATTCTATATCGCTTACGCTGAGGATTTAGGGGCAAGCAGTTTGGCCGGTTTTTTTATGTTATCCGGCCAAGTGGAGGAGACGGGGACATTCAGGACCGATCGTGAGCCGGGCGGAGTCACTGCGGGCCGGTCCCTAGACGTTCTTGGACATTAGCAAAGAACTGCGCTTGGGTACACCAATCGGATGGATCCAGCTTCCTAAGGGCTGGTCTATCAAAATTAGATGGCGTGATGGGAGTCTTGCTACCAATTACTCTTATGACGTCAGGGAACGGAGCAGCCGCCATTGCCGTCTGCGTGATGATTTCGTTGGGCTGCAGCAGGTGAGGCGACGTGTCAGTGGGAAAAAGCACTTCGATTCGGCTAGTTGAATCGATGCCCAGGAGAAATACATACAATGGCACTTGGGACAGATTCTGGAGCTGAATTCGCATTTCCTTTGCTTCGACGCAACATCCGTTGACCGTAAGCTTTACTTGAAGTCGCGAGTTGGGATTACTGAGCTTTCTCAGGAATTGGGCACGATCTAGCATCGCCTCGGGTCGGGAAATGGATCCGGTTGGGCCTGTCGGCGGTAGGACCGGGAGCGACTCCGGCCCAGATGGTCCTACAGGTCGGACCGGAACATCAGTTTTCCCATATATTGCCTGGCGAAGGGCACCATCCGGATCGTCGACCAAGTTACGATCGGAGAACCACTTCAAATTCTTGAGCACTCCATCGGGGTTGCCAGTCTTAGCCAACTCAGTTATCAGCGCTGCCCGGTTTCTGTGTTGCTCCAATTGTCGGGTGGCACGGGCGTTGTAAATTGCGACTATGAAATTGCCAACCAAGCCCAGAATCGCACCACCAATCAAGAGCACCATGGGCGGGTTTAACCATGATCGCTTCGATTCCGCCTCTTTCGCTGCAAGCTCACGTTCTCTTGCTGCTAACTCGCGTTCTCTTGCTGCTAACTCGCGTTCTCGTAAGGCCAGCTCTCGACGGGCCGCCGTGATGTCCACTCCAGCGGAATCACTGGGGACATCAACAGGTGGTACTCCCATTCCGGGAAGAGTCTACCACAAAGCCACACATTACGCAAAAGAACCACACGCCCCAACTGCTACAACCATGCCGTAGTGTCGGTACCGGCAACAACTCCCATCGAGAGCCCCATTCAGAGAGGCGAAGCCGCCAAGCCATGCGTTTGGAATTGGAACAGACTCGGGAGAGAGGCTATCTGTAAGCTATTGAAAACCTGGTGTCAAGCTTGGATTCGACCCCGGCGGCAGCCTTTTCAGACCTTGATCGACCACCGCCGATGATTAGCGTCCAGAAATGCACCAGGGTTCGGCACCCACTTGGACGAAAAGTCGCCAGGTCGCGGAAGTTGGCGGCAAGATCGATGGC
Organism: Bryobacteraceae bacterium; assembly: GCA_049516835.1. Lineage (GTDB taxonomy): Bacteria > Acidobacteriota > Terriglobia > Bryobacterales > Bryobacteraceae > Fen-178. The sequence goes on along the minus strand of JBEKSR010000009.1, from coordinate 37,993 downwards.
CGACGTTGGGGGGCGACGGTTTACGGCGTGGGACTGCGGGACAAAACACCCGGTGCGAGATCTCGACGATCCGCGCCGCCAACTCCTCTTCAAATCGCGAAGGCGACCCGCACACAGGCTCTCACCTGGTTCCAGTCCCGGTCGCTGAGATGGCCGATAACGGTCAACTCCGAGCGGTGTGTCGTCAGCACGTACGCCCTGAAATACGACTCGGCGCGAAGACCGGCTAATTGCCAGTCCATTAGAACGCAGTCCGTGGAGGTAGTCGTTTTGGGCAACTTGGTCGTGAGAATGCCCACGAGAACATCGGGACGCTCTACGAGGTATGTGCTGCTGGCGATCACCACCGCCGGGCGGACTTTGGTTTCCAGGGCGCCGGCAAGCACGCCAACCACGACATCGCCAGGCTTCAATGCGGTTCCTCTGACTCCTCGGCGTCAAGCCGCCTCAGGGAAGCAGTTCTGAAATCCCGCAGATCTTCGTCGCTCCATGAATCGGACCAGTCGATTTTACGGTGCGGCGCCAGCGCGGCTAATCGTTCGGCCAGAGCCGACAGCTCAGCAGCCGTATCCGGCGGAAGCCGGCGGAAGACCTCCACCAGCGACGCTTCGCGCGGGTCTAATTGCACTTCCATGGCCTCGTAACCAGTATAGCCGTGATGGGTACGCGAGAAACCGCCCCGTCAGAATCACCAGGGCGCGCAGTCCCCGTCCCGGACTTGCGCCGCTCTCTGGCCGGAGACCGGATTCGAGGCACTTCAGTTGCACTGTCATCGAAACCCGCCTCCGATGTGCCCCCTGCTCGCCGGACCCGGGCGGCCGGCTCGGCTTATACTTGAGTCATGGAGATGCCCACCGGGGACCGGATCGCGAGGACACCGGGCGTATGCGGCGGCAGAGCCTGCATCGCGGGTCACCGTGTCCGTCCCGTTTTGCCCCCGGAGGAGAGGTTACCGTGACCGTTATTCTTCACTTGAGGCCCGAGATTGAAGCGAGTCTCCTTGCGCGCGCTCATGCCAGCGGCATGCCCTTGGAAGCGTATCTCCTTTCCCTCGCTGAGGAAGCGGCCGTCCAGACAGCGCCAACCGCAACTGGCCAGACGAAACGAGAGGAAGCCGTGCGCCGCATGCTCGAATTTGGAGAGAAGCACCATCTCACCCTCGGAGAGCCGATCACACGCGGCCTCCTCCATGAAGGACACCGCCACTGATGGCAGCATTCGTCCTCGACGCCTCGGTCGCGATTTCGTGGTGCTTTCCGGGCGATCCGGCCGAGGATACCCCTTACAGCCGCCGGGTTCTCAAGGAACTGGTGGAGAACGAGGCACGCCGTCAAAATGTCGCGGCTTACGACGCCGCTTATCTTGACCTTGCGTTGCGTACCGGTCTCCCCCTCGCCACGTCTGATGAACCGCTTCGGCGGGCAGCGATCGCCATGGGCATTACGGTGCTTGCCTGAGCGTGATGCGGCGGGAGTAGCGACGCTTCCCATCTTTGCTGCGCCCGACTGCCGCTGCCCGTCGAACGCTAACTGCACTGCTGGACCGGAGCCCGAATCAGCCTATACTTCAGTATGCGCCCTCTTGTTTGCTTACCCTCCCTGATGGCCGCCGGCCTGCTATGGATGGCCGCTGCCTCCGCTCAGACGGTCACGGTGCGCTTTCCGGCCTCGCGCTTTGATAAGCCTCTGGACGGCCGCCTGTTGCTCTTGCTCTCAAACGATCCGAGCGCCGAGCCGCGTATGCAGATCAACGATACGCCGAAGTCGCAGATGATTTTCGGGGTCACGGTAGACGGATGGAAACCCGGCGATCCCCTCACGATCGGCGACAACGCCCAGGGCTATCCGCGGGCGAGACTGAAGGACGTGCCGCCCGGAGAGTATACGGTCCAGGCCGTGCTGAATATTTACGAGACCTTTCACCGGTCGGACGGCAAGACGGTGAAACTGGCGCCGGATCGCGGCGAAGGCCAGCACTGGAACCTCGCGCCTGGCAATCTGCTGTCCAGGCCGCGATTGGTTCAAATAGGCCCGGCGGCGCCGCCGATAGCGGTGCCGCTCGATGACGCGATCCCACCTGTCAAGCCCCAGCCGGATACAAAGTACATTCGCCACATCCGCATTCAGTCGGCGCTCCTGACGAAGTTTTGGGGCCGGCCGGTTTATCTCTCGGCGATCGTTCTCGTGCCGGAAGGCTTCGACACGCATCCGCAGGCGCACTATCCCCTGATCGTTTTCCACGATCACTTCGTCACCGGCTTCAGCGACTTCCGCGAGACCCCGCCGGACCCCGGCCTGAAGCCCGATTACTCCGAACGCTTTCACCTGGCGGGCTATAACCGCATACAACAGGAGGAGGCATACAAGAACTACCAGGCGTGGATTGCGCCCGGCACGCCCCGCATGTTGATCGTGAAGCTGCAGCATGCCAACCCTTATTACGACGATTCGTATGCGGTGAACTCGTCGAATCTGGGTCCGTACGGAGACGGAATCGAGACCGAGCTGATCCCCGCTATCGAGCGCCAGTTTCGCGGCATCGGCCAAAGCTGGGCGCGATTCGTCTATGGGGGATCGACCGGCGGCTGGGAATCCCTCGCCGTACAGATTTTCTATGCCGAGCACTACAACGGCGCGTTCGTGGCCTGTCCGGACCCTGTCGACTTCCACGCTTACATGACGGTCGACCTGTATAAGCAGGACAATATGTTCTATATTCAGGGCGCCAACAAGCAGGTCGAGCAGCCGGCCATGCGGGACTATCTGGGCCATACGCTGATCTCCATGCGCGACAATGCCGCCTATGAAGCTGCGCTGGGCGATCGCGGCCGGTCGGGCGAGCAGTTCGACATCTGGCAAGCGGTCTATTCTCCAACCGCGGAGGACGGCTATCCGCGACCGATCTTCGATAAGCAGACTGGCGCCATCGACCATACGACGGCCGAGTACTGGCGCCAGCACTACGACCTGGACGCCATCCTGCAACGCGATTGGACGACACTCGGGCCGAAGCTACAAGGCAAACTCCATCTCTACGTCGGCTCGGACGACACCTATTTCCTGAACAATGCGGTTTATCTGATGGAGGATTTCCTGAAGCAGACCGGCGCCCCCGGACACGGCGTACCCTACGAAGGCGAGGTTCGCTACGGACCGCGCGCGGAGCATTGCTGGAATGGCGATCCGGCGCAGCCCAATTGGTACTCGCGGCTGCACTACAACCAGATGTATTTGCCGCAGATTATGGCGCGCATTCAAGACACGGCGCCGGCCGGAGCAGACCTGACAAGCTGGCGGTACTGACAAAACCGGCTTCGGCCGTTCTGCGTCCACTTCAATTCCAGACGCTGAAAATTCCGCCGGTCAAGACCTCACTCGATCTCGAGGGGCAACCAGTCGAGATTACGGCCTGGGGCGCCGGCCGGCTCTGGCTCACAATCACCGGAGAGGTTCGCCTCTCGGCGGAACAATTCCCGGACGTGGCCAAGAGGTTGGCTCACTGATCTACAGGGCCTCAAGCTGCTGCGTTCACGCCAGTGTCAGACTCCCCAAGAAAGCTCCTGCAAATGCGCAAAGTTGAGAACCGGTATTCCGTCACTGCTCAACGCCCGGTACAGGTTGAAGTCGGCTGTAAGCACGGCACATTTATGCTCGCGCGCCAAGGCCATGATCGCCGCATCAGTGAGCCCCAGGCTTTCGTAAGGCGCGCTTTGCGCGGCCCGAACACTCGGCATCCAAGGTTCTTGCAGAATGGCGAGCATGTCCTTCAGCTTGCGGCGGGCAAGAAGCCGTTCGCCACCCGTCAGATCAGTCAGGTTGCTCACTTCGGCCATCACATGCGCCGACGTATATAGAGGCTCAAAGCTGTCGAGCACGCGAAGCAGGAGTTGATAGTCGGATCTGGTGTATTGCGAGGTTCGTTTGAAACGCTCGATACGATCAGGATTCACACTGCCTACGACGAAAAGCACGAGGAGATTCGTGTCAATCAAAAGCCCCGCACGGCCGCGGAAGCCGGACCAAGGATCGGCCGAACTCATTGAGGCAACGGCTCACGCAATTTCATGGCGACCAGATCGCCGTTGGTCGCATCAATCAGAAACAACTTGTATTCGAGCGGCCCCAATGCGAGGGCCCCAAGCGAAGAAACTGCCTCCGCGAGCGACTTCTCGCGCGGATAGCCAAGCGTTACGCGCCACACTTCCCGGCCCTTGTAGGTGTCCCGCTCAATCTCCTCAAGCCTGAAGAACCTCTCGCCGAGCATGCCAGTTGCTTCTTGCTTCGCGAACTGAAAAGCCTGTCTGGAATCAATCATCGTAGTATCCTGAGTCCATCACGGTTACCTAAACCGGTTCTGGGCAGGAACCGATTGGCCCGGATCGGTTCACCCTCCTATGGTAACTGATCCGGAACTCAGCTCCTTGGCGGCGGGCTCGTACACCGGCATCAGCCAATGGCGCCAGGCCTCGAGCCGCCCGCGCGCCGCCTGGCTGTACAGATGGCGCAACCCGGCGGTTACCGGGCCAATCTCGCCGGTACCGACAGGGCGGTGGTCCACACGAATCACCGGCGCCACTTCCACCATGGTTCCGGTGAAGAAAATCTCGTCGCAGACGTAAAGCTCGCTGCGGTCCACCGGGCGCTCCGTCACCTCGAGGCGCAGTTCCTTCCGGGCCAGCTCCATCACCGAGTCGCGCGTGATGCCTTCGAGAATGTTCTCGCTGGCGGGCGGCGTGATCAGCTTGCCATGACGCACCAGGAAGATGTTGGAGCTTGCGGCCTCGGCCACGTGGCCGGCCTCAGTGAGGAGAATGGCCTCGTCGAAACCGTTGCGCCGCGCCTCGTCGCTGGCCAGCGCGCCGTTCACGTACGATCCGCAGATCTTGCCCCGGCCGGGAATGGCGTTATCCTCGATGCGCCGCCACGAAGTTACGCCCGCATGGAGGCCCTTGGAGCTGTCCAGATAGGCGGGCGCGGGCATAGGCACAATGGCGAAGGCGCTCTGGTCGTCCATGTGGATGCCGATCCGCTGGGACGACTTGTAGGCCAGCGGCTTGATGTAAACGTCGCCGCGAAACCCGTTGCGCCGCAGCAGGCCGGCGGTGAGCTCGCCGAGCTCGGCGACCGACGGCGGCACCTCGATGCGCAGGATGCCGCAGTTCTGCTTCCAGCGCTCGAAATGCTCGCGCGGGCGCATCAGGAATAGTTGATTCTCCGGTTCGTTCCAATATCCGCGGATGCCCTCGAAGACGCCCGTTCCGTAATTGAGCGCGTGGGTGAGGATGCCCACCCGCGCCTCGGACAGAGGCGTCAGGTGGTTCTCGAAGAATACGATGGTGTCGGGGCTCACTGCGCCCCCTTGCGGACCTCTTCCCGGCCCTTCGCCAGCGCAGCCAGGTCCAGCTCGAACCACCGCTGGCTTTTCACCTTTCTCCGCAGCGCGCCGGTCACGCGCTCCTGGTCCAACAGGTCCGTGGCTTCCAGCAGCGCCCCCAGCATCACGATGTTGGCGGCTTTCGAATTTCCAAGCTGGTCGGCCAGTTCGGTGAACGGCATCGTCACCATGCGAATGTCCGGGCGAGCGCAATCCTCCGGCAGTTGTTCCGAATTGTAAAGGATGATGCCGCCCGGCTCGACGGCGTGTAGGAACTTGCGCAGCGACGGCTCGTTCAGCGCCAGCAACACGTTGGGCCGCGAGACCAGCGGCGAATCGATGGCATCGCTCGACAGCCGTACGTGGCAATTGGAAGTGCCGGAGCGCATCTCCGGCCCGTAGGAAGGCAGCCACGAGACTTCGTAGCCGGCATCCAGGCCGGCCTCCGCCAGCACCTCTCCCAGCATCAGAACGCCCTGGCCGCCGAAACCCGCAACCTTGATGCGCGAGTCGAGCGCCCGCGCGGGGCGGGGCGGCGGGTGCCCCTCGGACGTAGCGGCGCCATCGCCATTCACCAGGCCCAGAATCCGCGGAATGTCCTCGAGCGCCGGCGGCGGCGCGGGCGCGGGCCGAGCGGGCGCCTCCTTGGTGCGGTCGCGGAGGTTGGCCACGCGGAACGTCTTGGTCATTTCCTGTTCCACGAAGCGCTGCGCTTCCACCGGCTGCATTTTCCAAATGGTGGGGCAGGGAGAAAGCACTTCCACCAGCGAGAACCCCAGGCCCTTCACTTGGTTCTCCACCGCCCGGCGCAGCACGCGGGCCGCTTGCATGATCTGCTTGTTACTGCCCAGCGCCACGCGCTCGATGTAGACCGGCGCTTCCAGCGACGCCAGCAGCTCGCAAACGTGCATGGGGAAACCATCGGTCCACTGGTTGCGGCCGAAAGGCGACGTGGTGGTCTTCCCGCCGAGCGGCGTGGTGGGAGCCATCTGGCCGCCGGTCATGCCGTAGATGCCGTTGTTAACGAAGACCACCGTAATGGGCTCGCCGCGGTTGGCGGCGTGGATGATCTCGGCGGTCCCGATGGCCGCCAGGTCGCCATCTCCTTGGTAGGCGATTACGATGCTCTCCGGCCGGCTGCGCTTGACCGCCGTGGCCACCGCGGGCGCGCGGCCGTGCGCCACCTGGATGTTGCCGACATCGACATAGTAGTAGGCGAACACGGAGCAGCCCACCGGGCTGATCAGCACGGTGCGGTCCTGCACGCCCAGCTCGTCGATGGCCTGCGCCAGCAGCTTGTGTATGATGCCGTGCCCGCAACCGGGGCAATAGTGCGTCTGGTGCTGCAACTCCGCCTTGCGCTCGTACACGTCGTAGAAGCTCGAGGCCTTCTCGTGGATGACGGTGTAGTCAGCCATGGATCAGCACCTCCTCGATGGGGGCGCAGGCTCGAAACTTCCGCTCGACAAACGCCAGCACCTCCTCAGCCGAGGGGACATTGCCGCCCACCCGGCTGTAGAACTCCACCGGGCGGCGGCCCTCCAGCGCCAGCCGCACGTCGTCCACCAATTGCCCGGTGCTGAGCTCCACTACCGCGAACGCCTTGGCCCGGCGGCTGAGTTCCCGAATCTGGGCCACGGGGAAGGGAAACAAGGTAATGGGACGGAGCAGTCCGACGGCCATTCCGCGCGCGCGGGCCATCTCCACCACGGCCTTCAAAACGCGGCCCATGATGCCGTAGCCCACCAGGACGATCTCGGCGTCCTCGGTGCGCCAGCATTCGGCGCGCACCGCCTCGCGCTCGGCCCGCTGGTACTTGGCCTCCAGCTTGCGGACGTGCCGTTCCATCAAATCCGGTTCCAGGTAAATGGAACAAATCAGGTTGTGCCGCGTCTCCGCCGTGCCCCTCACGGTCCACTCGGGCGGTGGAGGCACGAAGGCGCGTGGGGCGAACTCCACCGGCTCCATCATCTGCCCGGTGTATCCGTCCGCCAGCACCACCACGGGGTTCCGGTACTCGTCGGCGAGATCGAAGGCCAGCGTGGTCAGGTCGGCCATCTCCTGCACGGAATCGGGCGCCAGCACCAGCGTGCGGTAGTTGCCGTGCCCGCCGCCTTTGACGATCTGGTTGTAGTCGCCCTGCTCGGGCGCGATGTTTCCCAGCCCCGGACCGGCGCGCATGATGTCCGCCACCACGCAGGGCAACTCCGACCCGGCGATGTAGCTGAGACCCTCCTGCATCAGGCTGATGCCCGGCCCGCTGGACGCGGACATGGCGCGCACGCCCGCCGACGCCGCGCCATAAAGCATGTTGATGGCCGCCACCTCACTCTCGGCCTGCAGGAAGATGCCGCCAGCTTGCGGCAGGTAGAGCGCCGCCGCCTCGGCGATTTCGCTCGCCGGCGTGATGGGATAGCCGTAGTACGCCCGGCAGCCCGCCAGCACGGCAGCCTTCACGATGGCTTCATTTCCCTTGATCAGTTGTTTCCGCATCGCTTCTCTCCATGCGGCCTCAGGCAGCCGCCGGCTGCAGAACCAGCCTCAGGACCGTGATTCCGCCCGGCTCGGGGCAGACGAAGAAACAGATGCCGCACCCCGTGCAGCCGGCCCCCAGGTATTCGGCCGGATGGTAGCCGTAATGGTTCAGATGGTCCGCGAGTCGAAGGACCTTCGGCGGGCAAGCCTCGATGCAAAGGCCGCACCCCTTGCACTCTTCGGCATTCATCTCAACCATTCCCCGGTCGGGCTTTCCGTCGGTCGTCATGCCACTTGCCTCCTACACCACACCATGTTCAACGGTAAAATGCCATCGGAACACATTTCGCTATGGATGCCAAGGTGGTGCCGGCCACCCAGGCAGGACATAGCCCCACTCCGAGGAGGTGCTTTCTCCCCCCGTAGCCATTATAGATCCGGACAGATGGCTCATCAACGGGAACTCGGCGGCACAAGCTGCTATATTCTGAGGTATTCAGGGGCCTTTATATGACATCTCTGTCACGACGCGCGTTCTCCAAGCTGATGGCTGCCGCGACCCTCGCGAGGCAAGCGCGCGCTGGCGTCATGCCCGTGCGTACGCTGGGCAAGATCGGATTCAAGGCCGGCATTCTCGGCTTCGGCGCCCAATACCTTGCGGGTACCGCGCAGGCCAACGTAGACCGGGTCATTGCCGAAGGCCTCGAGGCGGGTATGAACTACGTGGACATCGCCCCCAACTACGGCAACTCCGAGGACCTGCTCGGCAACGCCCTCCGGGGCAAGCGCGACAAGGTGTTCCTGGCCACCAAGATTGAGGAGCCCACGCGCGAGGGGGCGCTGACCGAGGTCCGTAACAGTCTTCGCCGGCTCCAGACGAACCACCTCGACTGCGTCCTGTTCCACAACATTGCGCGCGATGAACGGTGGACCGACATCGACAAGTTGCTGGCCAAGGGCGGCGCACTCGAGGGTCTGGTCGAAGCTAGGAAGCAGGGCATGATTCGCCACATCGGATGCAGCACCCACACCAATCCCGCCCGCGTGATTCGGGCTTTCGATACCGGCGAAATAGACCTCATGCAGGCTATCTTGAATTTCGTGGACCACCAGATCTACCATCTGGAGGAACGGCTGCTGCCCGAAGCCTGCAAGCGGAATATGGCCATCGTTGCCATGAAGGTATTGGGGGGGCCGTCGGGCGAAACCGGCGGCTGCCGTATCAGCGCGGAAGACCGTGTTGCCAGCATGAGGTACGTCTGGGGAATCCCCGGAGTGGCGGTCTCCATTATCGGCTTCCGCAAGCCGGCCGAACTTCGGGAAGGCCTCGACGCCGCCCTGGGGTACCAGCCGCTCAGCGCCGCCGAACTCGCGGCTCTCGAGCAACGCGGCAAGGCGATTGCCGAAAAGTGGGGACCCAGCCGCGGTCCGGTGACGTAACGGCGCGGCTGCTTTCGACGCGTCCAGATTCAATTACACGTGCAGTTCTTGTGGCACGTGCTGACGATAAACCTTGATCTTCGACTCATCCTTCCGGGCGGCGGCAAGGTCGCAGGCAACCTGCATTCGCAACCACGTTTCCGGCGTGCTGCCGAATGCTTTGGATAAGCGGATAGCCATCTCCGGGCTGATGCCGGATTTGCCGTTGATAACGTTGCTGAGAGTCTGACGGGTGACCCCGAGAACCTTCGCCCCTTCGGTAACGGACAAACCCAAAGGCTCAAGACACGCGTTCCTTATGCTGCGTCCGGGGTGTGGCGGGTTCTTCATAGGCATTGGCGGCCCTCTTTCTCTTAGTGGTAGTCGATCAGTTCAACGTCGAATGCATCCGCACCTTGAAAGCGGAAAATAATACGCCAGTTCGCTCGCACGGTCACGGACCAAAACCCCTGCAAATCGCCTTTCAGCGGGTGAAGACGATAACCGGGAAGATTAAGCGCCTGCGGCGTAGCGGCCTCATCGAGACGGGCAAGAAAATCTTCAACGGTCTCCAACAAGTCAGGCCGAATCCCGCTCCGGTCGCCGCGCTCATAGAGGCGTTTTAGGCCGCGGTGCTTGAAACTCCTGACCATCAGTATACAACGTAAAGTGTATCTTGTCAGTTGTCAAGTGTGTCATAATCGCCTCTTCGGTCGGCTTGCCCGTGGCCTGCACCGTACCGGGATCGCCCCCACGCCGTACAATGATCTCTTGGCCCGGCGAAGATTCTTCGTGGATGCCGTGCGCGGCGGCATGGCGGAACTGCGCGGCGAGGAGGCTCGCCACCTCACGCGCGTGCTGCGCGCCGAAGCGGGGCAGCGCTATGAAATCTCCGACGGGCAGTCCGCTTATCTGGCGGAAATTGCGGAGGCGCGCGGGCCGCACGTAGTCTTTCGCGTCATCGAGCCTCTCGACACGCCGGCGACGGCCCTCCACATTACGCTTTGCGCCGCGCTGATCAAGTTCGACCGTTTCGAGTGGATCGTCGAAAAGGCTACCGAGCTGGGCGTCGAGCGCATCTTGCCGGTGGAGGCGGAGCGCAGCGGGAAGGGGCGGCTGGAAGCCTCGCGCAAGCGAACCGAACGATGGGCCCGCATCGCGCGCGAAAGCAGCCAGCAAGCGCGCCGCGTGCGGGCTCCGGAGATTTCGCCGGCGGTCCGCTTCGAGCGATCGCTCGCCGAAGAGGCGGACTATCGCTACTTTCTGGAGGAGGGCGACGCGCCGCCCCTGTTGAGAGTGTTGCGAGCGCTGCCGGCAGGCCGGACCAGCGCCAGCCGCGCCGCTCTGCTCACCGGCCCCGAGGGCGGCTGGACCGATGGCGAGCGGCAACTTGCGGCCGCCGCGGGCTGGCAACCGGTTTCGCTCGGTCCGCAGGTGCTGCGCGCGGAAACGGCCGCCATAACGGCCATCGCGGTGATCATCAACGCCTGGATCGCATAAGCCATTGCCACGAGGAGCACGCCGGAAACGTCGCGAAATCAGAGGGCAAGCTAAAGCATGCCCCACCTCGCGTAAGCCACTACAATAAGAGATGGGGATGAGGGTTCGGGAGTGGGCCTGGCGCTGAACTTTATCGTAACCTTCGTTTTTGTTGCCGTTCAGTGGCGCATCGCGGTCATATTGCTGCGCGCGGCCGGGCGGCTCTTCTCGGGATGGGCGCGCACCGCCGCGCGCGGCGCGGTTCTTCTTTTCGACGCCGTGTTGCTGGCTGGATATTCGTTCAGTTTTTCGGAGCTGGTCCCCCGCCTGGGAATCCCCGGGCATATCGCCCTCATCATGGGCGCCGGCATCCTGGCCTATCTCATCACCGCCACCGCCGTTCTGGCGGTGTACATGGCATTCAAAGCCATTGGGAAGCAATTGGGCGCCGACGTGAACCCAGGCCGCCGGCGCGCGCTCAACGCCGCCGGTAACGTCTTGATGGCCGCTCCCTTCGTGGTGATGGGTTATGGAGCCATGGTCGAGCGTCTGGATTTCCGGGTGCGGGAACTGGACGTGCCGCTGCCGGGCTTGCCTCTGGACCTTGACGGCCTGCGCATCCTGCAGATCAGCGACATCCACCTGAGCGCGTTCCTCCACGAGTCCGAGCTGGCGAGGGTGATCGATATGGCTCGTGAACTGCGGCCGCACGTCGCCGTGGTCACCGGGGACCTCATCTCCTCCCGCGCCGACCCCTTGGATGCCTGCATCCGGCAACTCGCGCGCGTCAAGTCCGACGCCGGCACATTTGGGTGCATGGGCAATCACGAGCGTTACGCCCGCGCCGAGCGCTACGTGGTGGAAGCGGGCGCGCGCGCCGGTATTCGTTTCCTGCGCGGCCAAGCGCAAACGCTTCGCTTCGGAAACTCCGTCTTGAACCTGGCCGGCGTGGACTATCAATCCCTGGCCGATAGAGGGCACTATCTGCGCGGAGCGGAGCGTCTGGTAGTCCCCGGCGCAATGAACGTGTTGCTCTCGCACAATCCCGACGTGTTTCCCGTGGCGGCCCGGCAGGGATATAATCTTCTCCTTGCGGGGCACACGCATGGGGGACAGGTCACGGTCGAAATTCTGGATCAATCCATCAATCCCGCGCGCTTCTTCACTCCTTATGTTTACGGGATCTTCCGCGTCGGACGTTCGGCGGCGTACGTCACGCGCGGCATCGGGACCATCGGCATCCCGGCCCGTATCGGAGCGCCCCCGGAGATCTCCGTCTTGCGGCTGAGAAAGGCATAGTCCAACCTCCCGTGCGTTATCTCATCGTGAGCGATCTTCATGGCAACTGGCAGGCGCTGGAGAACGTGGTTCGCGAAGCCGCCGGCGGCTATGACCAGGCGCTCTGCTGCGGCGACCTGGTGGGCTACGGCGCCGAACCCAATCGGGTGGTGGATTGGGTGCGCGCCAATTGCGCCGTGGTGGTGCGGGGCAATCACGACAAGGTCTCCACCGGCCAGGAGGATCTGGAATGGTTCAACCCCGTGGCGCGCGCCGCGGCGCTCTGGACGCTCGAGAACCTGACGCCTGCGAATATCGAGTATATCCGCGGCCTTCCCAAAGGGCCGGTTCTGCTGGACGGCTTCCAGGTGTTGCATGGCTCGCCGTTCGATGAAGACGAATACGTGATGGCCGCCGGGGAAGCCGGGCAGGCTTTCGGCGACCTCGAGAGCCGGCTGGCCTTTTTCGGGCACACGCACGTGCAGGGCGGCTTCATCTGGAACCACTCGCGCGTGGAGACCATCCCGGCAACGTCCGCGCGCGGCAGCCGGCGGAAAATGGAGGTCGATCCCCAATGCGGCTACCTGGTCAACCCGGGTTCGGTGGGCCAGCCGCGCGACGGCGACCCCCGCGCCGCCTACGTGCTCTACGATTCCGGCGCGCGCCTGGTCACCTATTGCCGCGCTCTTTACGACGTGGCGGCCGCGCAGGAAAAGATTCGCGAGGCGGGCCTGCCGCCGATTCTGGCGGACCGCTTGAGCCTGGGGCGGTAGCGCGGTGGGGCAGCCTATCCAGGCTGCGGACCCGCTTTCCAGCGGGTCCAGCCGGCTGAAAGCCGGCTGCGGCCAGGAATGGCCGCCCCACAACTGTTACAATTCTGATTCTGCATGGGTAACCGGGTCTCGTTGTTCGTCACCTGCATTGTCGACCAGCTTTTTCCCAAGGTCGGCATGGATATGGCGGATGTTCTCGAACGCCTCGGCTACCAAGTCGATTTCCCGGAGAACCAGACCTGCTGCGGGCAGCCCGCTTTCAACAGCGGCTATCGTGCCGAGGCGCGCACCGTGGCGCGCCATTTCCTCGCCACCTTCGAATCCTCGGAGTGCATTGTGGCGCCTTCAGGCTCCTGCACGTCGATGGTGGCGCATCACTTCGCCGAGCTGTTCCAGAAAGAGCCGGAGACGCTCGCGCGCGTCCATTCCCTCGAGAAGCGGATTTGGGAGTTCTCGACGTTTCTCACCGAGGTCGCGGGCGTGGACGACGTGGGGGCGCGCCTGGAGGATGTGGTCACGTTCCACGATAGCTGCCACGGATTGCGCGAGCTGGGCATCCAGGCCGCGCCGCGCCGCCTGCTGGCGCGCGTGCGGGGCCTGGAATTGCGGGAAATGCAACCGGCCGAAGAGTGTTGCGGGTTCGGCGGCACATTCGCGGTGAAGTTCGCGGAGCTTTCCGGCGCCATGGCCCGCACTAAAATCGACGCCATCCTGGGCACCGGCGCCAACACCGTAGTGGGGCTCGATGTGAGTTGCCTGATGCAGATCCAGGGGGCGCTCTCACGGGCCGGCTCGAAGGTGCGCACCATGCACCTGGCGGAGGTCCTGGCGAGCCGCTGAGGTTATATGTCGGTCGAATTCGATCGGAAGATCCACGACACGCTGGCCGACGCCGATCTCCAACTGGCCATCTACACGGCCACGGCTCGGCTGAAGGACAAGCGCATCGAGACCGTTGCGCCCGACGCGCTGCCCGATTACCAGGAGCTGCGGACCCAGGCCAACGCCGTCAAGAAGCACACCATCGAGAACCTGGATTACTATCTCGAGGAGTTCGAGCGCAACGTCGAAGCCCATGGCGGCAAGGTGGTGTATGCCAAGGACGGCACCGAAGTCGCCGACTTCGTGCTGGCGCTGGCCAAAGACCGCGGCGCGCGGCTGATCGTCAAATCCAAGTCGATGACCACCGAGGAGGTGGATCTCAACGAGCGCCTCGAACACAACGGCCTCGAATCGGTGGAGACCGATCTGGGCGAATACATCGTGCAACTGGCGCACGAGCGGCCGTATCACATCGTCGCGCCGGCGCTGCACTTGACCCGTTACGACGTGGCCGATCTTTTCACGAAGCGGCTCCACGTTCCCCGCGAGACGGTGATCGAGAAGCAGACCGCCATCGCCCGCTCGGTGCTGCGCCAGAAGTTTCTGGCGGCCGACATCGGGATCAGCGGGGCGAACTTCCTGGTGGCCGATTCCGGCGCGGTAGTGCTGGTGGAGAACGAAGGCAACATCCGGCTCACCACCTCCGCGCCCAAGATCCACATTGCGATTGCGGGAATCGAGAAGATGATTCCGCGCGCGCAGGACCTGGCGACGTTTTTGAAACTGCTGGGCCGCAGCGGCACCGGCCAGTTGCTCACGGTCTACACGTCTTTTCTCAGCGGCCCGCGGCGCAGCGGCGAGACGGACGGTCCCGACGAATTCTACGTGGTGCTACTGGATAACGGCCGCACGCGGCTGCTGCCCGACCGCGGCAAGCGCCAGTCGCTCTACTGCATTCGCTGCGGCGCCTGTTTGAACGCCTGCCCGGTATACCGCAAGATCGGCGGCCACAGTTTTCCGTGGGTCTACTCGGGGCCCATCGGCGCCATCATCACGCCGCAGTTCATGGGGGTCTCGCACGAGCCTGGCCTGCCGTTCGCCTCGAGCCTCTGTGGCGCGTGCGCCGAGGTGTGTCCGGTCAAGATCGATATTCCGAAGGTGCTGCTGGAGCTGCGCTCGGACGTGACAAAGGCCGAGACCCGCGAGAAGCGGAACCGCCTCGAGAAACTGGCGTTCCGCGCCTTCGCCTGGCTGATGACCCATCCGCGGCTGTACGAAATGGCCGGACGGATGGCGGCTTCCGTGGCGCCGCCGGACGGCTCCGGCTGGATCCGCGGCGTTCCCGCTCCCATGAACATAGGGCCTCTGCGGGCGTGGCTGAGCCAGCGCGATCTGCCGCCGGCCCCGGCGCGGAGCTTCCGCGAAATGTGGAGGCGCCGCTGATGTCGCGCGACAACATCCTGCACCGTGTCCGCACCGCGCTCGGCCGCAGCGCCGGGCAGGGGGCGGCCGATCCGCCGCCGGCGCGCATCCGCATCCCCGAGGTCGATATGGAGAAGCGCATCTCGAGCATGTTTGCGTCGATCGAGGCGCTGGCCGGGAAGACCCATCGCGCCGCCACGCCCGCGGACGCGCGCGCGTTCGTGGCCGCGGCCATCACGGGCAAGAGCGCGGTGGTCTCCAATGCGCCCTTCCTCGCCGACTGCGGAATTGCCAGCCTGTCCGGCGTGCGCTCCGGCATCACCGATCGCGAAGAGTTGCGCGGGCTGTGCGCCGCGGCGGATGTGGGCATCACCAGCGCGGATTACGCGCTCGCCGACACCGGCTCGCTGGTCATGATTTCGAGCCCGCGTGAGGCGCGCCTGGTTTCGCTGTTGCCGCCCGCCCATATCGCGGTGGTGCCGCGCGACCGCATTCTGACGGGCCTCGATGAGCTGTTCTCCGTACTCCCCGACCCCGCCGCCGCGACCAGTTCCATGGTTTTGATCACCGGTCCCAGCCGCACCGCCGATATCGAGCAGATCCTGGTCCGCGGCGTTCACGGCCCGGGCCAGATTACGGTTGTGGTGGTGGGATGAACCAATTGGTAAGATAGACCATTCCCATGCACGAACATTCCAAATTCTTGCTGGCCGATAGCCAGATCCCGACGATCTGGGTCAACGTGCTGCCGTCGCTTCCGGAGCCGCTGGCCCCGCCGCTGAATCCGCAAACCCGCGCGCCGCTCGGGCCGGAGGACCTGCTCCCCATCTTTCCGATGGAGCTGATCCAACAGGAATTCTCGCCCCAACCGGAGATCGACATTCCGGGCGAGGTGATGGATATCTACCGGCTGTGGCGGGCCACGCCGCTCTACCGCGCGCGGCGTCTCGAAAAGGCGCTCGACACCCCGGCGCACATCTATTACAAGTACGAAGGCACCAGCCCCGCGGGCAGCCACAAGCCCAACACGGCCGTGGCGCAGGCGTACTACAACAAGCGCGCCGGCATCAAGCGGCTGGCCACCGAAACCGGAGCCGGACAGTGGGGCAGCGCGCTGGCCCTCGCCTGCCGCCTCTTCGGAATGGACTGCACGGTCTACATGGTGCGCGTCAGCTACGATCAGAAACCGTACCGCCGCATGATGATGCACGCCTGGGGCGCCGAGGTTTTTCCCAGCCCCAGCGATCACACCAACTCCGGCCGCGCCATGCTGGCCTCGTCGCCGGATTCGCCCGGCAGCCTGGGCATCGCCATCAGCGAAGCCGTGGAGGACGCGGCCACGCATTCCGACACCAACTATTCCCTCGGCAGCGTGCTCAACCACGTCATGCTGCACCAGACCGTCATCGGCCAGGAAGCCAAGCTCCAGATGCAGCAAGCCGGCGAAGAACCCGACGTCGTTATCGGCTGCTTTGGCGGCGGCAGCAACTTCGCCGGCCTGGCGCTCCCCTATGTTCTCGATCGCCTTGCCGGCAAAGGCCCGCGCCTCCTGGCGGTGGAACCTTCGGCCTGTCCCAGCCTCACCAAGGGCACTTTCACCTACGACTACGGCGACACCGGCAAGCTGACCCCGCTCATCAAGATGTACACCCTGGGGCACGATTTCGTCCCGCCCGGCATCCACGCCGGCGGCCTGCGCTATCACGGCGCCTCGCCGCTGCTCAGCCATCTGCTGAAGCTCGGCTACATCGAAGCCAGGGCTTACTTGCAGATACCCGTGTTCGAAGCGGCCATCCAGTTCACGCGCAACGAAGGGATTCTGCCGGCGCCGGAATCGGCGCACGCCATTCGCGCCGCCATGGACGAAGCCATCGCCGCCCGCGAAGAAGGCCGCGCCAGGGTGATTCTGTTCAATCTCAGCGGCCACGGCCATTTCGACATGGCGGCTTACGAGAACTACCTGACGGGGAAACTACAGGACTACGAGTATCCGGGAAGGGACGTGGAGAGAGCGCTGGCGGCGCTGTAGGGCGGGCTGGGCCCACTGCAAGTATGCTCCAAGTGCCCATCTCACCCTGCAAAAGGTGCCTGGAGTTTCAGGGGTAAACGCTGGGCGACTACCTGCGGGTGGTCACAACTGCCGTATGTCAGCAACGCGCGTGATACGGCAACTTGGATCCGAACCGCCCGGGTTCCTGTCGGCGCGTCGACCTCGACGGGGATCGCGACAACCTCCTCAATGGCACATTCCCGGGTCAAGGTGCGTCTGCGGCGAATCCGGTGGGCGCGTGGGTTTTCAGGAAGCCCAGGATCTTCGGAGCCAACCAGTTGTACTGCCGAAAGAAGACGAAGTGACTCCCGTCCGGGATACGGATCATCTGAGCGTGTGGGATAGCGCCAGCGGCGAATTCGGCATGAGAACAGGGCAGGAACCGATCGGCAGTGCCATGGATTACCAGAGCTGGCTGGCGGATTTCCGAGAGCGGATACTGGGGAAGTTGGACGGCCTGAACCAGGTCATTTGCCACACCGGCGCGGCGCAAGCTGTAAAGAAACAACGTTTGCACCGCTTCCAGCCCCAAAGACCTTCTTCGCGCCACCCTTCGTGGCAGACATCCGGCCAGACCGCTCCACAACCAGCCCATCGCATCCGAAGAACCCCACACCCCGTTCATGATCTGCGACTGCAAAGCCGGCCGCCCGACAAAACGCTGTGTAAGTGTGGAAATGAGTACGACGCCCCAGCACCGATCCGGATGACGCAGCGCAAACTGTAATGCAGAAGACCCGCCCGCGGAAAAGGCGACCACTGCTGCCCGGTGAAGTCCAAGCACATCCAGCAACGCCGCATAGCTGTCAGCCTGCTCTTCCGGGCTGCGGCCAGTCTCGAGGGGCGTTCTCAGGTAGCCGGGGCGAGATACGGCGATGAACCGAAGCTGAAGATCGTTCAAAGCGCGAACGATCACCAACCCTTGATCATAGCCACCCGGTCGGCCATGAATCACGAGCACTGCGGGACCCGTTCCGGCAACGGCGTATTCCACTGCGCCGCGAGGCGTCAAGGCAACGACACTTCCAGCGTTCAATCGGTCCAGGGTAGCTTTTTTCCAGGCCTGGAAACCCATATCCATTGCCTCCAGGGTTCAGTGTATGTCGGTCGAAGCCTGAAAACAACCGCCAACCGCTCCGGGCGAATCGCCTGCACGTGGGAACCGGGTGCGGCCCATGTTACCGAAGACGGTCGCCAACCGCCTTTGGCCACAGCAATTCACAGGAGCGGGAAGTCGCCAAACCACTGAAGTACCGCCAGCCGCCGGTCGATTGCAGGAGGCAGATCGCTCTTGTGCGCTGTCAGTTCGTCATACACGGCGGACGGGATGAGCACCTGGTGATAAAGCAAGGCCAGGAGTTGGAGTCGTCCGATGCGCGCCAGATTCAGTACCGGCGACGTGTCGGAGACGACGATCAAAGCCGTTCCGTCTGGCGGAGAGTCCGGAGATCCTCACGGAATTCCTCGACGCCGTAATGGATCGGAATCTGGCGTTCCGCCAACAGGGACTGAAAGGCGAGTTGGCTCATCTCTGCCAAACGGCTCGCTTGCGCGAGGGTCAGCCGCTCTTGCTGGAACAGCGATAACGCGAGCTCCCGCTTTAGCTCGGGCTCGCTGATATGAGCCGCCGTGAGAACCTCGTCTGAAATGGTGAACGGCATCGTTGCTATTGACATTATACCGCGCCGGGTCTCCCCAGTTCTGCCGCGCGTGCCAGCCCAAGCGCCGGTGCGGCGCCACCGGCTGACGCCTCAGACCGTCGCCTTGCGAAGCGAGAAGCAAAGGATCGGCGTAGAATAAGGATGTCATGACCAAGCAAGTGGAGGCCATATATGAAAATGGAGTGCTCCGTCCTCTGGAGCCGCTGCCGCTGGCCGAACGCGAGCGCGTGACCGTGACGATCGGCACCGGCGCGGACCAGCCCAGACACAGCCACCTGGACGTGGAATTCATCGAGCGGGCCAAGCGCGAACTGGCATCGGCGGACTCGATTCCGACGCTCGAAGAAGTGCGCCAGATGCTGTCCAAGGACAAGAGCTCATGGGCCGACTACATCATTGCCGAGCGCGAGGATCGGCTCTGAGTGGCTTCCTACTTTCTGGATTCCAGCGCCGTCGTCAAGCTCTATCACCCGGAGGTGGGTTCGGCAACCATTCAGAGGATCTTCGCGGAACCGGAAAGTCGCATCTTGGTTTCACGTCTCGCCGTGGTGGAGGTTCGATCCGCATTTGCCGGTAAACTGCGTATGCGGGCGATCACGGAACGGGACGCGAGGCTGTCGTTGGCTCGTTTCAAGTCCGACCTGGTGGCAGGCTTGATTGAGGTGTTCGCGCTGACGGAATTTCACTACGGGATGGCAGAACAACTCATTGAAAAACACTGGACACGGCAGCGCCTCCGGACGCTCGACTCCCTCCAGTTGGCCGTTGCCCTCGATCTACGTGAACAAGGGGTAATTGAGAACTTCGTCGCAGCCGACAGGAAATTGGGTGAGGTAGCAGCAGTCGAAGGCTTGTCTGTCCTGAATCCCGACCCATCGCTGCCCGCCTGATCTCCTCAGCAACTGTTTTCACCAACCCCCTCGCGCCTGCGCGATAATGGTTGAGGGAGAGTCGGCATGCAGGTTCATCTGGATGTTCCCGAAGAGGTGGCCCGCCAGTTCGGCGACGAACCCGGCGGCATCACCCGCGTGGCAATCGAAGCCCTAGCCCTTGAAGGAGTGCGTTCCGGTAAACTGACCGAACACCAGGCCCGTGAAATGCTGGGCATTCGATCTCGCTACGAGATGGACGGGTTCCTCAAAGCGCACGGCGTGCCCCTGCCAACTACGTTGGAGCAGATTGTTGCCGACAGCGAGACTGCCATCGCATTCTCCAAATGACGGTCGTCGTCTCAGACACCTCACCCCTCAACTACCTGGTGATGATCGGGGAAATCGCTATCCTCCATCGTCTGTATGACAGAGTCTTGGTTCCCGCCGAAGTTCTGGCGGAACTGCAGGACGATGGGGCGCCATTGGAAGTCCTGCAGTGGGTTCGGTCGCAGCCCGACTGGCTCGAGGTTCGCAGAGTGGATATCCATTACGACGAAACTGCCCTGAACCAGCTTGGCGAGGGTGAGCGTGCGGCAATTCTTCTAGCGCAGCGGGAGTCCGACGTGCTGTTAATCATCGATGATGCCGCTGGTCGCGCAGAAGCCAACCGGCGAAATATTCCGAACACCGGAACTCTGGGTGTTCTCAGGGCAGCCGCGATACGTGGATTCGTAGATCTTCCGACCGCCCTGGCACGCTTGGCGGCCACAAACTTCCGGGCTTCGAAATCTTTGTTAGACGATCTGCTTGCAGAAACTCCCGGCAGTTCCCGATGAACGCAGTGGCGCCGGCGCCGGCGGCCGGTCACAGTCGGTCGAACAGCAGATGCAGTCCGTCGCGCACCGCCGCGACCGCCGTGCCGCTCAGGTTGCCGACACATTCCGTAAGTTCGGCCTTGTCCACTGTGAGGATCTGCGATACGTTTACGACGCTGGCTTTCGGAAGGTTGGCCTCGCCCTTTTTCAGAAGCACGTTGCCCGGCGCCTTCGCCCTGCTCAGATTCGAGGTAATCAGGCAAACCACGCTCGTTGCTATCGCACTCCGGTTGAAAATATCGTTCTGGACGACCACGCACGGATGCCGTTCCGCGGGCGCTGAACCGGTCGCCGGCCCGAAATCCAGCCAGTACACTTGTCCCTGCCGGATTTCGCTCACCAGCGTTCCTTCACCGCCGGGCGAAGCTTGTTCTTGATCCTGGCCACCAGGCGTTTTTCCGCGGGATCCACCCCGTTGGCATAGACTTCATTCAGCCGAAGCAACATCTCTTCGCGCCGCCGCCGTTTTAGAAACTCGCCGACTGCCAGCGCGAAGAGCCGGCTGCGGCTCAGCCTCATCAGCCGTGCGGTCTCGTCCGCTTCCCGCAATAGCCCGTCATTGATTGAGATGGCGGTCTTCATGTACTACCAGGGATTATACCGGGTTTCCGACCAGATGGTACCACCTCCTACGCATCGGGTGCTTAACCGTTTTGGGGCACACGGCGACAATGGGGCGCATCCTGTCGGGCAAACCGGGGACAGCGAATTTCCGGCAAACTGCGCCGGAAATCCATGTCTGGCCCCAGTTTGCGGCGCATTCCTGGCCAGCCCTCCCCCAAAACGGTTAAGCACCCCTACGCATCCGAGCGATGAGACTGCGGCCAGAGGTTCGGAATCCGCGAGACACCGATTATAGTAGAGACTGGTGAACGCGAGGACCGATGGCGAAGCTGACAAGCCAGGAGCGCCGCAAGCAGATCCTCAAGCAGCGCCGGGCCGAGGAACAACGGGAAGCTGACCGGCAAGAGTTGGGGTTCATGGTCCGAGCGGCGCTCCAGGCGCATAACAGGGGCGATGTGCCGGCCGCAGATCGATTGTTGAAGAAGGCGCTGCTTCTCGATCCGGATCGCGTGGAAGCGCTCACCCTGCTGGCCCAAATCCACGACGGCGCCGGCCATTATGCCGAAGCGCTGGCGTATCTCCGCCGGCTGCGGAAGCTCACAGACGATCCTGTCGTGCTCTACAACATCGGCCTGGCTTATGGCCACATGGGGCAACCGGTGAACGCCGTCGATGCCATGCGCGAGTTTCTGAGCGCGACGCAGGCGCGGCGCGCGCCGAAGTGGCAGACGCTGCGCGAATCGGCCGAGGCGCTGTGCGAGGATGCCAGGCTCCGGACACCACCCGAGAAACCGGCGCCACCCCCGCCTAAGCCGCCCGCCACCGAACCTGTGCCACCGCCGCCACCCAGGGTGGAAAAGGCCCCCGAGCCGGCGCGCGTGAGCACGCAGTTCCTTCCCGCCGCCACGCCGGGTTTTGCGGATCCGGGGACCGTGGCCGACTATTTTCTGCGCCGGCAATGGATCGAGCTGCGGATGGCGCAGAATTTCGAGGACCTGCTCTGCCTGCCGTCGCTCCAGGGCGTGGACTCCTACGTGTTCCAGCAGGAAACCGTGCGCCGAGTGCTGCGGCATCTGAAAGGACGGGCGCTGTTGGCCGACGAGGTCGGCTTGGGCAAGACCATCGAAGCCTGCCTGGTTCTGAAGGAGTATTGGATGCGCGGCTTGGTGCGCAAGGCGCTGGTGCTCACGCCGCCGTCGCTCGTCTCCCAATGGAAGGGCGAGCTGATCGAAAAGTTTGGCCTGCTTCCCGCCTCGCCCGACAGCGCGGAGTGGCGCCGCGATCCGCTGCAGTTCTGGAAGGATGCGCCACTGGTGGTGGCCTCCATCGCCATGGTCCGTCTCGACCCTCACGCCGCCGCGATTTCGACCGTGCCCTGGGACATGGTGATCGTGGACGAAGCCCATTGCCTCAAGAACCGCAATAGCCTGAACTGGCGCCTGGTGGATTCGCTGCAGAAGAGGTTCATCCTCATGCTTACGGCCACGCCGGTCGAGAACAACCTGGTGGAGTTGTACAACCTGATCACGCTGCTCAAGCCCGGGCTGCTGGCCACGGAAGCCGACTTCCGCAAGACCTACATGACTCCGGGCAAGCCGAAGGCGCCCAGGCAGCCCGAACAATTGCGGGCCCTGCTGGGCGACGTGATGATTCGCAACACGCGCGCCGCGGCCGACGTGCAACTGCCGCGCCGCATCGCCGCCAGCGTTCCCGTTGCGCCATCGCAAACCGAGGCGCTGGTTTACGACATGGTGTCGCATTTCGTCGCCCAGCGATACCGGCCGGCCGAGGGACGGCGGGCGCCGCCGCTGGCGCTCGACTTGATGCAGCGGCAGGCCGGCAGCAGTCCGCCGGCGCTCGGCCGTTCCGTGGCGCGCGCCTTGAGCGAGGGGCGCTGGGTGCAGGCGGACGACCGCCAGGAGCTGGAGGCCATCCTGGACCTGGCGTCCGGCATCGAGGAGAGCGGCAAGGGATCGCAGTTGGGACGCATGCTATCCGCCCATCCGGGCAAAGCTGTGGTCTTCACCGAATTCGTGCCCACGCTGGATCATCTGGCGCGCGTCTGCGAGGCGCACGGCATCTCGTATTCGCTCTTCAGCGGCGACTTCTCGCGGGCGGAAAAGGATGCCGCCATCGCGCTATTCCGCGACCAGGCGCGCGTGCTGCTCTCGACCGGAGCGGGCGGGGAAGGGCGCAATCTCCAGTTCGCCGATACCATCGTGAACTTCGACCTGCCGTGGAATCCCATGCGCATCGAGCAGCGCGTGGGCCGCGTGCACCGCATCGGTCAGAGCCGGGATGTCTTCGTTTTCAATTTCTACCAGGAAGGCACCGTCGAAGAGCAGCTTCTGCGCGTGCTGCACGACAAGATCAACATGTTCGAACTGGTGGTGGGCGAGATGGATGCCATCCTCGGGACGCTCGATGAGGGCCGGGATTTCGCCGAAATTGTGATGGACCTGTGGGTGTCGGGCCGCCAGTCCGGCGAGGTCGAGCGGGAGTTCGAGGAATTGGCAAAGCGGCTTCTGGAGGCCAAGAAGCGGCATGTCGAGGTTCAAGAACTGGACGATTCGCTCTTCGCCCACGACTTCGAGGTATAGCCGATGGCGGAGATCGTCGATTGGACCAAAGATCTGCTCGTCAGCCGCGGGGCGCTGGTCGAGGCGGAAGAAGCCGGGGCGCTGCGCGCGATGCTCTCGCCGGAGCTGGCTCGAGCGCTGGGCTCGAGCGAGTGGCTCTCGCTGCGCTTCGGCGCCGGCGCGGGCTCGGATGACGACGGCGAATGGCTGGAACGTCTCGGCCGGCTGTTGCCGCCGGATGCGCGCGTAGTCGGCGCCCGGCTGCGCCATCCGAGGCAGGCGCCGGCCGTCGATGCCGGCGCTGTGCTGGACCGCGAACTGGCCGTTCAGAACGGCATTTGCCGCGTGCTCGACGACCGTCCGGCGATGGTGCGCCATTACTTCTTCAACTTCCAGTACACCATTGAATCCGACGAGACGAGTCTGGGCGCCTGGACGGTCTGCCTGAGCCCATCCGCCCGCTCCCTGGTCCATCAGCCGGAATCGCTGCTGAACGCGGTGCGCGACGATCTGGAGGAAGATCCCGAGTTTGCCATTCCGCGTGAGGAACTGGCGTGGCTCTTCCCCATGGCGCTGCGGGGGGCGCAGCCGGAAATTCGCCGCCTCGCGGCGGGCATCGAACAGAGCGCGAACCGCCGCCTGGCGCGCGATACCGAGCGCATCGACGCCTACTATCGGGACCTGCTGCGCCAGATTGAGAAGCGGCTTTCACGCCGCACCGCCGATATGCAAGCGGCCGAGAAAGAGCGCAGTCGCGCCGCTGCCACGCGACTGGACCGCGCCGCCAAATTGGACGACCTGGCACGGAAGTATTCCCTGCGCATCCGCGTCGAGCCGGGCGACGTCCTGGTGGCGCCGCTTCCGGTGCTGGAGATCTCCGCGCGGCTCATCCGCAAGAAAGCGGAGCGGGTGGCGAGGCTGCACTGGAATCCAGCCCTCGGCGCGCTCGAATCGCCGTGGTGCGAAAGCTGTTTCGGCCGGGCGCATCCGCTGTTCCTGTGCGACGGCCGCGTGCACTGCCTCTGCAAATCCTGCTTGACGGCGTGTCCGAGCTGCGGGAAGCAGTTCTGCCGGGCGTGCCAGCCCAAATGCCGGTGCGGCGCTGCGGGCTGACTCGACCGGCCCTCAGTCGGCGGCGATGCGAAGATGCTCAGCGGATTCAGCCGGCCGGGCGATCTCAATGCCGGCCATCTTTTCAATCGCGGTGACGATGCCGGAGTGGTCGTAGTCGCCTTTGCCCTCGTTCATCAGCGACATGATCAGCCCTTGTACGATGCTGGTGAGGGGCAGCGGGACCTTATATTCTTCGGCGGCCAGCAGGGCATTCCGCAGATCTTTTTGGTGCAGGCGAATCCGGAAGCCCGGTTTGAAGTTGCGCGCGATCGCCATGGGCGCTTTGGCGTTCAAGACCGCGCTGCCGGCCAGACCGCCCTTGATGGCGTGGAAGACCACTTCCGGGTCGAGGCCGGCTCGCGTGGCCAGCACCAGGGCTTCACCCATCGCGGCAATGTTACAGGCCACGATGATCTGGTTGGCGAGCTTGGTCATGTTGCCGGCGCCCACCGGACCGGTAAGGGTCACCGAAGAACCCATCAAGTGAAGGACGGGCGACAGCCTGTCGAAAACCGCTTGGTCCCCACCCACCATGATCGCCAGGGTGCCGTCGATGGCTTTGGGCTCGCCGCCGCTCACGGGCGCGTCCAGGAATTGCACGCCCTTCGCCGCGCAAGCCTGGCCGACCTTCTGCGACACGACCGGGTTGATGGAGCTCATGTCCACCAGGGTGGAACCGGACCGTGCGCCTTCGAGCACGCCATTCGGGCCAAGGACGGCCTTCTCCACGTCCGGCCCGTCGGGCAGCATCGTGATGACGATATCGGACCGTTCCGCGACGCCTTTGGCGGAAGAGCACGACGTGGCGCCAGCGGCGGCCAGTTCCTTGACGCCAGCGGGGGAAATATCATAAACCGCCAGCTTGTTCCCCGCCTTCAAGAGGTTTCGCGCCATGGGCCTGCCCATTACCCCGAGACCGATAAACCCTATTCTGCTGGACACCGTGGTTTTCCCTCCTGTGGTCCTCGATCAATTGGATGAGCCGGCGGATGGCGGAGATTCACGCGTGTTAGAATAACGCCATGAAAATCCATACGTGGAACGATATTGCCGAAGAGCAGTTGAATCCACTTGCCGGGCGCAAAGCCCTTCACGGCACAGCCATTACGGTGGCGCATTTCCGTTTTGACAAGGGCAACAAGGTGGCGTCGCACCACCACGTCAACGATCAGGTCACCATTGTCGAAAAAGGCGCGGTGCGTATGGTCGTAGGCGACGAAGAATTTGTGCTCAAGGCGGGCCAGATGGTCCACGTGGCGCCGGATATCCCACACGGCAACGAAGCTCTGGAAGACACCATCATCATGGAGCTTTTCTCGCCGATTCGGGAGGACTGGATCAAAGGCGACGATTCGTACCTGCGCCAGAAGTAAGGGCTTGTCACGAAATAACGTTGTCAGTTCAGCGCACCGCTTGCTTACGCGCGAGGCTCTGAACCGGCTTCAGAGCCGCGCGCCAGTGAGTTTCAGCGAGATGTGCACGGCCCGAACAGAGCTATGCCCTGCGGCGGCGCAGCATGGCTCCGAGGGTCGCCAGGCCGGCGGCCAGTGTCGCCCAGGTGCCGGGTTCGGGGACGCCGGTATCCACCACCCCGAAGTTGGCCCCGATGAAGGCCACGCCGCAGCAGGTCTCATGCTGTCCGGGAAAGGCTAGACCACTCGGCGACCCGTCGTCCACTGCCTCAATGAATGTGATCGCCGGCGAAGTAGTCAGATCTTGGATATTCCACTCGGTCGGGTCGGCCTTAGTGACGAAGCCGGCGATCAAATAGGTTGACCCCGCGGTTAGGTTCACGGGCGAAACGGCGACCCGCCAGTACCCGGTAGCAGCGTCGTAGGTTCCCGACACGGAACCAACATTTGTCTGGGGAATCACCGACGACGAGTCCGATTTCCACATCATTACCGGAAAGTCTTTGCCGAGGGTGTGGTTGGGATCATACCAGAAGAGCCGATCCACTGTAACACCGCTATTGACGGAGAACTCCCATCCCAACGTCTGGGCACAACAAGATGTAGAGTAGGTTCCCGCGGTGAAAGTCGCGATCGGGCCGGCCTGGCAGAGGGGGGCGATCGCGGTGAACACTAGAATGAACGCGGCTGCGGTTTTCATGATTCACTTCTCCTCGCGGCGCCTATCGGCATAGGGGCATTCCCGGCGGCGCCGAAACCTGAAGATCGAGAGTAGCCCTTTCCAGCCGGCCAAACCAGTGAGTCACAGTGAGAAGTACCTGGCCAGGCAGCTCCAAGAGCCCTTTTGACCCTCGGATGGGCGTGTTAGACTCATGGTGACAAGTGGCGACTATCGAGCAGGCCGGGGAGGTCTCGCCGGAAGCCATCGGCAAGGCTGTCGCGTCCGTGCTGGCTGGCGAGGAATTCGACAAAAGCCCGAGGATGCGCAAATTCCTCAGCTACATTGTTGAAAAATCCCTCGCCGGAAACCCCGACGAGGTCAGAGAGTACAACATTGCGCTAGCGGTGTTCGATCGCGACTCATGGGTTGGGAACTCTTTTCTGTCCGGAACATTCGTGGCTGGCCCGACGCGGCGGGCACGCGCCACTGAGTTTCAGCGAGATGTGCACGGCCCGAACGGACCTATGCCCTGCGGCGGCGCAGCATGGCTCCGAGGGCTACCAGGCCGGCGGCCAGTGTCGCCCAGGTGCCGGGCTCGGGCACGCCGGTGCCGGTCCCGGTCCCGAAGTCGGCCCCGATCCAGGCTACCCCGTACTGGGACTGTGTTATCGACGGGTAGGCAATGGCCCCCCCCCCAGCGATCATATTCTGCTTATATGTGATCGCCGGGGAAGTAGTCAGGTCTGTGATCTGCGCCTCGACCAAGTCATAGTAAGTGGTATAGCCGCCAATCACATAGGTTGAACCTGCGCTGAGCGTGACCGGCGAAACGGCGACGCCCCAGTACTTGGTGGTGGTGTCGTAGGTTCCCGACACGGAACCAACATTCGTCGTGGGAATCACCACCGACTGATTCGCGGCATTCCACATCCCAACCGGAATGTCCTTAGCGAGGTTATTGTCGCGATCATACCAGAAGAGCTGATTCACGGTGATGTTGCTGTTGACGGAGAACTCCCATCCCAGCGTCTGGGAATTGCCGGAATATCCGTATACTCCCGTGGTGAAGGTCGCGATCGGGCCGGCCTGGCAGAGGGGGGTCATCGCGGTGAACAGTAGAATGAACGCGGCTGCCGTTTTCATGATTCGCTTCTCCTCGCGGCGCCTATCGGTATGGAGGCATTCCCGGCGGCGCCGAAACCTGAAGATTGAGGGTAGCCCTTTCCAGCCGGCCAAACCAGTGAGTCACAGTGAGAAGTACCTGGCCAGGCAGCCCCAAGAGCCCTTCTGACCCTCGGATGGGCGTGTTAAACTCACGGTGACAAGTGGCGACTATCGAGCAGACCGGGGAGGTCTCGCCGGAAGCCATCGGCAGGGCTGTCGCGTCCGTGCTGGCCAGCGAGGAATTCGGCAAGAGCCCGAGGATGCGCAAATTCCTCGGCTACATTGTTGAAAAATCCATCGCCGGAAACCCCGACGAGGTCAGAGAGTACAACATTGCTCTAGCGGTGTTCGATCGCGACCCGTCGTTCGATCCCGCCACCAACACCATTGTGCGCGTCGAGGCGCGGCGGCTGCGGCGGATGCTGGCCGCGTATTACCTCGGAGCGGGCCGCCTGGATCCAGTGGTGATCGAAATCCCCAAGGGCGGTTATCTGCCGGTGTTTCGCTACCACCATGACGAAAGCGCGGATCGGGCTGCCGCCAAGCCTGAGTCTTCCGTCAAGCGCCGGGTCTGGTATGGAGCTGTCGGGATTGCTCTGGCCGCCGTCATCCTGGGGCTGGTCTACTGGCGCGCCGCTTTCCTGCCGGGATCCAGGGTGCCCTTTAGGTGGCAGTTGGAAGGCTCCACGCTGCGGGTTTTCGATTCCCATGATCGTCTCTGCTGGGAAAAGCATTTTGCGGCATTCGATCCGAATTTCGGTCCCATGGTTGCCGACAAGGCGCTGATCGCCGACATCGACAATGACGGCCGGGTGGAAGTGCTCTGGAGCAATTTGCCGGAAGGCGGAGGCGAGATCGTCGGGTCGCTGCTGTGCTTTGAGCAGAACGGACGACTGCGCTGGGAGCACCGCTACGGCAGCCGGAAGACCTTTGGGACGCGGAGTTTCGAGGCGAGCTACCGGGGGCGCCTCATCCGCCGGGTGTTGATCGGGGGCAAGCCTCGCCTGCTGACCGTCGCCAACCACTACCTCTGGTATCCCTCTCAGGTGGCTTTGCTCGATCCCGCCGATGGGCGCGTGATTGAGGAGTACTGGCATCCCGGCTCGATCTACCAGGGTGTCTTGCGCGATGTGGATGGGGACGGGAAGGACGAGCTGGTGTTCGGCGCGGTCAATAATCCGGGCGACGGTTTGGGGCATCCCGCCGTAGGCGTGTTGAAGATTCCATTTTCCGAGGCGCCGCGGCGAACGTTCGCGCCCGGCGATCCATTCCCGCCGGTCACGGGCGGAGGCGAGCTGGCTTACGCGCTGTTTCCCCTTCCCGACGTCTGCAAAGCCATGGGAAGGTTGCCGGTGTTCGTCAACTTCAAGGTTGATGAGGGCCGCATCACGGTGGAAACGTCGTTGCCCGAAGTAGCGGGCATCGTCTACTACCTGGATTTCCACTTGAAAGTGCTGGAATACCGCTTCAGCGACAACTTCACGTCCTTGCACCAGCGGTTGTTCGTCCAGCGCCTGCTGAACCATCCCCTGAGCGGCGAGGAGACCCGCTCTCTCGGCAAAGTGGTCACTTTTGCAGCCGCCCCTGACGGAAATAGTCCGGAGTTGAAGCGGTTCTGGGGATTCTGACCTCCCCAGACATTCGACCCCGTCCTCCAGCCCGCTTCCCCGTAGCACGGAGCGGGCGCGGCATGTGTTGTCAAGGTATCGCCGGCTATTTCGAACCGTCGAGGATTTTCCTGCGAAGCCCCGCGGTGTCGAAGCCTGCGTTCCGGTAGACTTCGTCCGGCTTCCCGGACCTGGAGAAGTGGTCCGTGCCAAAGATCCGGCTCTCGTAGTCTCCCGGCACAATAAACGGGTACAGGAATCCCGGCCATCCGTTGTGCAGGGCAACCACATACTGCCGTTCTTCGTCGGACAAGATCGCAGCGGCCTTTACCGGGTCGGTGCGTCTCAGTTCCTCGTAGAGCTGCGGTGACGTGACAGCCACGATCTTGACGTCGAACCGCTCCTCCAGCTCCGGCAGGATCTCCAGCGCGTTGCGCATCACCTGGCCGCCGCAGATCGCCAGCACCTTCTTCGGCTTGCCGTTTTTGCGGAACGGCTTGAACACGTAGGCGCCGTTGATGGCTTCTCGCGCCTCGGGCACGCCGTCGCCCCGCTTCAAGACCGGGGTGCCGGGCCGCGTGCACGAGAACGCCACGGGTTCGCCGCGTTGCGCCGCCAGAAACAGCATCTCCACCGCTTCATTCGCGTCCAGCGGCTTATAGACCTTGATCCCCGGATACGCCGTGTACAGCGACATCCAGAACAGGCCCTGGTGCGTAGGCCCATCCTCGCCCGTTTCCAGACCGTCGTGCGCCGCCAGCATAATGAAGAACGCCGAGGCGCTGGGATTGACCTCGTTGTTGATGAGAGTCATGCGCACCGGATTCGACATTATGCACGTGAATACGCCGTAGGTGGCGAACACCGTCATGGGCCGGAACCCTCCCGGCAGCGTATCCTGCGACATGGCGCAGGACATCATCGCCATGTTCTGTTCCGCGATTCCGAAACGAATGCCGCGCCCCAGCACGTGGTCCGGCTTGATCACGCCGTAGACGTTCTCCGCCTTGCCGGTGAGGACGGACTTCATCAGGTCCCCGGCGCCAACCCAGAAGAACGCCGTCTGTTTCATAGCCCAGCCAAACCATGCTTCCGTAGCCTTGCGGATGGCCACCGAGTCGCCGCCTTTGAACACCAACTCCGGCGGCAGCTCGGCCGGGCGCTCGATCTTCCGGTAATCCACCAGGGGACGGCCCGCCAGCGCCGTCTTCATGCGCTCCACCAGCTCCTCCTCCGGCGGGATCAGCCGCGCGTCCGCCTTGAGGCGCTCCAGCAGATAAGCGCTTTCGGCTTCGCCCAGGGCGTCCATCACCACTCGGATATCGGCCGCCACGTCGCCCTTGACGCCCGGGATGGGGAAACCGAGTTTGTGCATCGCCTCGATGTATTCCGGGTGCGGGAGTACCGCGCCATGGGAGTCGGGCGAGTTCTCGAGCTTGCCGTAAAAGAGGCCTTTCGTCGTATGACAGATCACCACCGTCGGTTTCTCGACTCCGAAGCCACCGGCCGCCAGGCGATAAGCGTACGCCAGCTCGCGGACGTTCTGGCCGTCCACCTCGATGATGTTCCAGCCTTGCGAAAACCAGTGGTTCAGGTAGGCGGACGGCAGCACCTCGGAGATCGGTCCGTCGATGCCGAAGTTGTTGTAGTCCAGGGTGACGATCAGGTTCCGCGCCCCCAGAGTCGAGGCCACGTTGCGCGCCTCATAGCTCATCCCTTCTTCGCTCTCGGCGTCGCCGGCGATGACGAAGGCCTTGGTGGCCAGACCGCAGGAGCGGTGCAGGACGGCGAACCCCAGCCCCGCCGAGAACCCGTGACCGGACGAGCCGGTCGAGGTGTCGGCCAGCGCATACTCCGATTCCACGTGACCGCTCGGCCCTCCCCAACGCCGGAACCGGGCCAGTTGCTCGGGATAGACCGTGTAGCTCTGCGCCGCCGGCGAGAGCGCCACGCCCTTTCTGCGCAGGCATTCATAGATCAGCGACAGGACGCCGTGGAACAAGGGCGTCGTGTGGCCCGCCGACCAAGCCAGCCGGTCTCTGCCCGGGTGCTTCGGATTCAGTGGGTCGAACCCCAAAATGCCGCTCGCCAGCAGCGTCAGGACTTGCTCGGTCTTTGAGGATGAGCCACCGACATGGCCCGACTCGGCTCCGTCCGCCATCGCAAACTGAAGCCCGCGCACGATACGGCATAGTTTGGCGATGGCGTCCTCGTCGATTTCCCGCAATGCTTCCAGCGGCAGGCCCCTGAGGTTGAGGTAGGCTCCTCCCTCGGCCCGATATTGAAAGCGTTCGGGATCGTCCGACCTGAGCGCCTCCAGTCCGTTGTTCTTCAAAACATTGTATTTAGCGGTCACAGCAGGCATGTCTCCATTATAAGGGGAAATACAATCGCCGCCGTTTGCGGGCGTGGCGGCGAATACCAACGCCTTGGCGCTGCTGCCGAGGGCCTTCTCGACCATGTTGGCCAGACCGCCGCGCCTGTTGCCGGGCTTGGTGTCGGCGCTCCGGTCGGCCTGGCCGCGCGCGACTTGCGGAGTTTCCGCGCGGATGTACATACGAGAGATTGTATCGGGGGAGCAATGTGGGGCGGCCAATCATGGCCGCAAGCCGGCCTTCCGGCCGGCTGGACCCGCTGGAAAGCGGGTCCGCAGCCTGAAAGGCCGCCCCACTTCGTCAACTGGTTTGGACCGCTTGACTCGAATTGGCGCTTCCCAGGCGTAGTCGTCAGCCGCCCGGGAAATGACAAGCCGGTCGATTCGTTCCTGGTCCGGCCTCTTGGTTTTCTTGTTCTTTCTTGAACTCATAAAGGCCAACCCTCACGCCGGCGCGCCGCGATCACGCGTGGAATGCCGGCCAGGTCGGGCTCGATCCGCACGTCCCGCCATCCACTGAGGAGGTTGGCGACGTAGTCGCGGCTGCCGAAGCCCAGCTCCAGGATGAGCCAACCGCCGGGGCGGAGGACCCGCGGGGCATCGGTCACGATGCGGTCGTATATTTCAAACCCGGTCTCGCCGGCGAAGAGCGCTACGTGGGGTTCCCAGTCCCGGACCTCCCGCTGCAAGCCCTGCCGCTGGGCGATCGGCACATAGGGCGGGTTGGAGACGATCAGGTCCATGGCGCCGGCGGCGATGGCTTCCATCACATCGCAGATCACTACGTTTACCGGTGCGCCGAGGCGGCGGGCATTCCCGGCGGCAACCTCAGCGGCCGCCGGCGAGATGTCCGTGGCCCATGCCTCGACGCCGGTTTCCAGTTGCAGCGTCACCGCCAGCGCGCCCGATCCGGTTCCGACATCCAGCGCGCGTTTGGCCCCCCGGGCGATCCGGAGCGCGACTTCCACCACGTGCTCAGTCTCCGGGCGTGGAATCAGGACGTCCGGCGTCACCCGAAACTCACGCCCGTAGAACTCCTGCCGCCCGGTGATGTACTGCGTGGGTTTGCCGTTGAGACGCTCGTGGAGGTAGCGGCCATAGTGCAGCCACTCCGCCTCTTGCAGTTCCCGCTCGGGGTGAGCGTAGAGGTGGACCCGCTCTTGGCCAATGGCGTGCGCCAGCAGCACCTCCACGGTGAGCCGGGGCGCCGCGATGCTGGCATCCTCCAGCAGGCGGACGCCCTGGAGCAATGCCGTGTGCACCGTCATGGGGGCTTCAGACCACCGCGCCCTGCTCGGTCTGCTGCTTCAGTTTCTCGGCCTGGTAATAGGTGGTAAGGGCGTCGAAGATGGCATCCATCTTCCCCTCCATCACGAAATCCAGTTGATGCAGCGTGAGGCCGATGCGGTGATCCGTCACGCGGTTCTGCGGGAAGTTGTAGGTGCGGATCTTCTCGCTGCGATCGCCGGTCCCCACCATGCTCCGCCGCTCGGCCCCCAGCGCCGCCTGCTGTTTCTCGAGCTCCAACTCGTAAAGCCGCGAGCGCAGCACGCGCTCGGCCTTGGAGCGGTTCTTGATCTGCGATTTTTCGTCCTGGCAGGAGACCACCAGGCCCGTCGGCAAGTGGGTGAGGCGCACGGCCGAGTACGTGGTGTTGACCGACTGGCCGCCGGGGCCCGAGGAACAGAAGGTATCGATCCGAATGTCCTTGGGGTCGATCTTGACCTCGACTTCGTCCGCCTCCGGCAGCACGGCGACGGTGATGGCGGATGTGTGCACCCGCCCCTGCTGCTCGGTGACGGGCACGCGCTGCACGCGGTGCACGCCGCTTTCGTACTTGAGCTTGCTATAAACGTTGTCGCCGCTCACCAGGGCGATGACTTCCTTCAGCCCGCCCACGGAAGACTCGCTGGAGGAGGTCACCTCGATCTTCCAGCCCTGCGATTCCCCGTAGCGCGAATACATGCGGAAGATCTCGGAGGCGAACAGCGTGGCTTCATCGCCGCCCGTGCCCGCGCGGATTTCGAGCACCACGTTGCGGTCGTCGTTGGGGTCCTTGGGCAGCAGGAGCACCTTGAGATGCTCTTCCAGGCGGGCCAGCTCCGGCTCGAGGCTGGTAATTTCTTCCTGCGCCATGGCGCGCAAATCGGGATCGCCGTCTTCGAGCATGGGGCGCGCCTGCGAAAGCGCGTCCTCGGTCTTTTTCCACTCCCGGTACGCGGAGACCACCTCCGACAGTTCGCTGTGCGCCTTGGCTGCCTTGCGGTACTGATCGGCGTCGCCGATCACGGCGGGATCGGCCATCTGCCGCGTGAGAGCCTCGAAGCGTTCTTCGAGCTGATCGAGCTTGGGAACGAATTGCATGGATCGTCAGGCGATGACCAGTTGTCCGCCTTGCGCCTCTTCCAGCGCCATGGCGCCTTCGAGCGCGCGGATGGCCACCGCCGTCTGGTCGTCGGCCGGCGGTTTGGTGGTGATGCGCTGCAGCCAGAGGCCCGGCGCGGCGAGCGTGGCCAGCAGCCCGCCGCGCCGCTTGGCCGCGAAGCGGATCACCTCGTAGCTCAGGCCCGCGATTAGCGGCAGCAGCGCGATGCGCGAGAGCAATCGCGCCAGGAACCCGTCGAAGGGGATGAGCGTGTAGATGGGGATGCACAGGATCAGCACGACGAACAGGAAACTGGTGCCGCACCGCGGGTGGTACGTGGTAAACCGCTGCGCGTTGGGCACCGTCACCGGCTGGCCCGATTCAAAATTGAAAACCACCTTGTGCTCCGCGCCGTGATACTCGAACACGCGCCGGATGTCTTTCAGGAGCGAGATCGCGTACAGAAACCCCAGAAAGATGGCCATGCGGATCAAGCCGTCGGCCACGTTGAACGGCACGCGGCCCGACAACGCCGGATACAGTTTCTGCAGCCTGGTCACCAAAAACAGCGGCACGAACTTGTACATGAAGACGAACATGCCGAACGTGAAAACCAGGTTGGCGGCCATGGCCCAGGCGGGGATTTCCTTTGGCGGCTCTTTGGCCGCGGCCTGGTCGGGGTCCTGAAGCGCGACGTTGACGGAGAATCGCAGCGCCCTGAGCCCCAGGGTCATGGCCTGCCACAGCGTCCCCACGCCGCGAATGACCGGGTACTTGAAGATCTTGTGCTTTTCGGACATGCGGGCCAGCGGCGCCTGTTCGGTGACGATTTCGCCGTTCGGCTTGCGGACCGCCACGCAGTAGCTATGGGGGGCGCGCATCATGACGCCTTCCAGCACGGCCTGCCCGCCGACCAGGATCTCCTCGCCGTTTTCCATGACGGCCATCAACTGGATGTGGGTGAAAAGACGAAAATACGCGCGCAACGACACAAATCCTCTCCGTTACTTATTTATTATACGCGACTGGGGACAGGCTACGAATTTCGCGGTTTTTGCGAAACTTCGCTGCCTCTTCCGAAAATGGAACGTAAGTTGTTGATTCCTCGTGCCGGACAGAATCCATTTTCATCGTGTGTTGTGAGCCGCCGCGGCTCATAGAGCAGGACTGTCCCCGAATTTCTACCGCCGGAGCAGGGCGGCAAGCGCCGGGGCCAGTTGCGGAAAGCGGAAGCGGAATCCGGCGGCCTCGGCCGCGCCGGGCGCTACCCGCTGGCTCGCGAGCAGCACGTCCGCCATTTCGCCAAGCAGCAGCCTCAGTGCGAATCCGGGGATCGGGAACACCGCGGGCCGCCGCAGAACGCGAGCCAGTTCACGAGTGAAGTCCGAATTGGTGACGGCGTGCGGGGCCACCCCATTCAGGGGTCCCTGGACGTGGCTCTCCACCGCCAAATGGAACAACGCCGCCAGGTCCTCCAGGTGGATCCACGACATCCACTGCCGGCCACTGCCCAATCTGCCGCCCACGCCCATGCGGAACGGCGGCAACATGCGTGGAAGCGCGCCGCCACGAGCGTCCAGCACCAGGCCCGTTCGCACGCGCACCACTCGCATGCCGAACGCCTCCGCGGCCTGCGCCTCTCTCTCCCACGCCACACACAACTCCGGCAAGAAGCCGCTCCCAGGCGCGGAAGATTCCGTGAGAATTTCATCGCCTCGCGAGCCGTAGTACCCGATGGCCGAGGCGCAAATCAGAGCTTCCGGCCTCCGCGGAAGCGCGGCCAGCGCCTCCACCAGGTTGCGCGTCCCCATCACGCGGCTGTCGCGAATGCGCTGCTTGGCCGCGGCCGTCCAGCGTTGCGCCAGGGGTTCCCCCGCCAAGTGGATGATGACATCGGCCTCGCGCAAACTCTCCACGGGAGGCGCGTGGCGGCTCAGCGCGCGCACCGCATGGCCGGCCTGGCCGAGGCTATTCAGCAACTGCCCCCCGATGAAGCCGGAAGCGCCCGAAATGGTGATGTTCATGGGTAGATTGTGACGCACTACGGGCTGAATCCGCCAGTCTGTTTTGGCAAAATGCTACGATCTGATGCAGGTTCTCCTGTATGGCCACGGCGGTGATCGTCAACCTGCACGCCGGCGGCGGCGCAGCCCGTCGCCGCTGGCCGGCGGTTGCCCGCCTGCTCGAGGAGCGCCTCGGTCCCCTGGTGGTGCATTTCACCGAAGGGCCGGGCCATGCCACTCTTCTCGCTCACCAACTGGCCGGGGCCGGCTTCGACCCGCTGATCGCCGTCGGCGGCGATGGAACGTTGAACGAGGTGGTCAACGGAATCCTGTCGAGCGCCTCCAGCGTACGACTCGGCGTATTGTCGCTGGCCAGCAGTGGCGATTTCGCGCGAACCATAGGCTTGGCCGGGCTGCGCCACGCGGTCGAAACGCTGGCCGCCGGCGAGGTGCGTGAGGTGGACGTGGTCCGGGTGCGCTTTCGCGGCCCGGCCGGCGACCGCCGCGAGCGTCACTTTGTCAACGTAGCCAGCTTCGGTCTGGGCGGCGAAGCGGTGCAGCGCGTGCGCGGCTGGAGCCGCATTTTCCCCGGCCGCGCCCGCTATCTTGCCGCGGCGCTCCCCACCCTGGCGGCAGGCCGCGCATTCCACCTGCGGCTATGGCTGGACGATGCCGCCCCGGTCGAGTTTCACGCCACCACCGTGGCCCTCGCCAACGGGCGCTACCAGGGAGGCGGCATCCTGATTGCGCCCCAAGCCGCCATCGACGATGGACTGATCGACGTCACGCTGGTGGAGCGCGTCTGCCTGGCTGAGGTAGCAGCCAACCTGCGGCTCCTCTATTCCGGCGATATCTGGTCGCACCCGAAAGTGCATCACTGGTGCGCGGCGCGGGTACGCGCCGAAGCTGAAACCGCTACGCCGCTGGAAATGGACGGCGAGCCGGTCGGGACGTTGCCGCTCGAGGCGGAGGTGCTGCCGCGCGCGCTGCGCTTGATCTTGCCCGCCGCTACGGCGCCTTTGCCGGCGCCACCACGTAGACGTATTCCAATACCTCGCCGCCCGTATTCTTGACGTTGTGCCGCGTGGCCGGAGGGATATAGACAAACCCTGGCGCCGTGAAGGAGCGCCCCGGCTCGCCTTCGATCAGGGCGTCGCCCTGCCCGTGCAGGATCACCAGCGACTCTTCGTTCTGCCCGGTAGTATGCCAGCCGACCGAGTCGCCCGGCTTCAGCCGGACGAACCCGCTGCGCATCCCCGCCGTCTGCGGCGCACCGTGAAGCAGGGAGCAATCGCCGCTGGCGCACGTCAGCGGCAGCGTCAGCGCGTGTGGCGCCGTCTGCGACGAAAGGGGCAACATGCAAGCAATCGAGATCGAGAAAGCGGCCACAATGAGGCCGGAGCGCGGTTTCATCACCATTTGTTTAGCGTAGAACGGAATTGGCACTCCGGCGAGACGCCGTTCGATGGGGCCGGTGCTTCTGAATCGCCACATCTGGCTCAAGCACCACCACCATACTGCCCAATGCCGCTTAGTTTTCGGAAACCGCAAATCCGACGAAACTTGTGGGGCAGGCTTTTCAGCCTGCGGACCCGCTTTCCAGCGGGTCCAGCCGGCCGGAAGGCCGGCTTGCGGGCAGGATTGCCCGCCCC
>JBEKSR010000008.1:0-60730 GCA_049516835.1 Bryobacteraceae bacterium | reverse complement strand
GCGACGGGCTTGAAAACACCACTGCGCTATCGGCCTTGACTGCCGCCACAACGGGTGCGCCCAGCGTATCACCTTGTTTCTTCCCCCGCCAGACTGGGGCCCCCAGTCACCTGCTCCGCGGTGAAATTGGCTTCGTTCCGCTACTTCCCCTTCCAGCACGGCGCCCGCTTCCCCAGGAACGCCGACATGCCTTCCTGCGCGTCCTCTGCCATGGCGTTCATCGACATGACCTCCTTCGCATACGCGTAGGCTTTGGCCTGGTCCAGGTCGATCTGCTTGTAATAGGCCTGCTTGCCCAGCGCCACCACCAGCGAGCTGGCCTCCGCCACCTGCGCCGCCAGTTTCCGCGTGGCGGCTGGCAGATCGCCGGCGGGGACCACCTGGTTGATCAGGCCCCAATCCGCCGCCGTGCGCGCGTCCACCAGTTCGCCGGTGAGCAGCATCTGGAGCGCGCGCTTGCGCCCGATGGCGCGCGTGAGCGCCACCATGGGGGTGGTGCAGAACAGCCCGATCTTCACGCCGGGGGTGCCGAAGGCCGCCTCCTCGGCAGCCACCGCCAGGTCGCAGGTGGCTACCAACTGGCATCCGGCGGCGGTGGCAATGCCTTGCACTTGGGCGATGACCGGCTGCGGAATGGCTTGGATCTTCATCATGAGCTCGGTGCAGACATCGAAGATGCGGCGGTATTCGCCGATATCCCGGCCAGTCATTTCAGAGAGGTCGTGGCCGGAGCAGAAAACCTTTCCGGCAGCCGCCAGGATCACCGCGCGGACGTCGCGGTTGCGGCCGATCTCATCCAGACAGGCAATCAGCTCCAGCATCAGAGGGAGCGAGAGCGCGTTGCGGCGTTGCGGCCGGTTCAGGGTCACGGCCGCAACCAGCCCCTCCCGCGCCATACAGATGTTCTCGAAGCTCATGTGAGTTCTTAAGATTGTACTGCAACATGGGGGCAGCATCCTTGGGGCAAACCGGGTACAGCCATATGATTCCAAAGGACGGAATTGGTGGCAGTCCCCGCTTTGCAAGGCGTCCTAGCCATAGACCCGTGTCGTACTGGTACCGCGGGTTCTGTTCATCCGGTGATTCGCCGCCTAGAATTACGACAAATGGCATACCGATGGTGTGGATTGACCGTATTTCTGGTGGCGCTGCCGCTCGGCGCGGGAACGATCGACGTTTCCGCCCAATTCTCGGCTTTGCTGGATACGGGCAACACGCTATCGTTCACGGTTCCATCCTGGAATTTCAGCATCGACGCGGCGAATCTCGGACTCCCGGTGTACCCCACCTCCGTGGGGTTCGTATTCGTGTCGCTTCCGGAGGATTCGCCGGGGCAGTTCGAAGTGGTTCTGGAAGCGGGCGATGGCTCCGTTTCGGTTTCGTTCGGCGCGCCGCTGAGCTTTGTCCCGGGGACGTTCCAAGGCGCCGGCTATAGCGGAGCAGTCTCGGCTCTGGAGGGCTCGCTGAGCCTCTCCGAGACGCTGTCGCAACAGTTGTTCGGCAGCTCGGCGGCGGTCTTGACGCTGCTCAACACCGGACCGGCCGTGACCGTGGGACTGCCGCCTTACCCATTGCAGCGGGACCTGAACGTGAGCCTGGGAGGCGGCGGGCTCAGCGTGGGCGCGCCGCCGGGCGGGGTCGCCCTAATGGACTCGTCAGACCCTCCCGACCCTCCCGCCACGCCGGAACCGGGTTCGGGAGTGCTGCTACCGGGCGGTGGCGCGCTGCTCTGGGCGCTCGCGAGGCTGCGCCAGTCAAAGCTTTCGCGTGGTGCCGAGGGAGCTCTCGAGGGCGATTCTTACAAGCTGGCTGCGTGTCCGCACGCGAGTCTTCTGAAACAACTGCTGTAGCGTGGCCTTCACCGCGCTCTCCGATACCCCTAGCCGGGCGGCAATCTCTTTGTTGGTGAGGCCCTCGAATATGCCCCGGAGCACCTGTTGCTCCCGCTCCGTCAGGACCTTGTGAAAGGTCCGTCCCTCGCGCTGATGGATTCCGTCGGCCATGAGGTGAATGACGCGCTGGTCCACCCACATCTCTCCGCTCGCCACCAGCCGGATGGCTTTGGCCAGCGTCACCGGAGAATTGTGCTTCAGAAAGATGCCCGACGCGCCCAACTGCAAGGCGATGGAGGATTCCGCCGCATTCATACCGGCGGTGACCATCAGGATCTTTCCCGCGTAGCCGGCGCGCCGGGCCGCCGCGATGAACTGGCTGCCGTGATCCTCGCCGAGATCGAAATCCAGGAGAACGACATCGACGGGCGAGCCTCTCAGAACCTCGAGGGCCTCGGCGGACGTGCCGCAGTTGCCCACCATCTCGAAGCCGGGCTCCGAAGCCAGAAGGCGGCTCAGGCCCTCTCGAAACAGAACGTGATCATCGAGCAACAGCAGCCGGATTTGTTCCTGGTTTGCCTGTCCGTCCATAATCCGTCTCATGGGAACCGGCGATCGCCAGGTCGATCACAAAAGAACATCCTGGCGCCGCCGGATCGTGGCGAAGATCACCCCGAAAGGATCGCACGAAAGCGCGCGAGAGATACAGCCCGAGCCCCGTGGAATCGGCCCCCTTCTGGAAGGGTTGAAAGAGCTTGTCGACGGAACCGATGCCCGGTCCCGAGTCGGTAACCCGGATGGACACGACGCCCTGGCCTTCCGTGACCGCGATATCGATTCTCTTCAGGTCGGCGCCCTCCAGGGCCCTCTCGCTGTTCTTCGTGAGATTCAAAAGAACCTGCAACAAACTGTGGCGATCGGCCCAGACCGCGGGGAGTTCCCCAGGGATGTCCCAGTGCACGGCAATATCGGCCTCGTGGCAATACGGCTCGAGCACGATCTTGAAATCGTCCAGGGTCTCCTGAAGGTCGATGCCGCCGATCTCGGAATCGCTGGCGCTCTGTTTGAGCTCCAGAGAGGCGATCTTATTGAGCGTTTCGACCAATGCGCCGAGCGCCTCGAAGTCCTTGGTCCCGGTCAGGGCGCCGCTGCGGACGAGGTTCTCGTAGATGACCGCGATGGCGCCGCACACGTTGCGGATTTCGTGGGATACGGCGCCCACCAAAATCCGCGATCCGGCCATGAGCTGCTCGAGGCTCGACTCCTCCCGTTCCCTCAACTCTTCCGAGGCATCCACCACCAAAGCGGCCAGCCTCGGGCCCATCCCCGTGTTGTAGGTGGAGAAGAAGACGTTGGCCAGGAAGACGTCGCCGTTTTCCCGCTCGCCGCGGCACTGCATTTCGGTCCGGAACGCCTGGGGCGTCTCCCCGGAGAAAGGCACGCGTCCCAGGGCCGGAATGTAGCGGCGGATGCTTCTTCCGGGCAGTTCCCCGTCCGGCGCTCCCAAGAGACGGTGCGCGGCGGCATTCGCCCGCAGAATCAGGCTGTCGGCGCCGGTGGTGAGGATGGCGGCGGGACTGCTGTCGATGAGAAACTCCAATTGCTCTTCCGCTTCGCGCCGGGCGGCCATTTCCACTTCGACCCGGCGGAGGTTTTCCATCTCCCGCCGGCGGCTCCGGGTGATCTCGAAAGCGAACAGCCCCGTGCCCGCCAGCGACGTGAACACCAGAATGTCTTGCGGCAGCGCCACGGCGAGCGTAAAGGGGAACGGGTCGAAGACATCGGACAGGAACGTGCAAAGAAGCGCCGCCAGGAGGATCTGCCAGCGCGGCAAGACCGTTCCCACCAGCAGAATGGGAAACAGGTAGAGAAAGCCGAAGGCAATGTTGAGGTCGACGCGCCAGTCGATGAGGGCGATGATGGCGATGAGGAATCCCGCCCGGGCGAGCACCACGGGCGTGGACCCCTGCAGATAACGGAACATCGTGCGCCTGCGCCCCCGTTTCGATTGTAGGTGTAATCTCCGTTCCAAACCAAGGCCTCCCGCCAAAAGATAGGTCCCGCTCCGCCGAAAGATAGGCGCTTGGCGGGACCGGGATGACGCCAGAATTGTTAGTGACACCAGTGCGGAGGTTGCATGTGCGTCTGTCGATCGGACTTCTGATCGTGGTCTGCCTGACCAAGGGCGTCCGCGCGCAGAAGGCTTTCACGTGGCAGGAAATTCGCGACAAGTTTGAAGCTCGAAATCCGACTCTGCGGGCCGGCCAGCTCGGCGTCGATGAAGCCAAGGCCCAGGAGATGACGGCCTGGCTGCGGCCGAACCCGGACCTCACGACGACGCTCGATCAGCTCGACCCCTTCACGCCCAATCCTTACCGCCCGCTGGCCAACACCCTGCCGCTGATCTCGGCCAGCTACCTGCACGAGCGGCAGCACAAGCGGGAATTGCGGCTGGAGAGCGCCCAAAAGGGCGCCGCCATCGCGGTGTCGCAGCAAGCGGACCTGGAGAGAACTCTTCTTTTCAGCTTGCGGAGCGCATTCGTCGAAACCCTGCAAGCCAAGGCGGTCCTGACGCTGACCAGGGACAACCTGGCGTATTACGACGGGTTGCTGGTGGTGAGCCGCGACCGGTTCAAAGCCGGCGACATCGCGCAAGTGGATCTGGACCGCCTGGAACTGCAGCGCGTCCAGTTCGAAGCCGACGTGCAGACCGCCGAAACCAACCTGCGAACGGCCAAGATCCAGCTTCTGACGCTGCTGAACGACCGGACACCCGTCGAGCAATTCGACGTGACGGGGCCGTTCGAATTCCCCGAACGCATCCTGCCATTGGAGGAGTTTCGCGGCATGGCTATGGATGCGCGGCCGGACTTGAAGGCGGCTGCGCAAGCCGTCGATAAAGCCCAGACCGACCACCAGCTCGCGGTGGCCAACGGGTCGACGGATCCCACCTTCGGCGTGGACCTGGGGCGCAATCCTCCCATTCCGGCGTACATCGGTTTCAGCGTCACCATCCCGCTGCGCATCTTCGATAAGAACCAGGGGGAGAAGCAGCGCACGGAACTGGACATCCACCGTAACGAACGGCTGCGAGACGCCACTCAGGCGCAGGTGTTCAGCGACGTGGATTCGGCGTATGCGATGGTCAACGGCAATCTGAACCTGCTGCGCCCGTATAAGGCGAAATACCTGCAACTGGCGGCCCAGGTTCGCGAGACGATTTCCTATTCCTATCAGCACGGCGGAGCGTCATTGCTGGATTTTCTGAATGCCCAGAACGACTACCGCAGTGTCCAACTGAATTACCTGAACCTGATTGGTTCTTACATGACCGCCGCCAGCCAGTTGAATCTGGCAGTGGGCCGCGAGGCGATCCCATGAAACACGCCGTTCTGGTGGAAGCCGGCCTCTCGCTGGCGCTGGGTCTCCTTCTGGCCGGCTGTGGAGCGAAGGGGCAGCCGAATCAGGCGGCCGAGGCGCCGCCGGCGGCCGAAGTCGAGCGGGAACAGGATGCCGGCATGGTCAAGGTGGACCATCCGGAACAATTTCCGCTGGCCACGGCAAGCGCGCATGTGACCGCGCCCGAGCTGAACGTGACCGGGGTGGTCAGCGCCGACGTATCCAGGAATGTGCCCGTGATTTCGCTGGCTTCCGGACGCGTGGTGGACATTCGCGCGCGGCTGGGCGACACGGTCGCGAAGGGGCAGCTCTTGATGCGGGTCGAGAGCACGGACGTTTCCGGCGCCTTTTCCGACTACCGCAAAGCGCGGGCCGACGAAACTCTGGCGCGCGCGCAACTCGATCGCTCGAGGCTCCTGTACGACAAGGGAGCCATCGCCGCGAAAGACCTGGAAGTGGCCCAGGACACGGACGACAAGGCGAAAGTGGATGTCGAGACGGCGCTCGATCGTCTCAAGGTGCTGGGAGTGGACGTCGAGCATCCCGCCACGGCCGTCGACATTCTCGCGCCGGT
This sequence comes from Bryobacteraceae bacterium, assembly GCA_049516835.1. Taxonomy (GTDB): domain Bacteria; phylum Acidobacteriota; class Terriglobia; order Bryobacterales; family Bryobacteraceae; genus Fen-178. Next base: position 54,925 of record JBEKSR010000008.1, on the reverse strand, counting down.
TTCGGGGGTGATCGTCGAGCAGAACGTGACCGCGGCGGCCGGCGTTAAGACCCTCGACAATTCACCGAACCTGTTCACCATCGCCGATCTTTCCCGCGTCTGGATCGTCTGCGATGTGTACGAGAACGACCTGGCGAATGTCCGTCTGGGCGAATACGCGGACATCCACCTGAACGCTTATCCCGGCAGGGTTTTCGAGGCGCGCGTCGGCAACATCGGTCCGACCCTCGACCCGAACATCCGCACCGCCAAGGTCCGGCTCGAAGTGGAGAATCCGGGGCTGATGCGCCTCGGCATGTTCGTCACGGCCACCTTCCACGGCCAGCGGAAGGAGACGCGCGCGCTGGTTCCGGCCTCCGCGGTGCTGCACTTGCACGACCGCGACTGGGTCTACGTGCCGGCCAGCGGCAACACGTTCCGGCGCGTGGAGGTGACGGGCGGAAAGACCATCCCTCCCAACATGCAGGAAATCGTGTCGGGCATCGCGCCGGGGGACCGCGTGGTCTCGAATGCGCTGGTTTTGGAGAACACGGCGGAACAGTGACAGGACATGTGCACTTCCGTGGCGCGGGCTTTAGCCTGCCGCGTCGGCACCCGTGCCGACGCTCCTGCCGGCGCCCGACAAGAGCCGAGACGAGTCTCGGCCCGGCACGCACGAGTGCGTGCGCCACAAGGGAACACCGATGATCCGCGCCCTGGTCGACTACGCGCTCAACAACCGCCTGATGGTGATGGCGGCGGCCATTCTGTTGCTGATCTGGGGCGTCATTTCGTTTCACAATCTGCCCGTGGAAGCGTATCCCGACGTGGCCAACAACTACGTGCAGGTGATCACGCAATGGCCCGGCCGGGCCGCCGAGGAGGTGGAGCAGCAGGTCACCATTCCCATCGAGATCGCGATGAACGGGATTCCGCACCTGGAGCATCTGCGGTCCACGTCGCTATTCGGGCTCTCCAGCGTGATGCTGATTTTCGACGACCAGTCGGACAACGACTGGAACCGGCAGAAAGTGCTGGAGCGGATCTCCACGGCGACGCTTCCGAACGGCATTCAGCCGCAGATCGGAACGGATTACAGCCCGGTCGGCCAGATCTTCTTTTACACGCTAAAAAGCACCAACCCGCAATACGACGTGATGGACCTGAAGTCGCTGGAAGACTGGGTCCTGGAGAAGCAGTTCAAGTCGGTGCCGGATGTCGTCGCTGTGTCGAGCCTTGGGGGCGCGACGCGCGAATACCAGGTCCGCGTCGATCCGGACAAGCTGATCTCGTACGGACTGAGCATCGGCCAGGTCGAGCAGCAACTTGCGAACAACAACGTGAACGCAGGCGGAAGCTTCATCGAAGAAGGCCTTCAGCAGGTGAACGTTCGCGCCATCGGCCTGCTCAAGACCGTGCGCGACATCGAAGAAACGGTGATTAAGACCCAGAACGGAACGGCGCTGCGGGCCAAGGACATCGCCAGTGTGATGCAAGGCCCGAAGATCCGGCTGGGCCGGAATGGGAAGGCGATTCACCGTGAGGATGGCCGCATCATCGATAACGATGACGTGGTCGAAGGCATCGTGCTCTTGCGGAAAGGCGCCAACGCGGACTCGGCGTTGGACGGCATACACGACAAGATGAAGGAACTGAATGAACGCATCCTTCCTCCCGGCGTGAAGATCGTTCCGTTTCTCGACCGCAGCGACCTGGTTCACCTCACCACCCACACCGTCCTCCACAACCTGACCGAGGGCATGCTGCTGGTGGTGCTGATCCTCTTCATGTTTCTGGGGAATGTCCGCGGCGCGCTCATCGTGGCGCTGACCATCCCGTTCTCGCTCTTGTTCGCATGCATCTGTCTCAGCCTGATCCGCGTTCCAGCGAACCTGCTGTCGCTGGGAGCGCTGGATTTCGGGATGGTGGTGGAAGGCGCGGTGGTGATGGTGGAGAACATCTTGCGGTACCTGGGCCGCAAGCGTGAGGCGGGAACGGCGCTGGGCGCCATACGCGAAGCCGCGCACGAGGTGCAGCGGCCGGTGTTCTACTCGATCGGCATCATCATCACGGCGTACCTGCCGATCTTCACGCTGCAGCGTGTGGAGGGGCGCCTGTTCAAGCCCATGGCATGGACGGTATCGTTCGCGCTGCTGGGATCGCTGCTGTTTTCGATGATCGTCGCGCCGGTCGTTTCCAGCCTCTTTTTCGGCAAGCACGTTCGCGAGTGGCACAACCCGGCGATGATCTGGATTACGCTGGCATACCGCCGGGCCCTTCACCTGGCCATCCGGCTTCGTTGGGTAACCCTGACGGTGGCGGCGGGGGCGGTGGCCCTCTCGTGGTATCTCACCACCAGCGGCATCATCGGCTCGGAGTTTCTGCCGCACCTCGACGAGGGCGCCATCTGGGTACGCGGCACATTGGCCCCAAGCACCGGACCCACCGAAAGCATCCGCCTCGCCAATCAGGTTCGGCCGCTGCTGGCCTCTTTCCCGGAGGTCACGGTGGCGACCAGCCAGGTAGGACGGGCCGACGACGGAACGGACACCACCGGCTTCTTCAACACGGAATACTTTGTCGATCTCAAACCCAAGGCGCAGTGGCGGCCCATCTTCCACCAGAACAAAGAGGAACTGATCGCCGCCATGGATCGGGAACTGGAGAAGATTCCCGGCGCGTTATGGAATTTCTCTCAGCCCATCGCCGACAACATGGAGGAGGCGGTGAGCGGAGTGAAAGGCCAGCTTGCCATCAAGATTTACGGCGACGACTTGAAGGTGCTGGAAGCCAAGGGCGAAGAGATCGTCAACGTCATGCGCACGGTCCGGGGCATTGCGGACCTGGGCCTGTTTCGCGTAATCGGCCAGCCCAACCTGGAGTTCACGGTGGACCGCGCGCGGGCGGCCCGATATGGAATCAACGTGGCCGACGTCCAGGACGCGATTGAGACCGCCGTGGGGGGGAAGGCCGTGAGCCAGGTGCTCCAGGGCGAGCAACGCTACGACCTGGTGGTGCGTTATCAGGCGCCCTACCGGAGCACCAGGGAGGCGATTGAGAACATCCGCCTGGTGAGTCCTTCCGGCGAGCGCGTTTCGCTCGCGCAGCTTGCCGGAGTCGAGGTGCTGGATGGCGCATCGGAGATCTATCGGGAAGCCAATTCGCGCTACGTGGCCATCAAGTACAGCGTGCCCGTCCGCGACCTGGGAAGCACGGTCGAGGAGGCCATGAGCAAGGTGACCCGGCAGGTGAAACTGCCCACGGGTTACCACATCGATTGGGCCGGCGAGTACGAGAGCCAGAAGCGATCGTCGAAGCGGCTCATGATTGTTTTGCCGGTCACCATTCTGGTGATTTGCCTGATTCTCTACACCATGTTCCAGGATTTCAAGTGGGTGATGCTGATTCTCGCCAACGTGGCGATGGCGCCGATTGGCGGGCTGGTGGCGCTGTTGATTACGCATACGCACTTCAGCGTCTCCTCGGGGGTGGGATTCCTGGCGCTGTTCGGGGTAGCGGTGCAGACCGGCGTCATCATGCTCGAATACATCAACCAGTTGCGCGCGCGGGGTGAAGCGATCCTGAGCGCCGCCGTCAACGGATCGGTGCAAAGGCTGCGCCCTATCATGATGACCATGCTGGTGGCCAGCGTGGGGTTGCTGCCCGCGGCGATGTCGCGCGGCATTGGCTCGGATTCGCAGCGGCCCTTCGCCATTGTGATCGTAGGCGGCCTGATGGCGGCGCTGATCCTGGGCATCTTTCTGTTGCCGACGCTGTACGTGTGGGTCGCCGGGGAGCGCGACGTGCTGCCGGAGCCCGAGGTGAAGGCGGAAGAAGAGGAGTAGGGGCGAAGGCCGCGGATGTATCTTATAAGTACTTGCCATGACCTTAGGAAGGCTTATCGCGACTGCCGCCTTCGGGGTTAGTGCCCTTCTACCAGCCCAGGTGGAGGAGCCTAACGCCGCTTTTGTCGAAACGGTCATGGTGGCCATGCGAGATGGAACGAGATTGGCCACGGACGTCTACCGTCCGGCGCGCGGCGGGAGGCCGGTTGCAGGTAAATTCCCTGCCTTGGTGACGCGCAGCCCGTACAACAAGTCCGGAGAGAAGAGCAAGGGTTCTTTTTTTGCGCGCCACGGCTATGTGTTCGCCGCTCAGGACTGCCGTGGCTTCTTCGCCTCCGAGGGGCGGCCTACGCCGTTCATCCGAGAGGGCGAGGATAGCTACGATACCATCGAGTGGGCCGCCGCGCAGTCGTGGTCCGACGGAAAGGTGGGCACCACGGGCGCTTCTTATCTGGCAATGAACCAGTTCGCGGCAGCCATCGAAGCTCCACCGCACCTGGAAGCCATCTATGCCGCCGTGGGGCCCGCCAACTTCTACGAAGACTCCGCCTATCGTGGGGGTATCCCAGGTCTGGGCTGGGCAGTGTGGCTTCTCAACTCGACCGGCCAGCGCGAACTGGCGCAGAAACCGGATGCCTGGCTCGCGCTTTCCCGCGAGAAGCGGGCTGAGGTGTTCGAACAGTTCCCAGAACAGAAGAAGGCTTACTGGGACTTCTACCAGCACGGCACGTTCGACGACTACTGGAAGCAGAAAGGCTTCTGGCCCGCCGGGTATTACAGGCAGATGAAGGACGTTCCGATATTCCTGCTGACCGGTTGGTACGACGGATACTGCGATGCCAACCTCCAGCACTTTCGGGAGTTGTCGCGAATTCAGAAGACTCCCAAGAAACTCGTGATCGGCCCCTGGCCGCACGGCTATGGGAAGCCGGAGTGTGGAGATGGTTGGTTCGGCGCGGACGGCGAGTTCGATGAGCGCTCGATTCAACTCGACTGGTTCGACCACTGGCTCAAAGGCACGCCGCTCAAGCTGATCGGCCCAGCGCCTGTGCGTTACTACCGGATCGGAGCGGGTAAGGACCGAACCGGCGATGGAAAACTCAGTCCCGGTGGTGAATGGCGCACCGCCTCTACCTGGCCGCTACAGGGGACCCGCGCTGTGCGCTACTACATTCGCCACGGCGGACTGCTCGATCTCGCGCCGCCCAAGGCGGAGCCCCCCGAATTTTTCGTGCATGATCCCGCGCACCCGGCGCCGACAATTGGAGGGCGTCACGGCAACGCGTGCATTCAGGATCAGCGTCCGTTGGAAAAGCGAGCGGATGTTCTCAGTTTTGTGAGCGCACCGCTATCGGCGCCGATCGATCTTACCGGGAAACCCCGCGCGGGCCTATGGGTGTCGTCCGATGCCCCGGAAGCCGACTTCATCCTGCGTCTGGCCGACATCTACCCGGACGGCTACGCGATGATTCTTTCCGAAGGCCAGCTCCGGACGCGCGGCGCTGGTGAATTCACGATGGACCTCACCTCCATCAGCAAGTTTTTCGCGCCCGGCCACCGCATCGGGCTGTTTGTCATGAGCAGCAGTTTCCCGGAACTGGAGCCGATGCCCGTCAAGTCGCGTAACACCATCTGTCACGATTCCAAGCGCGCCTCGTGGCTGGAGTTGCCGGTGATCCCCGCTACTCGATAGCCAGAATTCGCACCGGCCCTTCATGGGGCGCGTTCCCGGCTTCAAAGAGCCGATTGCAGACGCCGCATGAAATAGCAGTAGTTGTCGTACGGGATGTCGGGCGGCGCGCTGTGGTCGAGCATGGGAACAAACCCGCCATCCGCAATCAGTGCGCGATGACGTTCCACCTCCGCGTCGATGGCCTGCTTTCCCACTGCAAGCTGGCGCTTGTCCATCCCGCCCCACATCCGCAAGTCACGGCCGAACCTTCTTCTGAGTGCGGGTGCATCCATGCCCGCCTGCACCTCAAATGGATAGAGAATATCGATTCCGGCGTCCAGCCATACTGGAATCAGACTATCCATTCGGCCATCGCTGTCCAGACAGAACCACCGTACGCCGCGGCTTCGCGCGAAGTCGACCACCTTCCGGTACCGCGGCAACATAAACCGGCGGACCATGTGGGGCGAGATGAGCGGCCCTGCTTTGTACGCCATGTCTTCCCAGAAGCCGAATACATCGATATCCGTTTCTTCCAGCATCTGACCGAGCATTTCAACCAGGAAGACGGCATCGGCCTCCATCATTTCTTCGACGAAAGCCGGATCGTCATAGAAGAGCATGCAGAGCCGCTCAACCCCGACCAGGTTCCGCAGGGGACCGAAGAACCCGCCCCATCGGTCCGCCAGCACGATGAGGAGATAATCCCGGCCGCGATGCCGCCGCAGCCGCTCCCGCCAATCCGCACCGATCCGAACTGCCAAGTCGGCGCGCATCCGCTGCTTCCAGAAAGTCCGAAAGTCCGCACGGGTCTCAATCGGAAAGCGGATAAACTGCGGCATCGAACTCAGCGGGTTCTTCTTGAACTCACGGACCACAATGCCCTGTGGGTCGACGTAAGTGACGTGCGTGTCGTCTTCGGAGAGCACCTTGCGCTCGAATGCCGGGGTTGGAAAGAACCACTGGTACTCCATGACCCAACGGTCGCACCCAAAATCAGTGGCTTGTGGGTCGTAGCCACCCTCACAGTTCCAGCGCTCGGCCGTTTCCGGCCAGGTAGGCCACAGGAACTCATGGAAAGGCGCACGATCGCGTGCGCCGTAGGTCATGGTCGCGTGAAAGCGTTGGCGTGCGTTCATTGTGGCTGGCGGTCCGGACCGGAAGGCGAGTATATTCTAAGGGGCTGCCAAGAGTCAAGAAGTCGAATTGGGTGGACGATCTGTGCGGTCCCCGCCTGCGCTATGCTACAGGCTATAGTGGCCCTAGGATGAGAGGTCTCACGCGCAGATCGGCTTTGGGGGCATTAGGCGCCCCGTGGCTGGCCCGGGGCGCCGTGCGGAAGCCGAACTTCCTGTTCCTGATCGCAGACGATCACGCCGGCTATGCTTGGGGCGCGGACGGGGACCGCATAGCGGGCACACCCAACCTCGACGGCTTGGCCCGTGAAAGCGCGCGCTTCACGCATCACTTCTGCAACTCGCCGGTGTGCACTCCCTCCCGCCAGTCGCTGTTTACCGGTCAGATGCCCCATTCCGCGGGTGTGACGCGTTTGATGACGCCGCTCGACAGCTCGAAACCGACGCTCGCACGGCAGTTCAAGAAGGCCGGCTACACCACTGCGGTGTTCGGCAAGATGCACTTCCAAACGAAGGGCGAGCCCGGCCTGCATGGCTTCGACCACTGCCACACCGAGGATGTCCTGACCGGCGAGTGGGAACAGCAGGTGAAGCCGCGGCCTCTTCCGCCGGGTACGCGCGTACGGCCGCCGTGGAAGCCGTTCCAGGATCCGGCCCGCATCTGGCTGAACGCGGACAAACTGCCGTACGGATGCTACGAGCGGGACATGCGCGCGTGCTTCCAAGTCCGCCAGGCCGAGCGCTTCCTCGAAAATCACCGCAGCGAGCCGTTTGCGTTATGGGTCAGTTTTCTGGAGCCGCACTCGCCTTACGACTTCCCGTATGAGGATCGCGAGCGCTACTCGCCGGCGCGGTTCACGCCTCCTCGTCCCGGTCCCGAGGACCTCTGGCAGATACCGCTGGTCTTCAAGGACCTGACCGATTCCGACAAACGGGGTATCGCCGCAGCCTATTATACGTCGATACAGTTTCTGGACCGGAACATCGGCCGCGTGCTCGCCAAACTGGCTGAATTCGGCCTCGCCGGGGATACGGTGGTCGTCTATACGGCCGATCACGGCTACCACGTCGGCCAGCACGGCCGTTTCGAGAAGCACTGCGGCTTTGACGAAGCCCTGAGGGTGCCGCTGGTAATCCGTTACCCGCGCGCCATCCGGCCGAGAGTCGTCAGCGCTCTGACCGAGCACGTCGACCTCTCGGCGACCATAACCGATCTCTGCGCTCTGGAGCCGTTTGCCGTTTCCCACGGGCACTCGTTACGCCCGCTGCTCGAGGGCGGAAGCCGCGGCCGCGAGTTTATCTTCAGCGAATACTTGGAGAACGAGGAGGCGTACATCCGCTCCGATCGCTGGAAGCTGATCTACTGTAGCGGCAAACGTGAACGCCAGGACGGTTATCGGATCGAGAATCCTCCGCGGAGCCGCTATGTGCGCCTTTACGATCTGCGGGCGGATGCGGGCGAGACGCATGACCTTTCCGGAGAAAATCCGGAAGTGGTAACTGAGCTCAAGCGGCGCATGCTGGAGCGATTCCAGACGACGCACCCGGACGCCGCCGCGGGGGCGTCGACCCTGAACGTGGACGAGAAACTCGACTTCTTTCTTCGCCCGCGGGATGCCTGAATCGGTCATGACGCCTGGTGCTCGCGCGGCCGAGAACGGCGGCGTTCATAGACTCCCGCCCGGCCTCGGCTTTGCTGCGGGCGCCCTGGATCACCGGTAGTTCAGACTGTGCTCTGGTGAGCAACAGGGTGATTCATGCCCGCCGACACCGTAGGTGTGGGTAGCCGGCGAGCGCGACGTGCTGCCGGAACCCGAGGTGAAGGCGGAAGAAGAGTAGGGGATTCCATTCTCCGGCAAAGGGGCCTATAATCCGAAGTGGGAGAGTACCCATGGGGACTCTGGATGTTCCGGAAATACTCATCGGATTGGGCCTCGTGGCCGGGCTCTTTTGGGCTCTCTACAATTGGACGCACCCCCACGAGAATGCGCCCAAATAGCCCGTTTGCAATCCACTCCGGCACCTGATACCATCTAGTTGGCAGATCGGAATCCTCCCCTTGAAGTGCCGCCAATCCAACCAACGGAGAAAAATAATTAACTGAATGAGCTTTACCGTATTTCTTGGCAATCTTCCCACATGGGTCACCGCCGATGACATCAGGCAGTGGCTGGCCGCCGAAGATCTGGTGGCCGATGCAATCAAGGTGATCCGCAACCACGAAACCCAGGAATCCAAAGGGTTCGCATTTGTCGAAGCGCCGACCAACGACGAGATGCAGTCCATCATTCGCCGCTTCGATCGCGCGCCATTGGAAGACCGGCTGTTGCGGGCCAATGCGGCACAACCCCCGAAAGGGAAGGACGCACGAGGGCCGCAGCCAGCGGTGGCGCCCAACGCCGTTCGCACACCGGCGCAGCAGCGTCCTCCCGAACGGCGCAAGCGCGGCGGCCGGCAGAGAGATCAATCGCCCCGCAGCGCTTTTGCGAACGAACTGGCAAAGGCTCTGTAAGCTACGCCGCGGCCGCCCTGGCATCGCGGCAAGAGCTTCTTTTCCATTCCACACCTGTGAACCGAAGTCACAACGGCCTGCACGGTATCTCTTTTCTCTTCAATATGTTAGAAACGGCACCCGGCGTGCAAACAGGGACCGCATGAAATACGCTTGGCTCGGCTGTCTGCTTTTTGGCCGCCTGCTTTTCGCCGGAACGCAGGACTCCGACATCAACGTCAACACGCGCTACACGGTGGATACGGTCACGGTCGCCGGCAAAGGTTGGAAAACCGACCTGGTGTCGGATCAGAACCAGAACCAGAAGATGAGCTCCGGCCTGCGCAAGGACTTGCTCGCCCTGATCGGGCAGAAGTTGAATCCCTCGGCGCTGGACAGCCTGGCCGCGCGGCTGAAAAAGGAGTTGGCCGCGCGCGAAGTGAGCCACCGCGTGCTGCGCGGCGACAGCCCCGAGCACGTGCGCGTGGAGTTCGAAGTCAAACAGTATCGCGGTGAGGTGGGCGCCAACTTCACCAAGATGGTCTACAACTCGAAACAGGGGTGGAGCGCGGACGGGGGAGTGGACGTCACCGTGCTGCAGAACTCCTTCCGATTTGGCATGGCGAGCGACGGCGACTCGCTCAATGAGCGCTATGCCGGCATCTCGGCGCGTTACGAGAACAGGCACGTGGGCACCGACCGGGTGGACCTGAAGTTCGAGTTCGACAGCTTCCACGACCAGTGGAACCGCAGCACGCTGGAGGCGCTGGCGGCCGGCGGATCCAAGGAGACTTCGGATGCCTACCGCACCCGGCAGGATTTCCAGCCGGGGGTGACCATCGCGCTGGCAAAACCACTGACGCTGGAGGTGGGGGCGAGGTTCGAACGTTTTGGAGAACAGTATCCGGCCGCGCACACCGAGGCCTCCGACGCCCTGATTGCTACTCTGCGCTATCATCGGCGCCTGGAGGGATCGGACAACCAGCAAGACCTGGACGCAAGCTACAGCTTGGGCGCGGCCACCAGAATTCTGGACAGCGACTTCGTTTACACGTCGCATGCCTGGGACATGCGCTACCAGTTCACGCACGGCAAGCACGTGCTGAGCGACACCTTCTCGGGAGGCGTGATTACCGGACGGGCGCCGCTGGACGACCGTTTTGTGCTGGGCAACAGCGTCTACCTGCGGGGTTGGAATAAGTACGAGATCGACCCCTTGGGCGGAAACCGCATGGTCCACAACTCCGTCGATTACCATTACGGGCATTTCAGGATTTTCTACGATACGGGCGCCATCTGGGACGAGGGCCAGGCGGCCGTTCCGAGGCATTCGCTCGGGGTCGGCCTGCGGGAGTCGGTGTTCACTCTCGCGGTGGCGTTTCCGGTGCGTTCGGGGCACGTCGAGCCGGTCTTCATGATGGGCGTTATTCCTTAATGCCGCTACCCGCGCGGGGATGGCAGATCAGCCGCAGGAGCTGGCTTCTGGCCGGCCTCGCGGTTCCTGTATTCCCGGCGCGGGGCGCGCAACCGATCGACGTCACGTTCGATGGCGACAATCTTCACGTATCGGCTCCCAGCCTGCACTTCCTGACCGGAAAGCCGCTGGAGCGGCTGAAAGACGCGGCCACGGTGGTGTTTCTCGCCCAGCTCACGCTGCTCGGCGACAACCGCGACGTCGTGATCCGGCGCGTGCCGGAGCGCTTCGTGGTGAGCTACGATTTGTGGGAGGAGAAGTTCTCCGTGACCCAGTTGGGGAGCATGCCGCGCTCGACTCCGCACGTGCTGTCGGCGCCGGCGGCCGAAGCCTGGTGCCTGGAGGGCCTGGCCATCAGCGCCCTGGGCGTGGCGCCCGACCGTCCTTTCTGGCTGCGGTTCGAGCTGCGTACGGCGGACCAGAAAGACCTCGCGGGCGGGGCGGGCGAGCCGGGCCTCAACCTCAGAAGCCTGATCGAGCTGTTCAGCAGGAAGCCGGGGCCGGGCGATCCGAACTGGACGCGGGAAGCGGGTCCGCTGCGCCTGGAGGATTTGCGCCGCGCAACGGGCCGGGGCGCGCGAAACGGGTGAATCGGCTTCGCAACAGGCTCATTCTGATCTTCTTGGCCGCGACCCTGGCGCCGCTCGCCGCCACGGTTTGGATCACCACTTCGCTGCTCGAGTTCAGCCTGGAATTCTCTTCCACGACGCAGCTCGACAAGGTCGCGAAATCCTTGCAACTTACCGGCCGTGAGTTTTACCAGCATGTGCGCGACGATCTCAAGCAGCAGGCGCAATCGGGCACGCTCGAACCACGGAAGTACACGCCCGGGGAGCGCGCCAACTGGCCCGCGGCGGTAAAAGCGTTCGCCGAAAGCGAGGAGCCGGAGCAGTTTTTGCCGGCGGGCCACGAAGGGGACCAGCTCGACTACCTGGTGCGGCACGGCGGCGAAGTCTGGTCTTATTCGGCAAGCCTGGGTGGAATGGAGCGGCTCACGGTGGACCGGGAGATCCGGGACGCGCGCAAACTGGTGGACAACGCCAAGGAGCACGATTGGCGCCGCGGGTTCAAGCTTGTCTACGTTCTGCTGGCGGTCTCCATCTGGCTGGTGTCGCTGGCGCTGCTGGTGTACCTGGCGCATCGCATCAGCCGGCCCATCCAACAGTTGACCGCGGGGCTGACGGAGCTGGCGGCGGGGGACTTGAGTGCGCGCGTGGGGGCGCGGCGCGACGACGAGATCGGGCGCGCCATCCAGGCCTTCAATCACATGGCGGACAAGCTGCAAGAGAGCACCGAGCGGCTGGTCTATTTGCGGCAGCTTGCAAGCTGGCAGACGCTGGCGCGGAAGATGGCGCACGAGGTGAAGAACTCCCTCACGCCCATCCGGCTCACGGTGGAAGAGATGATGGCGCGCTACGACGAAGCCGACCGCGGCTTCATGCAGCAGGCCACGCAGATTGTGGTGGACGAAATCGAGACGCTGGAGCGGCGCATCCGCGCGTTCTCCGAGTTCGCCACCGAGCCGCCCATGCGGCCCGCGCCGGTGGACGTGAATTCCCTGTTGCAGGAGCGCATGGCGTTTCTGAAGACCGCGCATCCGGAGGTGGTCTACGACTGCCGGCTGGCGGGCGGCGTTCCCACGGTGGTGGCGGACCAGGATTTGATCAAGGGGATTCTCACGAACCTGCTGGAGAACGCCGCGGAGGCCGCCGGCGATGGCGGGCGCATCCTGGGGGTGACGTCGGCGGAGAACGGGCGCGTTACCATCGAAGTGCACGATTCGGGACCGGGGCTGAGCGAGCAGGCGCGCGCCTCGCTGTTCCAGCCCACCATTTCGTTCAAGAAGCGGGGGATGGGGCTGGGACTTTCGATTGCGCGCAAGAGCGCGCTGCTGTCGGGCGGGGACATCGTGCTGGTGAAAGGAGAACTGGGCGGCGCAGGCTTCCGCGTGCTGCTGCCGGTGGCGACGAATGGCATCCAAACGCGTTCTGATCGTGGATGATGAGGAGAACATCGGCCGCTCGCTGCGGATGATTCTGGAACGCGAGGGCTATGCGGTAAGCGTGTGCCGGAGCGTGGCGGAGTTCAACCGCCACGCCGACGCGCAGCGCGCCGACGCCTACCTGCTCGACATGAAACTGCCGGACGGCAACGGCATTGACCTGCTGCGGGCGGCGCGGCAGAACGGGGCCACGGCGCCGGCGGTCATGATTTCGGGGCACGGCACCATCGCGGACGCGGTGGAAGCGACGCGCGCGGGCGCGTTCGATTTCCTGGAGAAACCGCTGAGCCGCGACCGCGTGCTGCTGGCGGTGAAGAACGCCCTGGAACAAGGCAGCCTGCGGCAGGAGAACGAGCGGCTGCGCGAGATGGTGGGCGGCGCGCCGAGGATGATCGGCGCGAGCCCGGCGTGGACACGCGCGGTGGAGCAGGCGACCATGGCGGCGCGGTCGGATGCGCGCGTGCTGCTGATCGGGGAATCGGGGACCGGCAAGGAGCTGCTGGCGGCGCACATCCACAAATCCAGCCCGTTTGCCGGCGGGCCGTTCGTGAAAGTGAACTGCGCGGCCATTCCGACGGAGCTGATCGAGACGGAGCTGTTCGGGCACGAAAAGGGATCGTTCACCGGCGCCACGGCCGCGCGGCGCGGCAAGTTCGAGCTGGCGGACGGCGGCACTATTTTTCTGGACGAAGTGGGCGACTTGCACGGAGCTTCCCAGGCCAAGCTGCTGCGCGTGCTGCAAGAGGGCGAATTTCACCGCGTGGGGGGCGAGCAGATCATCCGGGTGAGCGTGCGCGTAGTTTCCGCGACCAACCGCGACCTGGGAGCGCTGGTGACGGCGGAGAAGTTCCGCGAAGACCTGTTCTACCGGCTGAGCGTAGTGCCCATCCGGGTGCCGGCCCTGCGCGAGCGGCCGCACGACGTTCGCCTGCTGGCGGAATATTTCCTCGAAGATTTCTGCGCGCGCAATAATTTCAAACCCAAGAAGCTGGACGAGACGGTGTTCCCGCTGCTGGAGAACTACGCCTGGCCGGGGAACGCGCGCGAGCTGCGGAACGCAATCGAGCGCATGGCGATTCTGACACAGGGCGAGCGGCTAACGCGCGATTCGATCCCGGTGGAGATCCGGGTGCAGCGGGAGACGGGCGTGAAATCGACGATACAGGAAGCGCGGGAATCGGCCGAGCGGGAGCACGTTTTGCGGGCGCTCGAGGAATCCAACTGGAACGTATCCGGCGCCGCGCGGGCGCTGGGGATGGAGCGCACCAACCTGCACAAGCGCATCCGCGCGCTGGGGCTGAGCCGGGGGAAATAGTCGGGCTTATACTTTAGGCAGGGGAGAGGCAATGGACAGACAACAAGCACATCGGTTGCTCGACCAGCTCAGCGCCGCCCAGCTTGACGCAGTAGCTAGACTACTCGACGTGATGGTGGAACCGTTGGCGCGCTCGCTGGCCCTGGCTCCGGTGGACGAGGAAGAGATCACGCCCGAGACGGCCGCGGCGCTGGACCGCGCCCGCGCTTCGCTCGCCCGCGGTGAAGGCATTCCGCACGAAGAAGTCTTGCGCGAGTTCGGGCTGAGCCAGTGAGCGAGGACGCCGCCCCCGAGCGGATTGCCGCTATTTGGTCGCCGGAAGCCCGCGCGGATCTGCGTGCCATCGAACGCGCGAACGCGATGCAGATTCTCCGCTGCGTGGGTCGCTACCTGGCCAACCGCACCGGCGACGTGAAAAAGCTCAAGCCTCCGTTCACCGGCTTCCGGCTCCGCTGCGGCGACTATCGGGTGTTCTTCGATCCCAAAGACGAGAACGTCATCGAGATTACCGGCGTCCGGAACCGCCGCGAGGCGTACCGCTGAATCCCGGAAGGGGACGATGCGTCACCCCTCCTGCCGGCGCGAAGCGCGGCTTTCAGGCTACGCCAAGCCGGTCCGGTTTTCGGCAAATGCGTCCGTCCCGCTTCTCACCAAAAGAGTACAATACATTACGACCCTTCGGGCCGACGAGAAGGGCGTCGGCACTTTCGTTCGTGGTCAAGGTGGGGTCGTCCCTGGATCTTATGTAGAAAAGGAATGGTTATGAATCTCAATAAGATGATACTCGTTGTTTTGTTGGCTATCAGCCTTGCAGGAGTGGCAACCGCCGCGGAGTTGTCGAGTGCAGATGCAGACAAACTGCTTGCAAACATGGGATACAAGAACGTCCATGTTATATTGGTTGTCAACGGTGTTGGTGGATTGCCGAATATGATGTCCGCACTGCAAAGTCCAAACCTTGCGATAGTGGTCGCCTACGGAGAAAACGCTCAAGGACAACCGAAAGATTTAAAGGAGACCGTCTATTACGATAAAGACCTCGGTTGGTTCTACTACGAGTTGGACGCAGTGAATCGTCAGATTCGTGTCTGGACGACAACGGGTTCTAAGCTGGCATCGTTCCAGCAAAGTCCCAGCAAGTAAGTCGCTTCAGGGTTCCAGGGACGGGGTTCCACAGGGTTCCGGAGGTTCCAGGGATAGTCCACGAATCCCCCGTGGCTGTCACCTGTACGCTTCGGAGCGATGGCGGACGCCGAAGATGCGCATGGCATCTTCTTCGAGGGTGAATAGCACACAGTAGTCGCCAAGCCGGAGCCGGAACCCACCGGCCATATCGCCATGGAGCGCGGTCACTTTGCCCGAGCCGGTCTGGGCGAAACAGAGAATGCCCTCGAACAGGCGCATGGCCGTGGGCTGGTCCAACGCGCGAACGTCCGCCTTGGCGTCATCGAGCCACGCGATGCGGTAAGGCAGCATTACTGGGTGTCTTCCGGCGGGAAATCTTCTGGCTTGAGGCCGAACTCGGCAAGAACCTCCCCCATCGGGATCCCCTTGCCACCGCGTTGCGCAAACCAGGCCTCGCCGGCGTGTAAACGGCGGCGGTCCTGCTTCGTTACGGGTTCATCGTCGGGCAGGGCCGTAGCCACAGCGCGGGCGACGGGATCGAGGAGCATGAACTCCAGGAATCGGATGGCAGTGGCAATCTGTGAAGCCGCCAGCCGTTCGATGAGTTCGTGCGCGTGATGTTTCTCCGTGGCTCCGTTCATTGACTCTCCCTTGCACCATCATAGCCATTACAAAACTGGGGGTGGGCGAGCCTGATTCCGGATTGGACAGCGGAGCGCCACAGAGACGAAGTGACCAGCCTGCACAGGCGCATCCGGGCGCTGGGGCTGAGCCGGGGGAGGTAGCGGGCTTATACTGTAGGGGTGGAAGAAATCGCATATACAGTGCTGTTCGAGCCTGCGGAAGAGGGTGGGTTCGTGGTGACCTGTCCGGCGCTCCCAGGACTTGTCACAGAGGGCGACACTCTCGAAGAGGCGCGCGGAATGGCTAGGGATGCCATTCGGGCCTACCTTGAAAGCCTGCGTAAGGAAGGTCTTCCCATTCCGGGTGATAAGCGGATAGAGCTGGAACCCGTAAAAGAGCAGATCTGTGTTTTTCTGCCTGCCGCTTGAGTTCCCGCCTTCCGAGCCTCAAACCGCGAGCAGTGCTGAACGCGCTTCAACGCGCCGGATTCGAGATCCACCACGTTTCGGGAGGCCACTATGTTTTGCGGCATCCGGATGCGCCGTCGCGGCGCGTGACGGTTGCATATCACAACAAGGACCTGAAGCGGCGGACGCTCGAATCCATTGTGGACCAGACTGGGCTGTCGGTGGACGAGTTTCTGCGGTTCCTTTGATCGGCGCGCAGTATGCCGGAGCCGGAGCGGCGCCGCGCGGGCGCTGGGGATGGAGCGGACCAATTTGCACAAGCGCATCCGCGCGCTGGGGCTGAGCCGGGGGAAATGAGCGGGCTTATACTTTAGGGAGAGGCTCGCCATGACCGAACCGCGCGAGCAGGCTCACCAGTTGATCGACCGGCTGCCGGAGACGCAGGTCTCGGCCCTGGTCGGGCTGCTCGAAACCATCGTCGATCCCGTGGCCGCCGCTCTGCGCAATGCAGCCATCGACGACGAACCGGAGACCGACGATGAAAAGCACGCCGTCGCCGAAGCGCGCGACTGGCTCGCCCGGCGCGGCGGCAAGGGCATCCCGCATGACGAGGCTATGCGGAGGCTCGGCCTGGAGTGAGAGAGATCGAGTGGACCGAGACGGCGCTGGAACATAAGGCTCCAGGGCATCCGCCCGCCCGAGTACCGCCTCCGCGTGGGAGACTACCGGGTCCGCTTCCACCAAGAGGGCGAGACGATTCGCATTCTCCAGGTCCGCAACCGCCGCGAGGCGTATCGCTAAATCCGGGGAGGGAGTGATGTGTAAATGCGTCTGACCCCTTTTCCATGTGTTACTTTCAAGAATCAGGCTGGTAGTGCTCTCGCGCCTGAATCGAGGTCGTCTCCATGCCGAAGAAATCAGAACATACCCATCCTGTATCCGTGATCGGTGAGGGCGCCACGCTGGGGGTCATCGGCGCCGGCGTGATGGGCCAGACGCTGCTGCGCGGACTGCTCTCCGGGAAGCTGATCGAACACGACCGCGTGTGGGCCGGCGATAAGAATCAGGCCACCTGCGAGGCCGCCTCCGAGGCGCTCGGCATCGCCGTCGAATCCGACTTCCAGGCACGCGTGCCGGGCGCCGATCTGATTCTGCTGTGCGTCAAACCGAACGATGCGCCGGTGGTGCTGGCCACGCTGCGCAACGCCGGACTGCGGCGCGAGACGCTGCTGATATCGATCCTGGCCGGGGTCGGCACCGACCGGCTGGAGTCGCTGCTGGGCACCGAGAATCCGTTGGTCCGCGCCATGCCCAACACGCCCGCGATGGTGGGCGAGGGCATGACCGCGATCTGCCGCGGGCGCTACGCCAGCAAGGCCGACCTGCAGCGCGCGCAGGCGATCTTCGAAGCGGTGGGCCGGTGCGTGGCGGTCGACGAGATTCACTTCAACGCCGTCACCGCGCTCAGCGGCAGCGGGCCGGGCTACCACTTCCTGATCATGGAAGCGCTGGCCGATGCCGGCGTGCGGGTGGGGCTGCCGCGACAGCTTGCCCTCACGCTAGTGGCGCAGACAGCGCTGGGCGCCGCGCGCATGGTGCTCTCGACCGGCCGCCATCCGGCCGCGCTGCGCGACGACGTCACCACGCCGGCCGGCTGCACCATCGGCGGGCTGCTGATGCTGGAAGACGGGCGCATCCGCTCGGTGTTGGCGCGGGCCGTGGAAGAGGCCACCAAGATCTCCGCGCACCTGGGCGCCGGTCCCACCAAGATCTCCGAAAGCGGCGGCGGCCAGCGCTCCGGAAACTAAGGGACGCGCACGGCGGAAGTCGAGTCCCATGGGCTCGCCGCAGACTTGATGCGGACGGAAGACCGTTGGGGCGCGCACAACTATCGCCCGCTCGACGTGTGCGAGGCCGGCATCCTCGTCCCGCCGCCGATCATTTCGGAAGAGGACCTGGCGTGGGCGGCCGGACAGGTGCGCAAGACGTTCGAGGGATAGCGGCGGGCGCGCATCGCTATTATAGAGTTGGGAGCGACCAAGCTTGATTCCGGATTGGGCTGCGGAGCGCCATCGAATGGTGGAGGCGCAACTGCGCCGGCGGGGCATCCACGACGAGCGCGTGCTCGAAGCCATGGGGGAGATTCCGCGCGAGGAGTTCGTGCCGGCCGAATCGCGGCTGGTGGCGTACCAGGACGATCCGATTCACATTGGCCACGGGCAGACCATTTCGCAGCCGTACATGACGGCGCTGATGGCGGAATCGCTGGAGCTGGCGGGCACGGAGAGCGTGCTGGAAGTCGGCGCGGGAAGCGGGTATGCCGCGGCGGTGCTGGGGGCGCTGGCTGTGCGCGTGGTATCGGTGGAGATCATTCCCGCGCTGGCGCAACTGGCGTGTGAGAATCTGCGGCGGACGGGACGCGACACGAACGTGACGGTGGTGTGCGGCGACGGTTCCCTGGGTTATCCGGACTCGGCGCCATTCGATGCGATTTCGGTGGCGGCGGGCGCGCCGGAGATCCCGGCCGCACTGCTGGAGCAACTGAAAGATCCCGGCCGGCTGGTGATTCCCGTGGGCGATTACGGCGACCAGGAGCTGCGCGTGGTCTCGAAGCAGCGCGGGCGCATCGATTACCGGGTGGCGGTGTTGTGCCGGTTCGTCCCGCTGCGCGGCGGAGAGGGATGGGAATAGATGCGACTGCGCACGGCGGGAGACCGGCTCAAAGTGGAGCACAGCATCATCGAGGGGGTGCGCGGAATTCTGGAGGAGCTGCTGGCGGCGAACCCCGCCATCCGCTCGGTGATTCCGGGAGTGATCCGGCCGGTGCGCGACGCCAGAGGCAAGGTGAAGGTGCGGGTGACGGTGCCGACGCAAAACGGGTGGAAGGCGATCGCGCTCAGCGCGGGGGCGCGGCAGGAACTGTTTATCAGCACGGAGTTGGGGAAGGCAGAGCTGGAGGCGGCGCTGAAGGGGGCGGGAGCGGTGGTGGTGTGACTCCCAGGTGCAGGGTCGCTATGCCGCCGGTGAAGCGTTCGTAACGCACCTGTTCGAAGCCGGCGCGGCGCATTTCTTCCGCCAGTTCCTCGGCCGAGGGAAACTTGCGAACGGATTCCGGGA
Organism: Bryobacteraceae bacterium; assembly: GCA_049516835.1. Taxonomy (GTDB): domain Bacteria; phylum Acidobacteriota; class Terriglobia; order Bryobacterales; family Bryobacteraceae; genus Fen-178. The sequence goes on along the minus strand of JBEKSR010000008.1, from coordinate 35,738 downwards.
GATAGGTGTACGCCTCGCGCGAGCCGGAAAGAGCGCCGCCGATCAGCGGAAGGATGCGGCGGGAATAGAAGTCGTAGAGCGCGGCGAAGACGGCGTTGGGCGGTTCGGAGAATTCCAGGATGGCGGCCATGCCCGCGGGGCCAAGCACGCGCCGCATTTCGGCGAGGCCCGCCCGATAGTTCGCCAGGTTGCGGAAACCGAACGCTACGGTCACAAGATCGAGCGAAGCGTCACCGAGCGGGAGGCGGAGGGCATCGGCTTCGAACAACCCCGCGCGGGCGCGGCGGCGCTCCACCTTTTCACGCGCGGCCACGAGCATGGGGTGGCAGAAGTCGGAACCGAGGACGGGCGTGCGGCATTCCCGGCCGAGGGCGAGCGTCAGGTCGCCGGTGCCGCAGCAGATGTCCAGGACGCGCGCGCCGGGGCGCCCGAGAATGGGGCGCACGCGGCGGACCGTGCGGGCGCGCCAAAGGCGGTCGATGTTGAAAGAGAGCACGTGGTTGGCCAGGTCGTAGCGGCGCGCCACGCGGGCGAACATGCCGCGCACCCAGTCGGCGGCTTCCCGCTCATTGCGCGCGCCCTGGGGAGCGGCGCCCATCACGCGAGGGCGGACCGGATGGATTCGAGCACCAGTTTTTCGTCGATGCCCGAAACCACCGCGACCTCGCCGATGCGCACGGGCAACACAAAATGGACTTTGCCTTGCACGGTTTTCTTATCGTGCACCAGACGGGCAAGGAGGTTGGCGGCCGGGATGCCGCCGAGCGGCGGAATGGGGCCGTAGAGCCGCAACATTTCGAGGATCTCGCCGTTGTCATCGGCGGAAAGGCGGCCCGTCAGTTGGCCCAGGCAGGCGGCGGCGCGCATGCCGAAGGCGACGGCCTCTCCGTGCAGGAAACGGGTGTACCCGGTTTCGGCCTCGAGAGCGTGCCCGAAGGTGTGGCCGAAGTTGAGGATGCGGCGGAGGTCGCCTTCGCACTCGTCGGAGGAGACCACTTCGCACTTCATGCGGACCGCATCGGCGATGATGCGGTCGACGGCTTGCGGCTGGCGGGCCAGCACCTCGCGGCTGCGATCGGCGAGAAAGCGGAACAGATCGGGTTCGCGGATGATGCCGGCCTTGACGATCTCGTGGAGGCCGGCGCGGTATTCGCGTTCGGGAAGCGTCGCCAACACCGCCGGATCGATCAGCACCGCAAGCGGCTGGTGGAAACTCCCGATGAGGTTCTTGCCGGTGACGAGGTTGACGCCGGTCTTGCCGCCGAGGGAGGCGTCGACCTGGGCGAGCAGCGTGGTGGGAACCTGGAGCACCGGAATGCCGCGCATGAAAATGGCGGCGAGGAAGCCGGCCATGTCGCCGACAATGCCGCCGCCGAAGGCCACGATGAGGCTCGACCGGTCGCCCCCGCGGCGCACCATTTCTTCGGCCAGCCGCTCGACCGGCGCGAGCCGCTTATGCTCTTCGCCGCCGGGCAGATGGAGCACTTCGTAAGCCACGCCCGCAAGGCCGCGCGCGAGCGCTTCGCCCTGGCGCCGCCACACGTCTTCGGTGGAAACCACGAACAGCTTGCCGGCCTTGGAGGGGATGTATTGCGCCGTATGCCCGATGACGCCACGCTCGACGACGGCGGAATAGCAGCGTTGAAGCGTTTCGACGCGAAAAGAGGGCATACGGAATTTGTACCATGAGTGGCGCTGGCGCGGGAGAAGAAACGGCAAGCTAAAGCATGCCCCACCTGTGCGATAGAATGAAGTCGCACCATGACACGGAAAATACGGTCGACGACAGTGATTTGCATCCGGCGCGACAACAGGGTCGTGATGGCCGGCGACGGGCAGGTCACGCTGGGCAACGAGGTGATCAAAGCGTCGGCCAAGAAGCTGCGGCGGTTGTATAACGACAAGGTGCTGGCGGGATTCGCGGGCTCGACGGCCGACGCGTTCGCGCTGTTTGCGCGCTTCGAAACCAAGCTGGAACAGTACAACGGAAACCTTTCGCGCTCGGTGGTGGAGCTGGCCAAGGAATGGCGCACGGACCGCATCCTGCGCCACCTGGAGGCGATCCTGTTGGTGGCGGACGTGAAAAACACTTACCTGGTGAGCGGGACCGGCGACGTGATCGAACCCGACGAAGGCATCGCGGCCATCGGCTCGGGAGGCCAGTACGCGCTGGCGGCGGCCACCGCGCTGCTGCGCAGCACCCAGCTTTCCGCGCGGCAGATTGCGGAGCAGGCCATGGAGATCGCGGGCAGGATCTGTATCTTCACCAATGACAACGTCACCTACGAGGAACTGGAGTAGCGATGGTGATCTATCTGCCCGCGCAGTCCGTGGATGAAGAGCCGCTGCTGGACGAGCTGACCCCCCGCGAGATTGTCCGCGAGCTGGACAAGCACGTGGTGGGACAGGGCGAGGCCAAGCGCGCGGTGGCGATTGCGCTGCGCAACCGCATCCGGCGGCAGAAGCTGGCGCCGGAAATGGCCGAGGAGGTGATGCCCAAGAACATCCTCATGATCGGCCCCACGGGCGTGGGCAAAACGGAACTGGCGCGGCGCCTGGCGCGCCTCGCGAATTCGCCGTTCCTGAAGGTGGAAGCCAGCAAGTTCACGGAAGTGGGCTACGTGGGGCGCGATGTCGAGTCGATGATCCGCGACCTGGTGGATATCGCTATCGACATGGTGCGCGAGGAGCGGCTGGACGAAGTGGCGGACCGCGCCGATCTCAACGCCGAGGACCGGCTGCTGGACCTGCTGATGCCGCCGCAGCCCGAGCCGAGCGAAAGCGTCGAGCGCACGCGCGAGAAACTCCGCGAGCGGCTGCGCGAGGGCAAGCTGGACGAGCGGCTGGTGGAGCTGGACGTGAAGGACCGCGGGCCGACGCTCGAGGTCACCACCAACACGGGCATCGAGGACATGGGCATCAACTTGAAAGACATGCTGCCCAACCTGTTCGGACAGAAGACGCGGCGGCGCAAGATGCGGGTGGCCGAAGCGCTCGATTACCTGGTGCAGGAAGAAGAGCAGAAGCTCATCGACATGGAGCAGGTGACGCGCGCGGCGCTGGAGCGCGTGGAATCGAGCGGGATCATCTTTCTGGACGAGATCGACAAGATTGCGGGGCGCGAATCGGGACACGGACCGGACGTGAGCCGCGAGGGCGTGCAGCGGGACATTCTGCCGATCGTGGAAGGCACCACGGTCAACACGCGTTACGGTTTCGTGCGCACGGACCACATTCTCTTCATCGCGGCGGGCGCATTCCACGTATCCAAGCCGAGCGACCTGATTCCCGAGCTGCAAGGGCGGTTTCCGATCCGCGTGGAGCTGAAGTCGCTCACGGTGGAGGACTTCATCCGCATCCTGAAAGAGCCGAAGAACGCGCTGGCGAAGCAGTACACGGCGCTGCTGGAGACGGAAGGCATCAAACTGGTGCTGACCGACGACGCGCTGGAAGAGGTGGCGCGGTTTGCGGCCCAGGTGAACGAAGCGTCGGAAAACATTGGCGCGCGGCGGCTGCACACCATCATGGAGAAGATGCTGGAAGAAGTATCGTTCGCGGGGCCGGATTTGAAGAAGAAGACCGTCAAGGTGGACTCCGCCTACGTGCGCAAGCAGCTTGCCGACATTGTGAAGGACCAGGACTTGAGCCGGTACATTCTGTAGTCTTGGCTCAATGCTTCACACTACGGCGCCTGCTTCACGGCCCGGTAGTTGGCGTCAAGCGCGGGCGTAAGCAGCAAAATCGCCGCGATGCGGCGCGCCATGTCCGTAACATATCGGGCCTCTTCCACGCTGAGGGACCGGCCGAGGAGATCCTTCTCCCGGTAGCTCAGCCACTTCTTGATGACCTGATAACCTCCGAGGGTGTACTCCCATACGCGAAGCGGGATGTTGCGCCAGTAGGCCCTGTCGTTCAGCCAAACGTCGCAGGTCTGCTCGCCCAGGATGGCGATGGCGCCCTCGGGCAACTTGCCGCGCTCGGCAGCGGTCATGTCGCGGACCTGAATCCTACCCTTCGCCGGCATCGTGACGCCGCCTTTCCCCGCGTGTCCCCAGCCCGCGGTGAGTTCGAGGTCGCCCGCGTCCGGGTCGAGAGTGCCGTTGCCGCCGGTGATGGGACCGATGGACGTGAGACACGCGGCGCCCTTGGGCGCTGGGATCTCGGGGTCAAGAAGCACGGCAAGTTCTCGCCCAAGCGCGGCGGAAGCGAGCAGGAGGTTTTTCGTAGCGGGCAGCGGTATCCGCGGCCAGTCGTTGCGCAACCCCGAGGCGTTTTCGCCGCCAAACGAGGGGACGTATAGCACAGCGAGAACGTGGTAAAAGAGATCCGCGGCTCCAGCAGTCAGATCGTTCAGGTATTGGGCCGCTTTGGCGCTCAAGTTGGGCTGCGGCCCGCCTGTTCCTCGCGGGTGCAACAACGAATCCTCCGGCTTGAGGAGCAGCGGAAACATGTTTGCTCCGCGCTCGATCATGTGCCGACAGCAAAGTCTGGAGGACACAAGTGGAGGATCGAAATCCTTGCGGTTGTGCTGGACCGCGCTCAGCCAGACATTGCCCTCAAATACGTGCGGGAAATACTCCGCTCGGTTCCGGTCCAACAGTTTGGTCTCCGGTTCCCAATAGAGCCAGCGAAGGTCGAAAGGCCGGTAAGAGAAACGAACCAGGCATTCCGGTTTAAAGCCACGTTTGAGGAGGTACTGGCGCGTCTGCCGTGCCGAGAACCCGGCTGTATCTTCCATCGCCCGCGGCGCGATGCCTGCCATCTCCTGGGAGGAAATCCGGGGATCGAAGTAGGCCTCCATCCGCGTGGCAAGCCTGTAGCGATCAATGTCTACGACTACATCGTCCCGGCTGGTTTGAACGCCAGGGAAGGAGACTGGAAACAGCTCCGGCAAGAGCGGCCAAGAAAGGTATGCCGGCTCAATCCGCACCGGCGCGAAAGGAAGTCCCAACGGCATGGACGGCCGCACGGCTTCGTACTTGGGCGTGCTCTCGCCCAGGGCATCCTTCAGAAGTTGATCCCGCTTTTCTCTTCCCCACAGATGCCGGAATCGAACCAAGTTCGTGCTCGTGGATGGCGAAGTCCGGGCCAGCAGCGCGATTGCAGTGCCGACCTGAATGCCCTCCCTGTTGAACTCAGTCGAGAAGACACTGGGGTCCGGTCTTCCCTCCGGCGTGAGCTTGCCGGTCTTGTACTTGTCGCCGTTCAAACAGTCGATCCAGATATGATCGAATACTTCCAGATACCTCTCCCGCATTCCCGTGAACGATAGGCCGTCGAGCCAAGAGTAGTTCGAGATAAATGCGACAATACCCTTGCCGGTCTTCTCCACGATGCGCCTATCGGCCATGCGGAAGAAGCGCACGTACAGATCGTTCAGGCCCTGCCCCTGCGGCGCGGGCGCGGCTTTCGTGGTGCGGTAAGCATCAGTCAAATCCCGCTCCTCGTCCATATTGGCGATGCCGGCGAAGCTGTTGTAAGGCGGATTGCCGAGGATCACCAATATGGGCGTGTCGCGCTTCACGCGGTCGGCAGCCTCCCGCTCCTCTTCCATTTCCCGGAAGACAAGCTGTTTCGGGTGCTTCACAGGCTCCCAGCCGGTGAGCGCATTGGTCAGGAATACGCGAGCCCGCTCGTGCCTGCTCTCCGAGAGCGGCGCCCCGAGAGACTGGAGCAGCAGCCCCAACTGGAGATGCGCGACCACGAATGGCGCCGGTAGGATCTCGAATCCGAACACCCGCTCGACCGCCGCCATTTTCAAATCGTGGCCAACCAGAGCGTCGCCGCCCTTATCGCGCAGAGTCTCCGCGATCTTGCGCAACACCTCGACCAGATAGGCGCCGGTCCCACAGCACGGGTCCAGGATGTAGACGTTCGGATCGGCCAACCCATCCGCGACGTCCAGCGTGTGCCGCAACTCGGCATCGACGCGCGCAACCATGTACTTCACGACTTCGATGGGCGTGTACCAGACGCCCAGGTCCTTGCGCAGCTCCGGATCGAAGGCTTCCAGAAACGGCTCGTAAAAGTACTGGACGGCGTGCCCTTCCTCGAACGTGGCGAAGAACGACCCGCGATCCACACGGTTCAGCGCCGCACCAGCCCAGTTCAGCACCTCCGGGAGGTTCATCGTTTCCAGTTGGCCGGGTTCAGCGACCTCGTGGAACAGTTTGCGCAGGATAGGAACCTGAAGGTACTGAGCCGACATGCGCCATTCGAACCGGTTCTTCTTGTCGGTGGGCGGGTGGGACTTGCTCCACAGCACCCACGCGGAGAAGATGCCATAGAACAGCGTTTGGATCAGCGTGGAGCGAAAAAAGTGTTCGCCGCGCACGCCTTCGAACTTCAGACCGAGAGCCTCTTCGAGCGCGGTACGGATTCCAGCCAGCGCGGGCAGTTCGCCGGATTCGATCCGGAACTTCGCCTCGCGAGCGTAGGATGCCAGGAACCACGCCAGATCCCGCGGCGTAGCCAGCGGTGCCTGGTATAGCATCGCGCGCTTCAGGAATTCCTCGAGGCTCCCGCCCTGTTGGCCGGCGACAGTGCGGGGGTGCAGTGCCTTACGCCAGAAATCTTTATCGTCCGGTGCCAGACGGTACGTCTCCAGCACCGCGCGATTGCCGTCCGCATCGGCGCCGACGAGCAGGAAGTCGCGATAATTCGTGACAAGCACCTGACGATAGCGCGCCCAGTAATCCTTCACCTGCTTCGACTCCGCGACCTTCCAGGCATCGTGCGATATCGGCTTCGCTTCGATGGCGCCCCGCGCCGGAATCGCGCCGGACAAAATGTCAGTGACCTCCGCACGGGTCTGGTCTTCCGTAAACAGACCGCCATCCGGAAGCCCGGCGCCGGTGTCCTGAAGGTGAATGATGCAGTGCACCTTGGGCTTCAGCTTCTTTCCGACCTCGTTGAGGAGGTTGGCCAATGCCGGATAGTATGAAGTCTCCTTGACGGCCGCGCCCGACGAGCGGATGGCCCGGAGTTCCTGAAGATATATCTCCAGTGGATGCATGGGGCGAACTTTGATTTATACCACTGCGCATGGACAACGCGTGGTTACGACAGCATTGCTCGCCGCACGTGCCGTGCTCTCCCGTGGCCAAACAGCGGTCAGCGCGTCCCGGGATTGCCCAACCATACCATCAGCACACGATCCACGCTGACCACGCTGGCGTGCCCGCCCCATCCCTCGTCGGCGCTCACCGTACGAAGGACCAGCGGTGTGATGTTCTCTGGAATCGCGGGATGGACGCGAAACAGAATCACGCCGCTCTGCTGTAGCGGTCTCCGCCGCTGGATTGCGATCTGCCAGAAGTCCTTGTCGAGCGTGAGCAGGATCCGGCCTTCGGCCTCCGCGCGATCCAGGAGCGCGGCGTCCTTCGTGCTGGGACAATCCGTCCGGGCCCATGTCACGTCATGACCGGCCTGCCGCAATGCTTCGATTGTTGGCAGAGGGAAGTTCTCGTCCGCAACGAGGCGCATCAGACGGGAACCGGGTACGCCTTGTACTCGTGAGCGAGATAGCTGGCGTACGCCAGGCACGCGAGGATGTCATCTCGCGTCAGCCCCGGATAGTTTGGGAGAATGTCGGCTTCGGATTGACCGGCGGCGAGCAGATCCAAAATGAATTCCACCGCCAGACGTGTCCCTCGGACGACGGGTTTGCCCGCCAGGATCTCGGGATCGATCACGATGCGCTCGGGCCAGGACATGCCTTGATCATACCCCAGCTTTCCGGGCTGGGTGCCTGGTGGGCTATGGAGAACTGCCGCTGCTTTTGACGCTCATGCGCAATTTGCGTATAGTGAAAAGACATGGAACGCGCGCCGATGGCGGTGGCGGAGACCAAAAACTTCTTGAAGCAGGCCAAGCCGCTGATGTCAGATTCGGAGCGAGCCGAGTTGCTGGCGGGATACCCGAGAAAGGCATAGACAGGACGCCCGATATGAAAGAGCGGAGGATATCCAAACCGGTCACTAAGAAGACAACGCGCGCGCGAAAGCGCCAGACCGTTGGCGAGAGTATTATCGAAGGATTAAGGCAGGCGGTCGCGTGGACCAAGGGAGAGAACGATGACGTTCGCGTGACGTTGGTCCGCGTGCCGCAGGTGGATGTTCGCCAAGTCCGGCGGAAGATGGGACTCAGCCAGGCGCAGTTCGCGGCCAAGTTCGGCTTGCCGCCGGCGACGCTGAGAAACTGGGAGCAGGGCCGGGCGCACCCGGACGCGCCCACCCGCGTGCTGCTGGCGGTGATTGCGAAGCACCCCGAAGCGGTAGAGGACGTCCTGCGGAAGGCAAGTTGAAGGGCCCCTGAGGTGCGCTGGAAGAAGTGTCGTTCGCGGGGCCCGACCTGAAGAAGAAGACCGTCAAGGAGCCTGGCATCATGAAATGGAATTCCACCCGCCTGGCGCGATGCGCCGCGGGTCTCGGTTTTGTGCTGTTCTCCGGCAGTGCTGTTGCCGCGGAAGGACTCACGCTGAACTTCGATCCGGATTGGAAGTTCATCAAAGCCGATCCGCCGGGCGCTGCGGCGGCCCAGTTCGACGACAGCGGCTGGACCAGCGTCGGGCTTCCCCATACCTATAACGACATCGATACCTTCGACGACTGGTCAACACCGGGCCATGTCGGCGAGATGAACCTGTGGTCCGGACGCACCTGGTATCGCAAGACGTTCGTCCTGCCCGAGGCTTTCAGGGGAAAGAAAATCTTCATCGAGTTCGAGGCCGTGCGGCAAATCGCGGAGGTCTATCTCAACGGCCGGCTCCTCGGCGCCGGCAAAACCGGCTTCATTCCGTTCGGCTTCGACCTGACGCCGTATGTGCGCTTCGGCGGAGCCAGGAACGTGCTGGCGGTGATGGCCGACAACCGCTTCACGCCGGAAACCGACATGGCCAAAATCATCCTGACGGATTTGCCGTGGAACAGCCCGCACTGGCATCCGGCGCATGGCGGCATCTACCGCAACGTGTACCTCCACGTCACCGATCCGCTGCACATTTCGCTGCCGCTCTACAGCTTCCTCGAGACCGCGGGGCCGTACGTCTACGCCACGGAGGTCTCCGGCAACACGGCCCGCGTGAATCTCGAAGTGCCCATTCAGAACGAGCGGAAGTCCGCTGCCAATGCCGAGCTGCTGGCCACCGTGTTCGACAGCGACGGCAAAGCCGTGCTCGAGCTCAAGCAGGCCGTCGCAGTCGAGGCCGGCTCCCACGCCGAGTTCCATTTCCACGGACACGTGGTGGAGAAGCCGCAGCTTTGGGAACCCGCCCATCCCTACCTCTACCGCGTCGTTTGTTCGCTGCGGGCCGGCGGCCGGGAGGTGGATTCGCGCGAGATTCCGCTGGGCATTCGGACCGTCCGCTGGGACGCCGGCACCGGCTTCTACATCAACGGGCATCACCTGAAGCTGCACGGCTGGGGCCAGAAGCCCACCGACGAGTGGCCGGGGCTGGGCGCGGCGCTACCCGATTGGATGCACTTTTTCACGCTGGCGCTCATGAAGGAAGCGGGCGGCAACTTTGTGCGCTGGGGCCACTGCGCCGGCGCGGAGGCCATGATCGAGGCTTCCGACCGCCTGGGCATGATCGTCGAGCAACCCGGCGTGGATGGGGAAGGCGACGCGCGCGGAGGCGCCTGGACCATTCGCGCCGCGGCCTTCCGCGACATGATCGTTTATTTCCGCAACCATCCCTCGATTCTGATTTGGGAAGGCGGCAACCAGAAGGTGTCGCACGACCACGCCAAGGAGTTGCGCGGCTACATGGACCAGTACGACGCGCACGGAGGCCGCGTCTATGCGCATCGCCGCGCCGACGAGACCACGGCCGAGTTCATGGATATCGGCATCGGCACCGAGGGCGGCCGCGAAATCGCGCGTCTGCCGGTGGTGGAAGGCGAATACGACCGCGAGGAATCTCCGCGGCGCGTGTGGGACGATTTCTCGCCGCCCAACTTCGGCTACCCGGAGGCCAAGGGCCAGACCTACGATCTCACGTCCGAACAGTACGCCGTCAACCAAGTGTCCCAATATGTCACAAAAGTCGGCGCGGACAACCACTCGGGGGGCGCCAACTGGATTTTCTCCGACTCCACCAGCGGCGGCCGCGTGGCCACCGAAGTGGCCCGCGCCAGCGGCGAGGTGGATGGCGTGCGTCTGCCCAAAGAAGCTTACTACGTTTGCCGCGCCATGTTCCGCGACGATCCGCAGGTGCACATCATCGGCCACTGGACTTATCCCGCGGGAACCCGGAAGACGGTTTATGCCGCTTCCAACGCCGAAGACGTCGAGCTTTTCCTGAATGGCCGGTCCCTCGGGCATGGCAAAGTATCGGATCGCTACCTGTTCACGTTCCCCGATGTCGCGTGGGAAGCCGGCGAAATCAGAGCGGTGGCCTATGCCGGCGGAAAACCGGTGGCCACCCAAAGCAAGCGCACCGCCGGTCCTCCGGTGGCATTGCGGATGACGCCCATCACCGGCCCCGGCGGATTGCGCGCCGATGGATCGGACATCGCCCTGATCGATGTCGAGGCGGTGGATGCCAAGGGCGGCCGCTGCCCCACGTTCCAGCAGCGCGTGGACTTCGAGACGGAAGGTCCCGGCGTCTGGCGCGGCGGCTACAACAGCGGCAGGATCAAGTCCACCAACAATACCTACCTCGATCTGGAAGCCGGCATCAACCGCGTTGCGGTCCGCGCCACGCGCGTGGCCGGCGTCATCACGGTGCGCGTCAAGGGCCAGGGCCTACGGACCGCCAGCGTCGCCATTCCATCGGCGCCGGTGAAGGTGGAGAACGGTTTCTCGGTCGCGCCGCCAGTCCTGCCCGCGGTGGATCTCGCCAACCCGCGGCCCGCCGAGGTTTCCCGACTGATCGCACAGCAACTGCGGTCGCAGCCGTCAGCGCTGGCGCCGCCGGCGGGCAAATTCACCAAGGCATTCTCTTATTCCGGCCCCGCCAGCGGGGTTCACGTGGAGCAGGACGCCCGCGAAGGGAAGAAGCTCTACGTGGATGCCGGCGCGCTCTTCCCCGCGCTGCCGGCGGCGCTTCGAGGCGCCGATTACGTGCAGGCTTCGGGCGCCGATAGACTCTATAGCGCGGCCGATCTCATGGAGATCGCCGTAAACGCGGGCGCGGTGGTCTCGGTGGCGCACGACAACCGCCTGCCGCGTCCCGGCTGGCTGGCGGCGCAGTTCCAGCCAACCGGCCTGGCGCTTACCATCGGCGGGAACCCTATGCAGGTCTTCCAGCACGCCGCCGTTCGCGAAGAGAGTCTGACCCTGGGCGCGAACGCCGAGTCCGGCGGCGTGCAGGACTGCAACATGTACGTGGTCTTCGTAAGCCCGCCCGCATCGCGCTGAGCCGCGCCTGCTCCACAACTGGGACAGACGCTTTCGTCTCTCAATCCGGCGATCCCGGCGACTCTTGCACTTCGCTTCTCAGCGGGCGGCGCGGCGGGCCAGGACCCGCCCGGCTAGCTGGAGCAGCGCCTGTGCCTTCGGCAGGCTCTCGACCGCGCGCTGAACCTCCGGGTCCGTGTGGAACGCCGCGCGGTCGGCGGTCTTCTTGTCAAAGGCGCGGAAGTACAGCTCGTAACGAATCTGGTCGCGCATCCAGTCGCGGTTGGCGGCGAACTCCGCGTCGGTGAAGGCTATCTGCTGAGATCGCAGATAATCCGCGAAGCGTCCGAGCGTCTCCTCATCCGGAACCCAGCCCTCGGCCAGGCGGGGCCGCGGCACGCCGAAGTAACGCGAGCCGAAATGAAAGAACGCTCCCGGCGCGATCAGCCGGCGCTGAAAGGCATTGGCCCGAGGGGATTCGTACTTCTCGTCGGGGCTGATCCCTCCGCCGCCGTAAACCTTGCGTCCGCTGTCGGTCGACTTCACGTCCTGCGTGTTCTGATTCCGAGCGGCATCCCGGTTGGAGTATAAGTAGTCGAAAAGCGACTGGTGCGCGTAATCGCGCTGAATCAGGCGGCCGCTGGGCGTGTAATAGTGCGCGATGGTCAGCAGCAGGGCGGCGCCCTCCGAGAGAGGGAATTGCGCCTGGACCAACCCCTTCCCAAAAGTGGTTTCGCCCAGCACCCAGGCCCGGTCGTGATCCTGCAGGGCGCCGGACACGATTTCGGATGCGGAAGCCGAGCGGCGGTCCACCAGGACCACGATGGGATAGCGCTGCGCGGAGGGTTGCGCCTTGGCGCGGAAAACCTGCTCTTGCTCCGCGCGCCCCCGGTGGCTGACCACCACCTGCCCATCGCGCAGATATCGCCCCGCCAGGGCGACGGCCTCGTTGACCAGGCCGCCGGGATTGCCGCGAAGATCCAATATCATGCCGGTGACGGACTGCTCTCCCATCTTCTGGAGCGATGCCTCCACGTCGCGGCCGACGTTCTGCGCTTCAAACGTAGAGACGTCCAGATAGGCAGTGCCGGGCCTCAGCCAGAAGGCATCCACCACGCTGGTCTGGATCTCTCCGCGGGTGACCGTCACGGAGACGGGCTCGCCGGCGCCTTCCCGCCGCACGGTGATGCTCACCTGGCTGCCCTTTGGCCCTCTGAGCAGATCGGCTACCGCGCCCGTGTCCATGCCGGTGGTGTCATGCCCGTCCACGATGGCAATGGCGTCGCCGCGCCGCAGATCGGCCTTCCACGCGGGCGAATCGGGGAAGGGTTCCATCGCCACAATCTTTCCGCCTTCCGCGCCAATCAGCATTCCCACGCCGAAATACTGCGCATGCTGTTTCCGCTGCATGTCGCCGAACTCGGAGGGATTGAGGAAGTTCGAATGCGGGTCCAGGGTGCGCAGCATGCCCGGTATGGCGCCCTCATAGATGGCGTGCTCCGGGGAGATCGGGTCGGCGAAGTTCTTCTCGACGAGCGCGTAGGCCGCGGTCAGTGAGTGGACGCCACGGGCCAGGTCGTCATCGGGAGTCGCAGCCGCGCGGGCGCGAATTCCGGAAACGAAGAGCGGTACCAGCAACGCCAGGCTGGCGGCGATCAGGGCAAGGTACGGTGTTCTTTTCATCTTCATGGTTCGGCCGGGCCGCCGGGGTACGCAGTCCGCATCGTTGAACTCCGTTCCCTTTGCTTTGTTCCAATGATACCTGAGTTGCGGCAACAGAGCCACCAGTACCCATATAGTACCCTTAGTACTGTTTGGCCTGTATCAAATCCGCCAAGATGGAATTGCGGCACAGTAATCTCATGCTTCGGGCGTGCTCACTTTTCGGAATGGCCGGCGGCTTCCTGATCATCTCTCCCGAGTTGCGGGGGACCGTGTTGAATGGGATTGCCCAGGCCGCGGCCGGACTGGCCAAGTACAGCCCGTACTCTTACGCCGTAGTGGCGTTAGCGCTGCTCGGCGGCCTCATGGCAGCCTTCAGGAAGGGGTCGGCGCCGCGCTGAGATTCCGCGATACGTCAGACCGCGCGGACCTTGCGCGCGGGTGGGGCGGTTTCGGACCTGGCAGGCTTGCGCTCGGCGACCGCGGTCAGGCGTTTCACCTGGTCCGTCACGCACACCAGGAACATGGGCTGACGCGCGTTCTTGAGCACATCGATGATGCGGTCGGGCGCCTCTTCCAGAAAGATGGATTTGCCGTCGGTGAGCAGATGAACATCCGAAGCGGCCGAAAGGGCGTCGTTCAGGCGCTTGCCCATATCTTTTTGCAGGAACCGCAGGACGCGGCGGATCTTCTGCAGCGAGAATCCCTTGCGCCGCAGCTCGGCGATGACCGAAATCTCGACCACTTCCTCCGGCAAATAAATCCGCTTGTGACCGTCCTGGCGCGGCGAGACGACATTGCGCTCGTCCCACCACTGCAACTGCCGCAGACTGACGCCGCAAATCCGGGCAACTTCGCTGCTGTTATAGCCCTGCGCTTCCGGGGAAGACACCGGCCGGGGTTTCCTGGCTTTGAACATTTTAGGCCGCTTCCGTTATGGGATACGAAATCAGTGCCACTTTGGATTGTACATGGGCCACCGGCGGTGTTCAATAGGGTCAACCCACAAATTAGGGATTTCCTTTCGGGAAAAATGCCGTTGCAGACACCGCGCGGCGGGAGCGAGGGTACCAGCGGTTCGCCATTGTCCGGTAGTACCGCGCCGGGACTTCGTTTTGCGCCCGTTCATTGTGATTCCGCACAGCGGATAGTAGAATTTGATTTACAGCAGCGCTATGGCTGCCCGCGGGAAACGCCGCCGACTGGATAGATGGAGATTGAAGTGGGCCAGAGCGAAGTTGGTTTTGCCGGCGACGAGCCGGTGAGCGGCGATCTGCTGGCCGAGAGACTCGCGCGCGGGCCGCTGGCGCCCGAAGAGGCGCTGCGTTTCGCCGTTGAAATTGGCGCCGCGCTCAACCGGCTGCACTCGCGCGGCATGGTTCACGGCGGGCTGTCGCCTTACTCCGTGCTGATTGCGAGCACGGGTGCGCGGGTGCTGCCGCCGCTCCAGGAATACGACGATCGCGCCGCGCCCTATCGCTCGCCGGAGCAGGTGCGGGGCGAGACGCCGGACTGGCGCAGCGACGTGTTCGCTTATGGCGCGCTGCTCTACGAAATGGCCAGCGGGAGGCGGGCATTTCGGGGCGAGGGCGCGGAGCTGGATGAGGCCATACTCGAGCAGCCGCCCGCGGCATTGATGGCGAAATCGCCGATCCATATGGCCATGGAAGGGGTGATTGCCGGATGCCTCGATAAAGATCCATCCCGCCGCCGCCAGCGCGTACAGAACGCCGTGATCGAGCTGAAACTTGCGGGCCGGTCGTGGCAGAGCATGGCGGAGGTTCGGAGCAAGCCGCCGCGGCGCCCGGCCGAGACCGAGGGGGCGGCGGGGCTGGCTCGCGAGCGCATCGCCCAGCGGGCCGCTCCGGCGCCTGTCGGAGCTCCCCAGGTTCCTCGCAGGCCGGCGTATGTCATACCCGAGCCGCCGGCTCCCGTGGACGCCTTGCGGCGGCGTTTCTGGGCCATTGGGGCGGTGCTCATCGCGGCAGCGGTCCTCTCCATAGCGGCGTTCCTGTACTGGCACCAGCGGCCCGCGGCTCCGGTCTTCAGATTTGCGATGTCGCCGCCCGAACACACCAGCTATCCGGGCACGCCCTCGGTCTCGCCGGATGGCCGCTTTCTCACGTTCTCGGCTGTGGGGCCCGAAGGCAAGCGCATGCTCTGGCTGTGGCCACTGGATGCGCTGCACTCCAACGTGATTCCCGGAACCGAGGGCGGGTTCGCGCCATTCTGGTCGCCGGACAGCAATTACATCGCGTTCTTCGCCGACAAGTCGTTGAAGAAGGTGCGAACCAGCGGTGGCCCCGCGGAGATTGTTTGCGCCGCGGAAGCCATGCCTGGCGGCGGCGCCTGGAGCCGCAACGGCGTCATCCTGTTCGCACCCAGCCTGGCGGATGGGATCTACCAGGTCTCCGAAAACGGCGGGAAGCCGCAACTCGTCCTGAAGCTGGATTCCTCGAAATACGAGCGTTCCTATCTCTGGCCGCAGTTCCTGCCCGACGACAGGCATTTCGTTTTCTTCGTGCAGACCGACTTTGCCGAGACCACGGGAGTCTACGCCGGCACGCTCAATCCGCTGGAATACCACCGCCTGTTCAACTCCGAGACCAATGCGGTTTACTCCGGCGCGGCCGCGGGCGACTCGTCGAAAAAGGGCTATCTGCTGTTCATCCGCGACCGCCACCTGATGGAGCAGCCGTTCAACATTTCAAGCCTCGCCATGGGAGGAAACCCGTTCACCCTGGCGGATGATATTGGCGCCGTGCGGAGCATGGCGCTGGCGCCTGTCTCGGCCTCGGGCAACGGCATCCTGGTTTACCAGAGCGTGGGCAAGCCCACGCGGCAGATGGTCTGGCTGGACCGCACCGGGAAGCAGGTCGGCCGAGTGGCGGAACCGGGCGATTATGGACCACCGAGGATCTCTCCGGACGGCAGCCGCGCGGTTGTAGCCAAGCTCGGGCCGGACGGTGTGAATGCGGATTTGTGGATCCTGGACGCCGCCGGCAACACCACTCAGTTTACTGCCACGCCCAAACACGAAGGCTCTCCCGTGTGGTCCCCGGATGGTTCGAAGATCGCCTTCTTCGCCAACCCGGAGGGCGTCTACGATATCTATGTGAAGCCCGCCAACGGCGAAGGCCGGGCGGAACTGTTTTACAAAAGCACGTTGCCCAAGTACCCTACCGACTGGTCTCGGGACAGCCGATACATGCTGTTCGGCGTAGTCAGTCCGGGCACGCGGTCGGACGTGTGGGCGATGAGCACGGCGGACCGGAAAGCCGCGCCCATCCTGGATACGATTTACTCGGAAGGTTTCGCGGCTCTCTCGCCGGACGGAAAATGGCTGGCGTTTCAATCCGACGAGTCCGGCCACAATGAGGTTTACGTGCAGTCTTTCGAAGGCGCCACCTCGGGCACCCGGCGGCGCTGGACGGTCTCGTCGGGCGGCGGCGGCCTGCCGCATTGGCGCGGCGACGGCGCGGAGATGTTCTATATAACCCCCGACGGGCGCATGATGGCGGCCGCGCTGCACCCGGCGGCCGGCGAATTCCAATTCGAGCCGGCGCACATGTTGTTCCAGACCCGTCCGATTCCCGAGACCTGGAACCTTTACGACGTCTCCCCCGACGGCCAGCGGTTCCTGCTCAATCTGCCTCTGGAGTGGTCCAGCGCGGCGCCCATCACGGTGGTGACGAACTGGACCGAGAAGCTCAAAGAGTAACGCCGGATGGCTGGCGCGCGGGCGCCGTCCGCAAGGCCTGCCACCAGATGTACAGGAACAGCAGGTTGGTCAGCATGATCAAGACGTTGCCGGGGAACACGGCGGAGCGGGAGAGGTGGCGGAGGGACTCACCGATCGCTTCACCGGTGAACTGAATTCCCAAGGCGCCGCTCAGCATCAGGAGGCGATGGTCCTTTTCCCGGGAAGCAATGAGCATGGCCCACAGCGCGAGGTCGAGTATCGTGGAGCTGAAGCTCAAATCGCGGGTCCAGGGAGTCATCCAGGTCCCCGCGACCACGCCGTGCTGGAAGTGGATGAGGAACGAAGCCCCGGCGAAAAGGATGGCGCCGCCGACCAGCGAAGCGCGCACGATCCGGCGCGAACCCAGCTTGGCCGTGGCGTGATACACCAGGCTGATGACCACCGCGAAAATCAGAGCTTGCAGAACCCCTTCGTCCAACCAGTAGTAGTAGGCTCGCCCATGCCCGGTGGCAAACGGGTGGCCGGTGTAATACGCGACGTAGGCAGGAATCTCCAATACGGTCGTGAGGAATTCGACGATGATGTAGGCGAAAATGAACGGAAAACGACGATAACCTCCGCGCAGCAGCGCGGCAATGATCAAGAGTTCCAGAGGGAGACCGACACCGTACCCACAGAGTTGGATCGCAAAGCGCATCCACTTCCGATTCTAAGCGGCGTGGCAGCCGCCGTGTCTACTAATTTTATGCTGTGACGCGCAGTCCGCCTTCCCACGGATCGGGCGGCATGCTCGGCCCGTGCGCCAGCAGTCCGCCTTCCCACGGATCGGGCGGCATACTCGGCCCGTGCGCTAGCAATCCGCCTTCCCACGGATCGGGCGGCATGCTCGGCCCATGCGCTAGCAGTCCGCCTTCCCACGGATCGGGCGGCATACTCGGCCCGTGCGCCAGCAGTCCGCCTTCCCACGGATCGGGTGGCATACTCGGCCCGTGCGCTAGCAGTCCGCCTTCCCACGGATCGGGCGGCATGCTCGGCCCGTGCGCTAGCAGTCCGCCTTCCCACGGATCGGGTGGCATACTCGGCCCGTGCGCCAGCAGTCCGCCTTCCCACGGATCGGGTGGCATACTCGGCCCATGCGCTAGCAGTCCGCCTTCCCACGGATCGGGCGGCATGCTCGGCCCATGCGCTAGCAGTCCGCCTTCCCACGGATCGGGTGGCATACTCGGCCCATGCGCTAGCAGTCCGCCTTCCCACGGATCGGGCGGCATGCTCGGCCCGTGGGCTACGTTCACTGGCTCCGCCGGCAGCGTGGCGGTGTGAACAAGCACACCGGCGCCCTGGATGGCGTTCGACGCACAGGCAAATGCGAACAAGGCAACAATCGCAGCGAACATGAACTTGTTTCCGACAAATCGACTCATTGAGAAGCTCCTTCTACTAACTTCCTGAACCCATCACGGGTTCGGCATTGAGACTTCGGAGGTTCAGTGGCTCTCCCAATCCACTTTCCGGAGAAAGGTCTGGCCTCTTGTGATCTCATCCTGCGATGCAATGTAATCTAAGCCAATTCCATCACTGAAACTAGGGTTACACCTAGTACTATTGGATGTTTTGGGAAGATAAGATATAGGGTAAATACCTTATATCGAGGCTAAACGGCCCGTTATGGTACCTAGGAGCGACGCAGGGTTCGGTGGGGGAAATCGGTATCGGGCCGGAAGGGGCGTTGGCCGGGGTACTCGAGACGCATGTCGGCGGTCACCTCGTCGAGCATTTCGAGGGTGGCGACTCGGCTCTCCATGGCGAACGCGGTGAGCAACAGGTTGTCGCAGATGGCGTTGATGACACGGGGAATCCCTTGTGCCCGGTAGTGGATTTCTTCCAGCAGTTGTGGTGGAATGACCGTCTGGTCTTTGAGGCCGGCGCGCGCCATCCGGGAATTCACGTATGCCACCGTCTCGTCAAGATCGAAGCCCCGCAAGGCGCACCGCAGGGAAATGCGTTGCTTGAGCTGGCGGAATTCCGGGGCGTCCAACTTGCGATCCAATTCCTCCTGGCCGGCGATGACGATCTGAAGCAACTTGCCCTTGCGGTTCTCGAGGTTTCCTAGTAGTCGGATTTCTTCTAGTACGTCCCACTCCAGGTTGTGAGCCTCGTCCACAATCAGCACCGTGGTGCGGCCGACGTTGGCTCTCTCGAGGAGCATGTTATTGAGCGAGAGCAGGGTTTCGGTCTTGGAGAGGCGGTTGCACCGGAGGTCCAGGTCATAGGCCAGCAACTCGAAGAACTGCGCCACAGTCAAACGGGAATTGAACAGCGAGGCGAATGCGATCTGCTGCGCGTTGAGGAAGTCGCGCAGGCATTCCAGCATGGTGGTTTTGCCGGTGCCGACCTCGCCGGTGAGCACGATGAAGCCCTTGCGGCTCTGAACGCCGTAGATGAGGTTGGCCAATGCCTCTTCGTGCTGAACGCTGCGGAACAGAAACGCCGGGTCCGGGCTCATGTTGAACGGGCTCTTGGTGAAGCCGAAGAAGGCTTTGTACATAGTCGGCGGCTGCTCGGGAGAACTAATGGCATCTTAGCACGCCCGGCCGGTGGCTCGCCGGGGCTACCTTATGGCTGGGACGGCGGCGCGTGCGGCTGAGGTTTTTCGCCCGGGGAACTCTTACCGGAGGCCTTGACCGGACTGATCAGAATGTGGGCGTTACGGCCCTCCAGACGCGGCAATCCCTCGACGCTGCCATGGGCGGCCAGGTCGGCGGCAAAGCGCATGAGCAGTTTCTTGCCGAGATCGGCGTGGGCGATTTCGCGCCCGCGGAACTGGACCACGGCCTTCACCCGATTGCCTTCCGCCAGAAAGCGGATGGCGTGCTTCATTTTGAAGTCGTAGTCGTGATCGTCGGTGTTGGGCCGGAACTTGAGTTCCTTCACCTGGACGACGTGCTGTTTTTTCTTGGCGTCGTGCTGCTTCTTTTTCTGCTCGTAGGTGTAGTGACCGAAGTCCACGGCTTTGGCGACGGGCGGAACGGCGGTGGGGGCCACCAGGACGAGATCGAGGCCCAATTCCTGCGCCTTGCGCAGGGCGACGGCGGTGGGCATCACCTCGGTGGTTCCGTCCGGGAAAACCGCGCGCACTTCCCGCACGCGAATGGACTCATTGACGTTCTCTCTGCGATTCTGCCTGCGAGGAGGAAAGTTTCTGCCTGGATACATTTGTGGTTATGCGTCGATTTCAGGATTGCTAAGGCAAACGGAAAGGGGCTGGATGCCCGGGGAGACTCTCTGGCCGAGAATCGGAATGGTGTGGCTGGAAGACAAGCGCAAGTTGTGTCAGTCTCAGTGTACACCAAATCGAAGCGAAAAAGTCAAAGAGGGACAGCCGCGCTTTCGACGGAACAGGCCTTTCGGAAAGCGAGAGGGCGGTCCCGTTCTACAGGCGCGTGAGTCGCTCGGTGGCGCGGGCGGCCGGTGTCGTTCCGGATCATCGGTCCATGGACCGTTCCCGCGCGGTTGGAGCCGCCCGCGGACGCTGGCGGGCGGGCCGCTGTTTCAGATTTCGGGTGAATAGACCAACCCCCGCGCCAAAGCTGCGTGGATTCACCCACCTTGCAGCCCGGGAGTGCGGAGTTATACGTCTTGTTTTCTGCTGATTAGGGTGATGGGCGGCTGGCCCCGGAATTGCAGCCTGAAAGGCATGGCATACGTAATTACGGACACCTGTACCAAGGACGAATTGTGCGTGGAAGCTTGCCCGGTGGATTGCATCCACCCCAAGAAGGACGAGGCCGCCTTTGCGGAAGCCCCCCAGCTTTACGTAAATCCGGTTGACTGCATCGATTGCGGCGCGTGCGTTCCGGTCTGCCCGACGAATTCCATGTTCGCGCTGGACGAGCTGCCGGCCGAGTCGGCGCGCTTCGCCGAGATCAACGCGGCCCACTACAACTGAGCTGAACCAGAACCAGGCGGCAGTCACCCGGCGCCGGGCCCGGCGGGCCTGGGGCCGGGTTTTTTCTACAATGAGGTATGCGTAAGATAGCAGCCTCCTTCTTGGGATTGGCATGCCTGCTGCGCGCCGAAGTGCGCCCCATGACGCTGCGGCAGGCCGTCGAGACGGCGCTGAAGCAGAATCCCGACATCGCTCTGAGCCGCCTCGAAGCGGAGAGCGCCCGGCAAGCGGTTCGAGTGGCCAAGGATCCTTTCACGCCCCGGCTCACGGTGGGCAGCGGACTGGCGTACAGCAACGGTTTTCCCATGAGCATCGAAGGCTCGGCGCCCAGTATCGTGCAGGGGCGCGCCACCCAGGATCTGTTCAACCGGCCGCAGAGTTACGCGGTGGCCCAGGCGAAAGAGGACGCACGCGGGGCTGCCTTGGGGGTTGCGGAAAAGCGGGACGAGGTGGCATACCGCGCCGCTTCGTTGTACCTGGATGCCGAACGCGCCGCGCGCATCGGCGCGTTGGCGCGAAAGGACGCCGAAAGCCTGGAGAAGGTTCTCGAGACCGTCCGGGCGCTGAAGCGGGAAGGGCGCGCCCTGCCGCTGGCGGAGAAGCAAGCGGCCCTGGATGTGGCGCGCGCGCGCCAGACCGCCGAGAGTCTGGAGGCCGACCAGGCCACCGCGGAGACGGCGCTGGCGATAGCCATCGGCCTCTCCGCCGACGAGCGTGTGCGGGCCGTGGCGGAGGAGCGCCGCGCGCCGGCCTTGCCGCCATCCGAAGAGGAGGCCATCCGGGCCGCGCTGGAATCGAACCAGGAACTGCGGAAGCTCGAATCGCAGATCGTCTCCAAGGGCCTGGAAATGCGCGGCGAGAAAGCCGAACGGTGGCCGAAAATGGACCTGGTGGCGCAGTATGGCATGCTCGCCAAGTTCAATAACTACGCCGAGTTCTTCCAGAAGTTTCAGCGCAACAACGTGCAACTTGGCGTCTCGTTTCAATTGCCGCTATTCACCGGCTCGGGCGTGAGCGCGCAAATCGCGCAAGCGCAGATTGAGATTTCCCACCTGAGAATCGAGCTGGGGAATTCGCGAAACCGCCTGGCTTCGGACCTCCAGCAATCGTTCCGCGATGTGAAGAAGGCGGAGACCGCGGCGGAAGTGGCGGGGTTGGACCTGGATGTCGCGCGCGAGCAGCTTTCCACGGACCTCGCCCAGATGCAGGAAGGCCGCGCCACGCTGCGCCAGGTAGAGGAGGCGCGGATCGTCGAGAACCATAAGTGGATCGCCTTCTACGACGCGCAGTACGCCCTCGAGAAAGCCAAGTGGAACGTGCTGAGGCTGACGGGGGAACTGGTGGCGTCGGTGGAGGCGCTGCCGGACGGGGCGCGGTGAGACAGTGTGCCGGAACCCAGCAGTGGCGGGATTTTCGACAGCCGCGCGGCGTCGGTACGGCCAGTCGAGGTCCGGCTTGGCATTCCCCGCACGAATAAGAACTCGGTCAGCATTTTGTAAGCATTTCGGAAGGACTCTTCGCGGGGCGCAGGGATAGTCTCGGGAAAGGAGGCAATATGACTCAACTCTCCAGGCGGGCGTTGTTTTGGACGCCGCGCGCATTGTCGATCGTTTTCATCGCTTTTCTGAGCCTTTTTGCCCTGGATGTTTTCGACGAACATCTTGGGCTCTGGCGGACGGTGCTGGCGCTGACCATGCATCTGATTCCGTCGTTCGTGCTGATCGCGGCCCTGGTGCTGGCTTGGCGCTGGGAGTGGATCGGGGCGGCGCTCTATGCGGCCGCCGGCTTGCTGTATGTCGGGTGGGTCGTGTCCATGTCGCGCCCCGTGCCCGCGGCAATCAGGCTGATCTGGGTTCTTACGATCGCCGGCCCGGCCTTTGTCATCGCCGGATTGTTTCTGGCCAACTGGTTAAAACGGGGCGACATACGCGCCCACGGGCGTTAGGTCAAGCGGCGCGGTGAGACTCGCCAAGCGACTCCTCACTCCGCCCGCAAAGCCACCTGGGGGTCGATACGCGCAGCCCGCCGCGCGGGAATCGCGGCGGCGGAGAATGCGACCGTTCCGACCAGCGCCGCGACCAACGCGAAAGTCGCGCCATCGTAGACCGAGACACCTTTCACCTGGGGCGCCACAAACCGCGCCAGCAGCGCGCCGATCGAGATGCCCGCCGTCACACCGGCGCCGGCTACAGCCATGGACTTGCCAAGGATCTGCCGCACCACCATGGCGGGTTTCGCGCCCATGGCCAGCCGAATCCCGATCTCGCGCGTCCGCCGCGCCTGTTACCACTCAAGCCGGTCAGTACCGCCGACACGGCAGGCAGGAGCGCCTGCGCTCCCTCAGCCGGGCACTCGTGCCGACACGTTGTGGTTCCCTACGGCGTCTTCTCCCCGTGCGCGGCGCTCGAACGCAGGTGCGCGTAGAAACCCAGGTCCGAGCCGGTAAGCAGCTTGGTGGCGAAAATGATTTGTCCCGTATGCAGCGAGAAATGCTCGACCACGTGATAGACCGCTTCCAGGACCGACAGCTCGTATCTTTGAATTGTGACGCGCTCGGCCAGGCGTTCCGGCGCGACCGCGCCGATCACCGCCGCGGCCTCCGCGACAATTCCCCGCAGGCGCTCCTTCAGCTCGGGAATCGAGCTGCCGCCGCGCGCCGAGAATTCGCCGTCGCGCTCGCGCGTGTCCGGAGCGCCTCCCACCCCCGCCACGATCCACTGACGCACATTGCCCGAGAGGTGCAGCACCAGGTTGCCGATGGCATTCTCGTTTTCGCCGCCGCGCGCCCAGACCTGCTCCTCGGTGAGCTTGCCCAGGCACGCCTCGATGCGCGAAAAGCTCTGTGCGAGCCTACGGACCGAGCAATCCAAAAAGAGGCGGTGGAGAGCGTCTTCCATATCTGCAAGTATAAGAGGACGGGGCGTGGTTGTGCGGGAGCCCATTCACATCATCGGCGGCGGGCTGGCGGGGTCGGAGGCGGCCTGGCAGACGGCGCGGCGCGGCCTGCGCTCGGTGCTGCACGAAATGCGGCCGGCCCGGCCGACACCCGCGCACCAGACGGACCGGCTGGCCGAGTTGGTGTGCAGCAATTCGCTCAAATCCGAGCAGGAATCCACCGCGCCGCGGCTGCTCAAGGAAGAGCTGCGCCGGCTGGATTCGCTGCTGCTTGAGGCGGCGTGGAAGGCGCGAATACCCGGCGGCCATGCGCTCACCGTGGATCGTGAAGTCTTTTCCGCGGAAGTCACCGCGGCCATCGCGTCCGAGCCGCTGGTGGAGCTGCGGCGCGAGGAAGTCACCGCCATTCCCGAGGACGCCATCGTCATCGTCGCCACCGGCCCGCTCACCAGCGATGCGCTGGCCCAGGAGATCGCCCGGCTGACCGGGCGCGACCGCTTGTTCTTCTATGACAGCATCAGCCCCATCGTCGAGGCCGATTCGGTGGACATGGATACCGCCTTCTGGGCCTCGCGCTACGGAAAATCGGCCGACGGCACCGCCGACTATCTGAACTGCCCGCTGGACCGCCAACAGTACGAGAGCTTCGTCGATGCACTGCTGAAAGCGAAAGCCGTGCCGGCCCACATCGAGGAGGACAACACGCCGTATTTCGAGGCGTGCCTGCCCATCGAAGAACTGGCGCGCCGCGGCCGCGATACGCTGCGCTTCGGCCCCATGAAACCCGTGGGCCTGGCCGACCCGCGCACCGGGAAGCGGCCCTACGCCGTGGCGCAGCTCCGCCAGGAAAACCTGCGCGTCCAAAGCTTCAACCTGGTGGGCTTCCAGAACCACCTGAAGTTCGCCGAGCAGGCGCACATTCTCCGCATGATTCCGGGGCTGCAGAATGCCGAGTTCCTGCGCTTCGGCCAGATCCATCGCAACACCTACATCGACGCGCCCGCGCTGCTGACGCCCACGCTCCAACTGCGCGCGCGCCCCGAGGTGCTGTTCGCCGGGCAAATCTCGGGCGTGGAAGGATACGTGGAATCGATTGCCACGGGGCTGATGGCGGGGCTTCACGCCTCCGCGCTGGCGGCCGGCGCCGCGCCTCGGGCGCTGCCGCGCGAGACCGCCCTGGGATCGCTCGGCCATTACGTCTCCGGCGCCGATGCTGGGCGCTACCAGCCGGCCAACATCACCTTCGATCTGCTGCCGCCGCTTGACGAAGCCACGCGGCACAAGCTGCGTCACGACAAGCAAGCGCGTCACGCCGAAGTCTGCCGGCGGGCGCTCGAGGCGTTGGAGGATTACCGCCGCTGCCATGTCTGAGCTGGCACGCCAGATCGAACGGTACCTCGAGGAGTTGGCGCGCGGCGGCGCTTCGCCCCACACCGTCGCCGCCTATGCCGCCGATCTCCGCCAGTTTCTGGAGTTCCTGTCTCCTCCCGAAACGGCGCCGCCCAAGCCGCAGGCCGTCGATCTCCTCATGCTTCGCGAGTGGCTGGCGGCGCTGTATCGTATGAGACTCGCGGCCGTGACCATCCGCCGCAAGCTGGCCGCGGTGCGCGGCCTCTACCGTTTTCTGCTGCGCGAGGGCGTCGTCCGGGTCAACGTCGGGCGCCTGGTGCGGACCCCCAAGGCCCCCCAGAAGCTGCCGGAAGTGATGACGCCCGAGCAAGTCAACACGCTGATTGACGGCGTGGCGGCGGGCAAACTGGAGCGCCCGTTCCCGGCGCGCGACCGCGCCATTTTCGAGCTGCTGTACGGCTGCGGCGTCCGCGTGAGCGAGCTGGCCGGGCTGAATCTGGAAGATGTGGATCGCACCGAGCGATGGCTGCGCGTGCGCGGCAAGGGGCGCAAAGAACGCCAGGTGCCGCTGCCCGGCCAAGCCGCCGGCGCACTCGAGCGCTACCTGGCCCAGCGGCCCGTGGTGAGGGAAGAGCGCGCGGTGTTTCTGAACCATCGCGGCCAGCGCTTGACGGCTCGCGGAATCCGCGGCATCGTCAAGCTCTACGCCACATTCATAAGCGGAGATCCGTCCATCCATCCACACAGCTTCCGGCACGCCTACGCCACTCACCTGCTGGCCGACGGCGCAGACCTGCGCGCCATTCAGGAGCTGCTGGGCCACGCCCGGCTCTCCACCACGCAGAAGTACACCCAGGTTTCTCTCACCGGCCTGATGGCCGTGTACGACAAGGCCCACCCCAAGGCGTGAATCCGATGGCACGTCACCTGGCGAACCTGCGGCGGGAGTTTCGCCCCATGCTGCTCATGGCTGTGCCGCTGGCGCTCGCCGAGCTTGGCTGGATGGCCATGGGCGTGGTGGATACCATCATGGCCGGCCGGCTGGGAGCGGCGGCCATCGGCGCAGGCAGCCTGGGCGGCAATTTGTTTTACCCCATCGCCATTTTCGGGACCGGCCTGCTGCTGGGCATGGATACTCTGGTGGCGCAATCGTTCGGCGCCGGCGACCCGCGGGATTGCCGGCGCAGCCTGGTAAACGGAGTATGGCTCGCGGCCGGCTTGGCCGCTCCGCTCGCGCTGGTCCTGTGGGCGTTGATTCCGCTGATGCGGGCGGTGGGGACGAATCCGCGTGTCATGGTCTTGCTTGGTCCCTACCTCAAAGCGCTGCTGTGGGGTATTCTTCCGCTGCTCGCCTACGCCGCCTTGCGCCGGTATTTGCAGGCGGTCAACGTGGTCGCGCCCATCACGTTCGCGCTGGTGAGCGCCAACATCGTCAACTTCGCGGGGAACTGGGCGTTGATGTTCGGACATTGGGGCGCGCCGGCCATGGGATTGGAAGGCTCGGGCTGGTCCACCACCATCGCGCGTGCATATATGGCCGCGGTGCTGCTGGCGGCCATCGCGTGGCACGAGCGCAAGACCGGGAACCTGCTGTTCCGCATGTCGTGGAGACCGGATGTCGCACGCCTCCTGCGCCTGCTCGACCTGGGCCTTCCCGCCGCGTTGCAGATCCTGATCGAAGGCGGCTTGTTCGGCGTGATCGCGGTGCTGGCCGCCCGTCTGGACGAGGTTTCGCTCGCCGCCCACGGCATTGCGGTCAACGTTGTGTCCACCACCTACATGGTGCCGCTGGGAATCGGCTCGGCCGCGGCCGTGCGTGTGGGCCAGGCGGTCGGCCGCAAGGACCGCCCGGGCGTGGCAACGTCCGGTTGGACGGCGCTCCTGTTGGGGACCCTGTTCATGGCCGCCGCGGGGTTGGCGCTCTGGACCGCGCCACGCTGGATTCTCCGCGTCTTCACCGCGGATGCGGCCGTGATCGCCTGCGGAGCGGCGCTGTTGCGGATTGCGGCCCTGTTCGAGCTCTTCGATGGTTTTCAGACAGTCGCTACCGGAGCCCTGCGCGGATTGGGCGACACGCGCAGTTCCATGGTGGCGCACCTGGCCGGCTACTGGGCGATTGGCCTGCCCATCAGTTACGTCCTGTGCTTCCCGCTGAGGTGGGGCGTGCCCGGCATCTGGGTGGGCCTGACCACCGCGCTCATCCTGATCGGTGTGGCGCTGGTGTGGGTGTGGAAAGAGAGAGTACGTTGGCTGAGGGCGATGTGAAGGAGAAGGGGCGGGGATTCCGCGCCCACCGGGGCGGCTCCCGATTCGCTAAACTCAACGGGAGATGTGTGGAATCGCTTTCGAGTGGGATCGAGGAAAGGATTCAGCGAATCGGCGAAAGCACGGCGTCGGATTTGCGGAGGCGAGCACCGTCTTCGACGACCCCCTTTCGATCACGATCCCAGAGCCGGATCATGCCATCGACGAAGAGCGCTTCGTCATCGTCGGAATGTCCAGCAAGCGAAGTCTGCTGATTGTGGTTCATACTATTAGGGGAGAGCGGATCCGCCTGATCAGCGCACGCTCGGCGACGAAGCATGAGAGACGCAACTAGGAAGAAACCTCCCTCTAGGCGCGGTACCCGTGAGATGAGAGCGGAGTACGACTTTTCCGGTGGTGTTCGGGGCAAGTACGTAGACAGATACCGCCGCGGAACCAACGTGGTGCTCCTTGACCCGGAGTTGGCCGAGGCTTTTCCAGATTCAAAGTCGGTGAATGATGCGCTGCGGGCGCTGGTCGCGATTGCAGCACGAGCTGAAACTCGCAAACGCGCGTGAACGATCCCCCTGGAGGGCGACCAACCTCCGACGCCTGGCGCAAACATACCCTACAAGTCCGACATGGGGCGACTATACGCTCATGTAGGGGAAAGGGAAAGGGGACAGACGCATTTTGCGGGTTTGGCAGGAAATGCGTCTGTCCCCTTTTCCCTGGTCTACCGCTCCAGGGCCCGGTCGATGGCGGCCAGCACTTTCGCGATGCATTCTTCCAGGGTCTCGCGGTCGGTCCGGCACTCCACTTCGGGGTGCAACGGGGGCTCATACGGATCGTCGATTCCGGTGAATGCGGGGAGGTGTCCGGCCCGCGCCTGACGGTACAGGCCCTTGGGATCGCGCGACTCGCAGACCTCCAGAGGGGCGTTGACGTAGACTTCGACGAAATCGCCGATGGAGGCGCGCACCTCGTCCCGCACCGCGCGGTAGGGCGAGATGGCCGCCGCCAGCGCGATCACGCCATTGCGCGTCAGCAGGCCCGCTACGAAGCCGATGCGGCGGATGTTCTCGTTGCGGTCCTCGCGCGAGAAGCCCAGGCCCTTGCTGAGGTGCTTGCGCACGGTGTCGCCATCCAGCAGTTCCAGCCGGCATCCGCGGGCGGCGAGGCGCTCATGCACGGCGCGGCAGAGCGTGGTCTTGCCCGATGCGCTGAGGCCCGTGAACCACACCGTGAGGCCACGGTGAGGCTGCGCGAGAGATTCGGGGACAAATTCGGGGACAGACACCAGCGTCCGCGGCGGCGCAAAAAGGCTGCGCCTTGGGACGCGGGTGTCTGGCCCCACGCGGGTGTCTGGCCCCTGGATCATGCCGGCGGCCACGGTGCGGTTGGAGGTCATGTCGATGAGGATGAAGCTGCCGGTGGCGCGGTTCTTGCGATAGGGATCGAAAAAGATCGGATGATGGGTTTCGATTTCCACCTCGGCGATGTCGTTCAGCTTGAGTTCCGCTGCCGGCCCGAAGTCCAGCGTCCGCATGTCCATCACCCGGCGGACGCTCCGCACATCGGCGCAAACCTGCCGCGTGGTGTGCTTCAGCAGGTAGGCGCTCTCCGGGCGCATTGGCTCGGCGGCCATCCAGATCAGGGTTGCGGCAAACTCGCAGCCCACGGCGGGCGGCGCGGCGGGGTCCACCAGCATGTCGCCGCGGCTGATGTCGATCTGGTCGGCGAGGCAAACAGTCGGGCAGGCTTCCTGGCCCGCCAGCGATGCGACCCGCGTTTCGAGGCCCGAGGGCAGCGCCAGCACGCGATCTCCCACGCGGAGGCTGCCGGAGGCGATCTGCCCGGCGTAGCCGCGAAAATCCAGGTGCGGCCGAATCGCCAACTGCACCGGGAAACGCAGCGGGCCGGCGCTCCCCGCGGGTTCCACCTCCACCGTCTCCAGGTATTCGAGCAGACTGGGGCCTTCGTACCACGGCGTGCGCGCACCGCGGCGCGCCACGTTATCGCCATCGCGCGCGCTCACCGGGACGAAGAACGGTGGTTCCACGTCCAGCTTGGCCGCCACGGCGCCAAATTCGTCGCGGATGCGCTCGAACACGTCGCGCCGGAAATCCACCAGGTCCATCTTGTTCACGGCCACCGCCAGCTTGCGGATGCCCAGCAGCGCGGCGATATAGGCATGGCGGCGCGATTGCGGCAGCACGCCGTGACGGGCATCCAGCAGAATCACCGCCAGGCTGGCCGTGGATGCCCCGGTGGCCATATTGCGCGTGTACTGCTCGTGCCCGGGCGTGTCGGCGATGATGAACTTGCGGCGCGGCGTCTGGAAATAGCGGTAGGCCACGTCGATGGTGATGGCCTGTTCCCGCTCGGCGCGCAGCCCGTCGGTGATCAGCGCCAGGTCGAACCCCTCGGCGTTGCTGTCCCGGCTGGCTTTGCGCACGGATTCGAGCTGGTCTTCGTAGACCCCGCGGGTATCGTGCAGCAGGCGGCCGATGAGCGTGGATTTGCCATCGTCCACGCTGCCGGCGGTGGTGAAGCGAAGCAGGTCTTTCATTAGAAGTACCCCTCGCGCTTCTTCAGCTCCATGGAGCCTTCCTGGTCGTGGTCGATGACACGGTTCTCGCGCTCCGAGCGCCGGAAGCCGCGCAGCTCTTCGATGATCTTGGGCAGCGTATCCGCGGCCGAGCGGATGGCCCCGGTGCAGTAGGTGCATCCCAGCGAGCGCATGCGGCACAGCACGGTCTCGATGCGGTCGCCGGGCGCGGGCGGCACGTCGTAATCCAGCGGGATGAGCATCTCGCCGCGCAGCAACATGCGGCGCGGCCTGGCGAAGTAGAGGGGCACCACGGGGATTTGTTCCAGCGCGATGTACTCCCACACGTCCAGCTCGGTCCAGTTGGAAAGCGGGAAGGCGCGAATACTCTCGCCCTTGTCGATGCGGCCGTTATACAGGTTCCACAGCTCCGGACGCTGGTCTTTGGGGTCCCACTGGCCGTAGGCGTCGCGGAAGGAGTAAACCCGTTCCTTGGCGCGCGATTTTTCCTCTTCGCGCCGCGCGCCGCCGATGGCCGCGTCGATTCCATGCCGCGCGATGGCGTCCAGCAGAGCGCGCGTCTTCAGAAGCTGGCAGCACTTCTGCGTCCCCAGGCGGAACGGGTTGGCGCCTTCGGCGGCGGCGGAATGGGTGTGGACGATCAACTCGAGACCGGCCTCGCGCGCCGTGCGGTCGCGGAATTCGATCATTTCGCGGAACTTGAAGGTCGTATCCACGTGCAGCAGCGGGAATGGAGGCCGGGCGGGATGGAAGGCCTTCTGCGCCAGCCGCAGCAGCACGGAGGAGTCCTTGCCGATGGAGTACAAGAGGGCCGGCCGCGCAAACTCGGCGGCCACTTCGCGGAGAATGTAGATGCTCTCGGCTTCCAGGGTCCGCAGATGGGAATTGTCGGAAGACATGGAATAGTCACATGGTAACGCGAGGCGCTTGCGGGTTCACGGACGGATGCGCCATATTGGTCTCGGATGGGGACGTTTCCAGTGGCGGACAACCTCCTGTTCTTCACGGAACTGGTGTCGATGCCGGTGCTCGACGTGCGGGGCCGGCGCATCGGCCGGGTGAAAGACGCCGCCCTGGTTCCCATGGTCAGCTCTTCCCGCATCGACCGCGTGCTGGTGGGCGGCGGCTATACCTGGCTGACTATCCGCTACGACCAGATCCGCTCCATCGTCCTGGGCAAGGGCATCGTACTGACCGACGAGCAGCTCACCCCGTATCATGACGACGAATACATGCTGCGCATCGGGCGCGACCTGCTGGACCAGCAAATCATCGACGTGACCGGCCGGAAGGTGGTGCGCGTGACCGACGTCACCATGGGAATCCAAAATGACGGCGTCCGCGACACGCTCACGGTTCTGGAGGTGGACATCGGCCTCCGCAGCATTTTTCGGCGGCTGTGCCAGGGTCTGGTTTCGCCCCGGTGGATTCGCCGGCTGCAGCGGCCCATTCCGCCCAATTCCATTCTGTGGGACCTTTGCAACGTGGTGGAAACCGACCCGCTGCGGCGGCTGCGGCTGAACATCTCCTACCAGAAGCTGGAGCAGATGCACCCGGCCGACCTGGCGGATATCGTCGAGGAGTTGAGCCCCGCCGAACGCGGGGCCATCTTCGAAACCATCGACAGCGAAGCGGCCGCTGACGCGCTGTCGGAGGTCGATCCCAAGATGCAGGCCAGCATTCTGGAAGCTCTCGAGCCGGAGAAAGCCGCGGACATCGTCGAAGAGATGGCGCCGGACGAAGCCGCCGACATCCTTTCCGAACTGGAGGAAGGGACTTCCGAGGAGATCATGGACGAAATGGACTCGGCCGAGAAAACCGAGGTCCAGGAGTTGCTCGAATTCGAGGAAGACACGGCCGGCGGCATGATGAACACCGAGTACGTGGCGCTGCACGACAACGCCACGGCGGCGGACGCGGTGGCCGCGCTCAAGGGCAACACCGACCTGCTGGAAAGCTTGAATACGCTGTTCCTGATCGATGCCGAGGAGCGGCTGACGGCCGCCATTCCGCTGGCGCGGCTGTTCATCGCTTCGAGCGATGCCAGGCTCAAGGAGCTGGCTTCCGAGACGCTCATACAGGTGACCGTGGATGAGAAGCAGAACCGCGTCACGGAGCTTTTCGACAAGTACAACCTGCTGACTTTGCCCGTGGTGGACGAAGAAGGCAAACTGGCCGGCGTCGTCACGGCCGATGACATCATTTCCGTGTTAAGGCAGAAGTGACGGATGCGGAAACTCTTGAGCCGCTTCCGCTATCACATACTGGTTTTCTTCGCGGTGGTCGGGCCGGGGTTCATCACCGCCAACGTCGATAACGATTCGGGCGGCATCTTCACCTATTCGGCCGCCGGCGCGCGCTTCGGCTATCTTCCCCTGTGGACGCTCCTGCCCATCACCCTGGTTCTCATCATCACCCAGGAGATGTGCTCGCGCATGGGCGCGGTCACGGGCAAGGGCCTCTCGGACTTGATCCGCGAAGAGTTCGGCCTGCGCATGACGTTCCTCATGATGACCCTGCTGGTGCTGGCCAACATGACCAACGTGATGGCGGAGTTCGCGGGCGTCGCCAGCTCGCTCGAGTTGTTTCACGTCAGCCGCTACATCTCGGTGCCGATCGCGGCCGTGGCGGTGTGGTTCCTGGTGGTGAAAGGCAACTACAAGAGCGTCGAGAAGATCTTCTTGTTTGGCTGCATCATTTATGTCACGTACATCATCTCGGGCTTCCTGGTGAAGCCCGACTGGAAAGAAGCCGCCATCTACAGCGTGAAGCCCATGCTGATGCTGGATAAGGATTACATCTACATGCTGATTGGGATGGTGGGCACTACCATCGCCCCCTGGATGCAGTTCTACCTGCAATCGGCGGTGGTGGAGAAGGGCGTCACGGCCAAAGAGTATGCCAAGTCGCGCATCGAGGTCATCGTCGGTTGCATCATGACGGACGTGGTGGCGTTTTTCATAATTGTGGCTTGCGCCGGCGCCATCTACAGCTTGCGGCCTCGCGACATCCAGGACGCTTCGGAGGCGGCGCTGGGGCTGCGGCCCTTCGGCGAATACGCCTTCCTGCTGTTCAGCGCGGGCTTGCTCAATGCGTCGATTTTCGCGGCCTGTGTTCTGCCGCTCTCCACGGCCTACTCGGTGTGCGAGGGGCTGGGTTTTGAGGCGGGGGTAAACAAGCGGATGCGCGAAGCCCCGGTCTTCTATTTCCTCTACACGCTGCTGATCGTGGTGGGCGCCGGCGTGGTTCTCATTCCGGGCTTCCCGCTGGTGCGCATGATTCTGCTCTCGCAGGTTCTGAACGGCGTGCTGCTGCCTTTCGTCCTGATCTTCATGATCCGCCTCATCAACCGGCAGGACCTCATGGGCGAGTGGGTCAACCCGCGCTGGTTCAACCAGGTTTCCTGGATCGCCGTGGTGGTCATGATCGGCCTGACGCTGGCGTTGGTGGGGATCACGGTGAGGGGGATGCCGTAAAGTGTCCAGCACTACAATGTGGAGGAGGGATCGCGATGGAGAGAATCACGCTAGAGTCCATTCCGATTGTGGTCGGGCGGGAGGAGGACGGGCGCTGGTGGGCCGATATCGAGTCCATGCCGGGGGTGATGGCGTACGGCGAAACTCGGGAGTTGGCTATTGCCGCTGTGCGGGCACTTGCACTGCGCGCTGCCGCCGATTGCATGGAACACGGTGAAGAGATACCGGAACCGCTTACCAGGGTCTTTTCGGTGGCATGAGCCGCTGGCGATCGGTCAAGGCGAAGCGACTGCTGGCTGCTTTGCTGCGCATCGGGTGGGAGATCGCTTGGCAAAAGGGATCCCACCGCCGTCTCAAACGGGCCGAGTGGCCCAACTACACGTTTGTATTCCATGACGACGAGGAAGTCGGCCCCGGGCTCCTCGCGCGGATGGCCAGATAGACCGGGCTGCAGCCCGAAGACTTGTCGTAGGCGGCGGGCAGGGTAACCCCGAATAGGAGCCGGTGGTGAGCGGGGTCAGGGTCCGAGATGGGGACTACACGGACGGGTGGATTCGGTTCCCGGCGCCGACAATCCGGCCGGAACCACCAGACTCGGCGGGAAGAAAACACGTAAGTGAATGCCGTGGCAGGTGGAACCCTCGAGGGCTATGGGGCCTTTGCGATCCGGTGCTCTTGGCGGAGATATGCCAGTGCGGCCTCGAGAACCGTGTCCTTGCCGAGCCGGAAATCGGCCACGGTGGGCACGACGCGAATGTGCGGCTGTATGCCGGTACCGACAAAGTCGCGACCATCAGCATATCGGGTCTGGAGTGTGCAGACACGGCCACCGCCGCCTCCGGGCAAGCGGAAAGAGAGTGGCTGGCCGGTACTGCCCCCACTCGGTTCTCCCATGATCGTACCTACCTTCAGCATGTCGAACGAGGCGGCGAAGTCCTCCGCCGCAGAAAACGTGGCCGGGCCGATCAGCAACACAATGGGCCCTCGGAAGATGTCGTCGCCGCGGCTGCCCACGTCCCACTTCTGTTCGGGCGACCATTCCTCGATTGTGCCCCAGGCGCGATACGCCGGACGATACAGGCGCGTCTTGACAGCTTCGCCCGGGCCGCCTTTGGCTGTAAGGTAGCTCAAGATCGAGGTGCCATTGCCGCTGTTGCCACCGCCATTCCTCCGCACATCGAGGATGAGAGCGGAAGCCTTCCTGAGCTCCGGCCAAGCCTTTTC
Source organism: Bryobacteraceae bacterium (assembly GCA_049516835.1). Lineage (GTDB taxonomy): Bacteria > Acidobacteriota > Terriglobia > Bryobacterales > Bryobacteraceae > Fen-178. Next base: position 1,326 of record JBEKSR010000008.1, on the reverse strand, counting down.
GAAATCAGAAACGATGTCCTGGCTGCCGAAGCTATTCAGTGCAACAATCGCGATATTGCCATCGCGCATTTCGGATTCGAATTGCTTCCGTTTTGGCGCGGTGTTGCGCCTGTTCCACTCGGCGTCGCTGAGCCGCGCCGTGGATACGTCGATGGTCTCTCCGGATTCGTCCTGGAACTGTAATCGCACCGTCGTCCCCGAGGCGCCACCCAACAGGCTGTACTGGAGGCTTCGCCGGTTCAGGTCCTGGGGCGAAGATGCAGCCTGATAGGGCCTCACAAACCGCGCCGCATATTCACGCACAGGCAACCCGTCCACAACTACCAGTTCCACGCCCCGACGTACGTGCGCCGCCGAGAGTGCGTCGTCCATGACTCTTGCCACAAAAATGCGCCCCTCGACAAGGTTTAGTGTGAGAGGCGGCCAGGCGCTCATTTGCTGCTGCACTTCGCCCGGCCCCCACACGCCGGTGTGCGCGTCCTTCAGCAGCGCCGCGAACTGCATCAGAAGCCGGTAATACTCAAACGTGCTCCGGGAGGCCCGCACCTTGGGCAGATACTCGATGTACGTCGCGTCCCAATCTAAGTCCGGGACTTTTTCGAACCATGCGAAATTATATTTGGCTTCGGCCCAAAACCGCGTCAGACCGGCGATCTTCTCGTCCTCGGTAATATTCTCCTGGTAAGGTGTTGTCATCGCCGGTGAGTTCCAGAAGCGATCCTTGACCTGCCACACCTTGCGGACCGAGGCGAGCAATTCCTTGTAGGTGGGTTCGTTGCGTATGTTCGCGAAATCCGAATCGCTTTCGATCTGTTCGGGATTCATCGGCCGGGACGCCGTGAGGGCGCGCAGTGTGGCGAGAGCCTTCTCCTTCTGGTTCAATAGCGAATAGGCACAAGCAAGGTTGTAGCGGACGTCCATCTCTATCTCGGGGATCTGCATCAACTCGAAATTCGCGCTCATTTCTTCGAGGATGCCGGCGGCCTTGACCCATTCTTTCTTGGGCCAGAGTTGCTGCACTTCAGCGTTGCGGCGCTCGTAGAGGCTGCGTAGATCCCTCTCCGAAAGCTGCGGCCCGGCGAGCAAGGGCAACACCGCTGCCAGGAGAACCACGCTCCAGAATTTCATGGCTCAATATTAGCTCGAATTGCGGACGACTGACGCGCCAACCGGAACTTGGGCTGCGGCGTCAAGTTGACGAGAAACGCCCTTATCCGGCCAATCTGTGCTCGTTATCCTGCGGGGTTGAGTTTGCGGGTTTCGGAGAGGATCTTGGTCAGCCGATTGGAGAGCCGATCGAGGCAGCGTCGCGGGGGGCCGTCTGGC
>JBEKSR010000007.1:0-113679 GCA_049516835.1 Bryobacteraceae bacterium | reverse complement strand
GTCCGCGCCGAGAGCGAGCTTGCCCAAAGGCTCCGTTTGTAGGGCAGACCTTTTCGATGTCTCCGCTGAAAAACAAGGAGTTAAGCTGCCCCCGACCCCCGAACTGCGAAAGATCGGCTAGCGCCGGCCTGAACCGTCACCGGCGCTTTGGCGGGCTTCTTGTAGGCGGCCGAAAGCGTCAGGGCAATAAAGAGGCAGACTGCGATTCTACGCATGATTTCGATCATCACATAGAAGATCGGGGGCCGGGGGGCCACGGGATCCTCCGTGATGTGCGCGGGAGAGCGATTATGCCTGGATCTCGCGGGTGGCCCAAAAGCGCCGGAGCGTGTCCCATGGGAGGATGTTCGGGCGCACGAACTTCCGTCCAGCGCCCTCCATCGCTTCTCCGCGAATTTCGATTTCGTCCAGGCTTTCGGGGCGGAGCCCGGCTCGATTGGCCCACTTGAACGTGGGGATCTCCGCCGGGCTGAAGCCCATCAGCCTGGCCGAAACCATGTCGGTGGCCAGCGGGTTGGTTCCGGCGATGATGGTGTTCATTGGGACCAGAGTTCCGTCCACAGGCCCCTCGCCTTCCATGGAGGTCGATCCGTCGACAACCACCAGACCGAGTTTGTTCGCCCGCACCATGTCCACCACCGCCGCGGCCGTGCCGGATGGGTCGACCTTCGCCGCGGCGTCGTGCATCCGGCCTCGAACGGCTTGATAGATCGCGCCCGGGTACGCCCCCACCAGGTTCTTCATTCCAAGCGTTACGCCGGCCAGCGAATGAGTCTTCATCATGGGGACGGAGCAGAGGAGGTCGGTCTCGACCAGTGAGCGGTGAATGGTGAGTTTCTCGAACACGAAGGCTCCCGGGAGCTTTACCTCCACCAGGTCGCCGCTGTGGAGGTTGACCAGGGGCAGGCGCAGCGACCTGGCGAGCTCGGTGTAGCCGAGTTGGTCGAAGACGTACTGCTGCAAGCCATTCAGCAAATCCTTGTTGGTGGTGCGGAACGTCTCCCCGCCTCGCACGTTGAATGGCTCCCCCGAGGCGGAGCCTTCGCCGATCGACACCTCTTTGTTTGCGGATTTCATCAGCCGCGCCAGAGCGCGGACGACCGCGGGCTTGGTGGTCGCGTTGGGCAGCGGCGACACCAGATTCGGCTTGAGCATGATCCGCTCTTTGCCCTGGGTGATGGCCCTCATGCCGCCCAATAGATCGATGGCGCGCTCGACGGCCGAGTCGATGTCGCCGTTCCGGACTTTGACGATGCTGACTACGGTCCCGGCGGCTGGCGGGGGCGCGGCGCGCAACTGAGACGCGAGCGCACCCGAGGCCAGCGCCGTGAGAAGATCCCTGCGGGTCATGTGCGTGGGTTGCATGTGTCTCACCTCATCATGCCAGCGTCTCGGCCAGCCAGTTGTAGATGTAGTAGTCCCGTAGGCCCGGTGCACCCGCCTCGCAGTGGTAGCCGGCGCCTTGTTCGTGGGTGAAGCGGATCAGTTTCTTCGGACAGCGCAGCGCGTCGTAAAGCTTCTGCGCCTGGCCCGGGAAGAAGTCCTCGCCCTCCGGGTCGGTGATGAGCATGGGGCAGGCGATGCGGCTGGCGACTTCCTCGAGCTTGTATTGCTGCACGTCGCGAAACACATCGAAGTAGGACTTCAATCCGAACGGGCGCAGGCGCATCCGCCCCGTTGCTTCCGCCCGGGGGTCCTTGGGCGCGGATTCTACGATTTGGTCGAATTGACTCCGCTTTCCCTCGCGCACGAGGTCGAGAAGAAACTGCGGGACCTTGCGCAGCCAGGGTTCGGAGACATCCCAGACTCCAGGGTCGGCCACGCCTGCCGCGATGCGCCGCTCGAAAGCCAGCGCGCGCGGCGCCCAATAGCCGCCCATGCTGACGCCCAGCAGGGCGATGCGCTTGGGATCGACCTCGCTGTGGCGCAGCATTGCGTCGACCACCGGCGTGATCACTTTTTCCCAATCCGGTCGGAAATATAGTTTGCGCACCCACAGCGAATCCCCCTGCCCCGGACCGTTGAAGACGAGGCAATTGTAGCCGCGCGCCAGCGCGCCCGCGCCGCCCGATACATACATGCTCTTTTCGAGGCCGTCCGCGCCGTTATTCAGGATGATGAGCGGCTTCCGCCGGCGTGATCTATCGGCCCGGAAGAACCAGCCGGTGAGAGCCGTGTCCTGGTACGGAATCTCTACCCGCTCCACGGGCGGGTCGAACAATCGGGCGGCGGCGGACCAGCAGGCGGCGTATTCCTCCCAGCAGGACAAAGCCCGCTCCGGATTCTTCGTGCCGTCCACCAGGCGCAGCGCGGCGGTATGATAACTGGCTGCCCAGAGATAAGCCTCCCGCGCGCTAATATTGTGGCGCTTGCTCATGGCCTGTTCGGCCAGCATCCGCGACTCCGCGCCGGCCTCGTGGTAGGCCAGCCAGGCGGAATCGAAATCCCCCGGCTTGATTCGGGCCAGGATGGCGAGAAGCTTTCCCGGGTCGGCGGCGCCATAGTAGGACCCGCCCAGGGCGAGCCGGGCTGTAAAGCCGAAGTCCGGATCGGCGAACGGCGACGCGGGGGCGGCCACGGGAGGCGGCCCCGATGGAGGCTGAGCCAGGGCGGAGGCAACCGGCGAAGCCCCCAACAATAAGAATGATCGGCGGTCTATCATTTGGACCTCACTAGTTACAATCTTGACGGAAAAGGGGCGGTTGGAAAAGCGTATTTTGACGATCTGGCCGAAGTGTGTGTCGGACCGGCCTATTGCGGAATCAGAATGGATTGGCCGCAAGCGCCTTCAGTTTCTCGTTGTAAGTGCGGCTGGATTGGAGCCGGACGCCGTTGGTCAGGGTGAGCATATATTCTCCATGCGATGCAGGCTGGAGATCCCGAATCCTGGCGATATTCACGATCGCCGAGCGATGGACGCGGAGAAACATCTCCGGGTCGAGCGACTTTTCGAGCGTATTCATCGCGACGTGCACCAGATGCGCCGAACGCCCCACGTGCAACTGCGCGTAATTCTCCGCTGCCTCGATCCAGTCCACGTCTTTCATCTCGACGAAAATGGTTTTGCCGGCCGACCGTACCGCCAGCCGCTTCAAATAGCGAGGCGGTGCGGCCAGGGACTCGAGCAGGGACACGATCTTCCTGCTGGTTTCATCCGCCGGCCTGGAACCGAGGCGGCTCTTGGCGCGCGCCAGCGCCCTGGTGAAACGCTCCCGGCTCACCGGTTTGAGGAGGTAGTCGATGGCATTGATCTCGAATGCCTGAATGGCGTGCTCGTCGTGCGCGGTGACGAACACGATGGCGGGCATGTGGTCCGCGCCGATTTCGCGCACCACTTGGAAGCCATCCATCTCGGGCATTTGCACGTCCAGGAATACCAGGTCCGGACGCAGGTCACGAATCGCGCGGACCGCTTCACTTCCGTCCTTGGCTTCGTAGATCGCGGCGACATCGGCGTCGCCGGAGAGCAGCATGCGCAAGCCCTCGCGCGCCAGCGGCTCATCGTCAACCAACAGCATTGTCAGCGGCATGTGTTTCGACCATCGTGGACGCGCCCAACCCGGGCGCGGTGTGGTACGGCAAGACCATGGTCGCGACGGCTCCGCCCGCCACGCCATTCTCCAGTCTGAGCTGCGCCAGGTCGCCATAAAGCTGGCGGAGACGGGCGCGCGTGTTCGTCAATCCGATACCGCCCGTGCGGCCGGCGGCTGGGGGAGTCAAGCCGGGGCCGTCGTCGCGCACCTGGATCTCCAGCGTGTCATTCACGCGAATGGCGCTGATTTCGATTCTCCCCGCGGCCGAACTGCGCCCAATTCCGTGGCGGATGGCGTTCTCCAAAATGGGTTGCAGGCCCATGTGCGGGACGGCGGCGTCCAGGACCTCCGGGCCGGCTGATATCTCGATGCGGAGGCGATCCCGGAATCGCACCTGCTCGATGGAGAGGTAGAGCTGCACATACTCCAGCTCCCGCCGAAGAGACGTTTCCTGCGCTTCCGGATCTTCCAAAACGTAGCGCAGGAGGTCGCTCAGCCGGGCGAGCATCTCCTCGGCGTCGCGGGCTTTCTGCTGCCGCACCAGCACCATGATCGCGTTCAGCGTATTGAAGAGAAAGTGCGGCTGCAACTGCGCTTTCAGCGCGCTCAACTGTGCGCGCATCAGTTGGCTCCTTAGTTCCGACGCATTCAGCTCCAGCTCCAGCGCCTGCTTCTCACGTTCCCGATACTGGCGGCGAAGCTGGAAAACCTGCCGAATGCCCAGAATCACCCAATAGGTCACGACATTCTGGTGAAACGCCACGCTCAGCAGCGTCAGAAACGTCGCCGCGAAGGACGTGGTCACCGCCGGAAATATCCCCAGCCAGCACAGGACGGCGCTGTGGGCCGCGAGTTCCACCACGGAAAACAGCACGCTGAAGAGCAGATGGAGGGCTACGCGCCGCCGCCACGTCTTCCGCTCGATGGGGAACCTGCGGCAGAGCCAGAGGACGAGCGGCGTCAATGCGGCCCAGAGGTACATGCCGCTCATCCAGGTTGCGAGGTCATGCGGCCATGGCGTGGCATCGTGCGCAAGGGATCTCTGCACGCGGCCCTGGCTGAAATAGTAGATGCCCGCTACCGTCCAGAACAGAAAGTACCTGGCGCCGATCCGGAGATCTTTCGTGACCGCACCTCTCATCAGACCGTAGGTTAGCCGAAAATCATCCAAAAACGAAGGTTAGGGAATCCCGGATGAATGTGACCGCCGTTCCGGATCCCCCGGCCCCTGGCCCCTGTCTCCCCGGCCCCTGTCTCCCCGGCCCCTGGCCCCTGTCTCCCCGGCCCCCGGCCCCTGTCTCCCCGGCCCCTGGCCCCTGTCTCCCCGGCCTCTGGCCCCCGGCCCCCGGCCCCTGTCTCCCCGGCCCCTGGCCCCTGTCTCCCCGGCCCCCGGCCCCCGGCCCCTGTCTCCCCGGCCCCCGGCCCCGCGCGCCTGTCTCCCCGGCCCCCGGCCCCTGTCTCCCCGGCCCCCGGCCCCCGGCCCCTGGCCCCTGGCCCCCGGCTCCCGGCTCCCGGCCCCTTACTTGGGCCTGGCCCGATCCACCGCCAGTTCCGGATGTTCCCGAACCAGCCTGTTCGCCATGTGGCAAGCGAAGCAGACCGGGGACGCGGCCGCCAGCGTCTCAAGCAGTTTGTCGGAGGGAACTTCGCTCCATTCCACGGACACCCCATCGGCGCCGAGCAGCGCCGGCTTGCGCCCGGCCCAGTCGATTTCGCCGAAGGGTTGGCCGCACCACGCGCAAACTTTGCCCTCGTACCACTTCGTCAGGATGTTGCGCACCAGGCACTCCCCCGGCGAGGCTTCAATCTGGCTGAGGCATTGCTGCCCGCAGCCGGCGCGCTCCGGCCAGCGGGAGCACGAAGACAGCCGCAATTCCGGCGATTTTCCGAGCGCCGTGACCGCCGCATGGCAAGCATTCACCGCCACGCCCGCCGGTCTCTGGTTCTCGGGACAGGTCACCACGCGCCGGCCGCGATACTTCCACCAGGCCTTTGCCAGGCGCACCACAGCCATGCCCCCCAGCACCGCCGCGATCGCAAGCACCACTGTCTGAACCGGCATAACCAACTCCACTAGCGAGGGATGCAACACTCAGGCCAATCGCCTAAGTTGCTGTTTCTAAACATAGCACCACGCCAATGGCCGGGATGCTACACTCCTCATTGGGGACATATCCACAGCCTCTGGGTGCTTTGCCCCTTAGGAGCGACTGGCGCGTCTCGCCGGGCGTCTATTCTCGCGTGAAGCTTCGCCTCTGGTGGGCCATACTGCTGCTGGGCCTCGCGACGCTGGGCGCCGCTCCCAACGACTATCTTTCCGCCAAACAGAAGTTCGACTCCATCGAGAGTGGCCGTTTGAGAGCCGGTTCACGCGTGGTATTGACCGTCCGCGAGCTGGACGCCTATGCCGAGCGGGAGGTCCCCGAAGGTGTGCGCAACCCGCGCCTCCAGTTGGTGGCTCCGGGCATGGCGACGGGTATCGCCATGGTGGATTTCGGCAAGCTGCGCCGTGCGCTCGGATACCAGACTGGCTGGCTGATGTCGAAGCTGTTGGATGGCGACCGTCCGGTGAGCGTCACGGCGCTCATCCGCTCCGCCGGGGGCCGGGCCACGGTGGACCTCCAGCGTGTGGAGATTTCGGGCGTCCCCATAGACGGCCGGACGCTCGACTTCCTCATTCAGAATATCCTCCTCCCCTTATATCCGGATGCCGTGCTGGGCCGCCCCTTCGAGCTGGGGCACCGCATCGAAAAGCTGGACGTCGGAACCGCCGCCGTAGCCGTGCTCATCGGACGATAAGAGCCATTGCGCGGTTCCCAGTTAGGGGTTGGCTCGGAAATTCTCGACCAGCATGACATCTCCATGCCCCGCGGGAAAATCCTGAAACAGAAATGATCGTCCGTCCGGCGACACAGCCATGGAACGGCCTACCGACTTCGCAATCCGCCCCAGGACTTCAAGTGTTCCGTTCTCCGGATGGAAAAGCTGGAGGCGGAATCCGGAGAGCGGGTTTTCAGTTGCTACCGTGTAGATTCCTCTGGCAGTCACGGCGAAGTTCCAGGGAACCCGGAATGCCTGGACAGCCGGGTGCACGGGCTGCTCCTGCCCGCCTTCCACGGGAACCTGCCAGACGCCCCCCGGAGCAAACGTCTTGGCGTAGTACAGCCACTTGCCATCGCTTGACTCCAGTCCACCATAGCCGCCCTGCTTGGTGATCCGCACGGCTGGCCCTCCGCGGCTGGGCGTTTTCCAGCACTCGAATGCGCCTGTGCGGTCGGAGGCAAAGTACAGCCAATTCCCGTCGTGCGACCAACTTGCCGCATAATTGGTCCCACCGCTGGTCATCGGCCGCGGAGTGCCGCCCTCGGCGCCGATGACGTAGACATCCCGGTTGCGCACCATGTTGGCATGAAACGCGATCCGGGTTCCGTCCGGCGACCACCTGGGGAGCAGGGCCTGGGGGCCATCGAGGGAAGTCAACTGCCGGCTGTTGGCGCCGTCCGAGTCCGCGACCCAGATTTCCATACTCCCGGACCGGTTGGAGCAAAACGCAACTTTCTTCCCGTCGGGCGAGAAATCGGGCATGGCATCGACGCGGCTGGAGGAAAGGACGCGGATGGGGCTCAAGACGCGGTCCTGGCCGGCTCCGGGCGGCAAGTCTACGCGCCAGAGGTCGGAGTCCGCCGCACCGCTGACGTATAACAGCTTGTCTCCCCGCGGAGCAATCGCGAATTGTGTGCCCAACGTACCGATGGTGGTGACCTCCCGAGGCTCCGCACCGGCGGCCGGGGCAATCCGGTACATGGCTGTGATGTCGGTATCCCGTTTGAGATAGAGGATCTCGCGCCCGCCGGCGGTCCAAAGGGGATTGGAAACACAACATGCTTCATGCGTGATCTGTTGGGGTTCGCCCGCGGCCCGATAGTCCGGTGTGAGGGAGAGCAAGTACACATTGCCTTCCTGCGGCCCACGGCGGCGAATAAAGGCCACCTTGGAGCCATCCGGAGACAGGACCGGGGAATCGTCGCCCCACCACTCCTGCGGCGGGGTTAGCAGGCGCTCGCGCTCGCCGGTATCGGCTGCCATGCGCGAGAGAGCGGTGCGGGTCACCGACTCCGGGTAGCCAACGAGCAACCACCGGCAATCGCGGCTCCAACTGAACGCGGGCGCCGGCCAGACCTCGGGAATCAGCACCGTCCCGATGAGGCGTTCCGCTCCTCCCAGTGCTGGCACTACCACGATGTGGGCGTCCGGCATCCCCACGAACCAGCGCACAAAAACGATCTGGCGGCCATCGGGAGACCACGCGGCCGAGGTGTCATAAGCCGGGTGCCTGGTGAGCCGGAGTGGATCGCCGCCGCCGATCAACTTGACATAAAGGTCGTAGTTGTCCTGCTTCTCGCCATTCCAGGTGAAGACCACTTGCTTGCCATCGGGTGAAAAAGAGGGGTATGCGACCTCACCGACGTAGCTGGTGAACGGAGTGACTCGCGGCGTCGGGACTGCCAACCTGGGAAGCAGGCGGACGACAGCGAGCAGGACTGTAGCAGCCACGGCCGCCGCGAACGCCAGCCAGAGCTTGCTCCGGTTCCATCTGCCGGGTACAGCCGATGGCTGCGATTCCGGCAGGAGACGGATGCCACGGCTGTTCCACCAGGCGTCCAACTCGGACTTGAGGGCGTAGACCCTGGCCATATCCCCGCCGGGAAGCCTGTGTACCGGGAGACCTTTGCCGCGTTCCCAGCGCTGCACCGTTCGCACATCACGGTTCAGGTAGCTCCCGATTTCCTTCCAGGATTCCAGGCGCTCACCGGGTACGGGTGGCGGAAAAGATCTCGCTTTTTCCATGCGGCCTCGAGGTTCAGACGACTCGGTGGTCTGGATCTCCTCTACAGGCTACTCCGAAAGGCAGAGCTCGGCAATACGCGACAAGGCTGGTATGTCGTGTATTGCCGAAGTTCCGAAGGGCCGGATGGTGCTACTTATGACCTCAAGCCCGCCGCCATCCGGCGGGCAACACGAAAAAGGAGCTAGATTCTATGAAACGGCTTGTTTCGGTCACGATGTTCGCCGCCTGTTTTCTGGCGCTTTCGCCAGTTGTCAGAGCGCAGGATTGCAGCAATTGGAGCAACTATGACCTCCGCGGCACTTACACGATGTCCGGCAGTGGTTGGATCGACCTGTCAAAGCTCGTCGCGACCTTGCCGGCGGGAACCATCCCCATGTCCTGGGTGGGCGCACACATGTGGGATGGCAAAGGCGGCGGGACCGGCTGGATCTCTGTGAACGCCGGTGGTGTACAGCTCACGGTTCAGTTGGTTGGCAAGGTCTACGCGGTGAAAGCAGACTGTAGCGTGCAGGAAAGTTTCTCAATGAAGATAAAGGAGTTGGGAATCACGCTCGGACCGTTCTCGCGCCTCCTTGTGATCGGTGGGACGCCGGAGGCGCTGGAAGTCTACGGGATGTTTGTGGGGGCCGGCCCCGGCTCAGGTGTAGATCTCATGGTCGCGCACCGCATCTCGATGCAGTATTATTGACAGCCCGAAGGGCCGCCAGATCCGGCTTCTCGAGTGGGTGAGTGACATTGGTTTACAATGAAGCCGGCCTATGGAACTCTCGCGCCGGCATCTCCTCATAACCTCGACCGCGCTGCCTCTTTTCGGGACGGCGCAATCCGCTCGTCCCGCAACGCCCTGGTACCAGAACATGCGGCGCTGCGGCCAAGTCAATTTCAACCAGCAAGACCCGCAAGAGTTGGATATCGCGCCATGGGTGGACTACTGGAGCAGCCTCAAGCTGGACGCCCTGTTGCTCAACGCCGGCGGCATCGTGGCGTTCTACCCCACCCGCATCCCGTATCACCATCGCAGCCAGTTTCTGGGCGGCCGCGACCTCTTCGGCGATTTCGCCAAGGCGGCCAAGTCGCGCGGCATCCGCGTGGTGGCGCGTCTGGATTCGAACCAGGCGTTCCAAGAGGCGCTCGACGCCCACGCCGAATGGTTCCGGCGCCAGGCCGATGGCCAGCCCGTGCGCCATGCCGAATCGCCCGAGTTGTTCGCCACTTGTATGTTCACCAGCTACTTCACCGAGCAGATAACCGCCATCATCCGCGAGGTGAATTCGCTCTACGACGTGGACGGCTTCTTCACCAACGGCTGGCCCGGAACGGGGCTTCCTCCGGCGTGCTATTGCGAAGCCTGCCGCCGCCTGGCCGACCGGCGCAGCCCCGCTTTCGTCGAGCAACACATGGCGCGCGTGCTGGAAATCTGGAAGCTGTGGGACGCCGCCGCCCGGGAGAAGAAGTTGGACAGCGTCTACGTCGGCAATCTGGGCGGCGGTATCGGCGCCACCACCGACCTGCGCAAGCTCGCCGGCGTGGCGGCCTGGTTCAACGCCGACCACCAGGGCCGCAGCGGCGCCACCCCTATTTGGGATTGCGCGCAGCAGGGCCGCGTGGCGCAATCGGTCATGAAGGGCCGCACCATCACCAACGTGACCGGAGCTTACGCCAACTCGCAGCCCCTCTGGCGGCATACCGCGAAATCGCCCGCCGAGGCCACCATGTGGATGGCGCAAACCACCGCCAGCGGCATGGTGCCCTGGTATCACTGGCTGGGCGGCGCGCCGGAGGACCAGCGCTGGCGAGCCCCCGGCCGCGATTTCTTTCAATGGATCGCCAAGTACCAGCCGCATTTCGTCAACCGCCGTCCGGTGGCCAACCTCGCCGTGGTTTTCAGCCAGCGCATGAACGCGTCCTACAATCCGCCTGGCGGCGGGACCTCGAGCGACTTCCTCCAGGGCATGTATTATGCCTTGCTCGAGGGCCGGTTCCTTTTCGACTTCGTCCACGAAGACGATCTCGATCCAAAGACGCTCGAGAAGTACGCCGCCGTGATCCTGCCAAACGTGGCTCTGCTGACCGATACCCAGTGCCGCCAACTGCGCGAGTACGGGCACGCCGGCGGCGGGTTGCTCGCCACCTTCGAAACCGGCCGCTACGACGGCGCCGGAGCGCGGCGTCAGGAGTTGGGCCTGGCGGACGTGTTTGGCGTCCAGGTTGCCGGCGACATCCAGGGGCCCAAGGGCAATTCCTATTACGCGCGCATCGAGCAGCGCCACCCCATTCTCAGCGGCTTCGAGGAGACTAAGCTGCTCCCCGGCGCCGAATATCGCCTGCCCGTGAAGACCCGTCTGCCGCAGATCCTGACCGTCGTACCGCCCTATCCCGCGTTTCCGCCCGAGATGGTGTACCCCTATACACCCAGGACCGACGAGCCGGCCATCGTGATGACCGAGGACGGCCTGAGCCGCCGCATCTGGCTGCCCGGCGATGTGGACCGCAGCTTCTGGCGATCGGGTAACGGCGACTTGAGCCGCCTGCTGCAGCAGGCGGTGCGGTGGGTCTCCAAGGACCGCGCGCCGGTGAGGGTGGGAGGCAGCGGCCTGGTTGAGTTGTTCGCCTGGCAGACCGAGCCGGGCTTCGCTATCCACATCCTGAACTACACCAACCCCAACTTTGCGCGAGGTTGGTTCCGGGAGACCTATCCCCTGGGCCCGCAGACCGTGAAGTTGGAGTTGCCGGAAGACGTGAGGGTGCGCAGGGTGGAGGCGCTGCGCGCGGGCGCGGAACTGAAATTCAAGCTACGCGGCCAGACTCTCGAGTTCACCCTGCCGGCCGTGCGGGACTATGAGATCGCCGCGGTGGAGGCGACGAGGTAGCCCGCGCCACTTTTTCCACATCGTGCCCGGACTCGGCAATGAGCCCCGCGGTCCGAGAACCGAGGTTCTCATCAAGCTTGAACTTCATGCCGCGCTCTGCCCAGGCAGATCGACAAACCGGCCGCGACTCATCTCGGCGCCGTAGGCGATGGCCGCCAGGATGTCATCGCGGGTCAGTTGCGGATACTCCTCCAGGATCTGTTCCATGGTCATTCCTGACGCTAGGAAGTCCAGCAGCAAGGAGACCCAAATTCGCGTGCCGCGAACGCACGGTTTACCGAAGCAGACGTTGGGGTCCACTGAGATCCTGCTCAAAAGCGGATTCATGGTGTGCCGATCCTTTCGAACCTCAGGATACGAGTCTTGGTAATCGCGAGCGGCGCACCATCCGCGGAACCCTGAGCCCTAGACGAACGGATTCCGCACCGTCACGCTTCCGTACCGCTGCCCGTCGGCCAGATCTTCGCTCCAAAAGACGCTGCAGCCCAATTCGACGGCGCTGTTGACGACCAGTGCGTCCCACCAGGACATCTTGTAGCGGCGCTGGAAGCGCACGGCTCGCAGCACATCCGCATGGCCGGGACGGTGAATGATCCAACCACCCAGATCGGCCAGAATCTCTTCGGCTTCCTGGCTGGCGATGCCGAGCTTCTTCGTGGCGGCAGTGTAGAACTCCGCGAGCACCTGAATGCTGACCGCTCCCGCCCCATCCTCCACCAGCCGTCTTAACAGTTGGACCGATCGCTCGTGCTTCTTGCCGGCGCCTCCATCGTGGGCGTAAAGGAGGACGTCGGTATCGACGAACTCAACGCTCATGCAACTCTTCCCGGCTCCAGCGGATCACTCCGCCCGTCCCTCTGTCTGGAGCGCGCTCGATGCGGTCGAGGAACCGCCGCTTGGCTCTCACCGAATCCGCATCCCGATCCATAATCTCGCGTATCGCTTCGGCCATCAGGCTGGTCATCGATTGGTTCCGGGAAGCGGCGTAGACACGAAAGCGGCGAAGCAATGGCTCTGGCAGGCTGAGAGTGACATTTTTGTGAACCGATATATTCACATTTTTCAGTGTATCACCGAAATATGTGAAAGAGGCCCTCTGGCGACATCGCCGCCAAGAGTGAGAGCGGATTAGCTGGGGCATGTGGGGTTTGGAGAAACCACCCCTGTCCACTCCCAGCGGCTAGGCGCTCTTCTTGACGCGCCGTTCAGCCTCCATGACGCTCGTAAGGATATCGTTGATTCGAGTCAGATGGCCCGGCCCCTTCGACTTCAGCCATTCCAACACGTCGCCCCGGACATAGAGCGAGATCATCTTCTTCTTTTCCAGCCGGTCCCTGGTATCCCGAAATCGCGTCATCGCCGCAAGTTGCTCGTCGGCGAGCGGTGGGATATCCGAATAATCGATATGCGAATCGTCGCCCGCCGCCTGTCGCTCGGCGGTACGGCGCAGCGTCTCCAGTTCGCGCTTAGTGAGCGGCTTGTTGAAAATATCTTCGGCTTTCACGCTGGTTAGCGTCCCGCGCCGAGACGATCCGGACAATTTCTTCTCCATCTTTCCCTCCCCGATAAACGTGGGCCAGTCGCACACGCTGGGCCTCGCGCGGGCCGGCCAGGCGCGAAGAACGCCGCTACGCGATGTGCGCCCCGCGCGTCCCCACGTATACGGCGTAGAGCGATTGGCTGGCGGCCATGAACAGGCGGTTCCGCTTGCTGCCGCCGAAGCAGACATTGGCGCAGGCCTCCGGCAGCACGATCATTCCGATGCGCTCGCCGGCCGGAGTGAACACGTGGACGCCGTCGTAGCCCGCGCCGCCCCACCCCGCGCCGGTCCAAATGTTGCCGTCGGTGTCGGCGCGAATTCCGTCGGCGGAACCCGATCCCTTGCCCGGAATCGCCATGTTGGTGAACCGCCGCTGGTTGCGCAGGCTCTTGCCGTCCACCACGTCGAACACTTGGATGTCCTTGGGGTCTCCGGTATCGCAGATGTACACCTTCTTGTAGTCCGGCGAGAAGCAGATACCGTTGGGCTTATCCAGCTCGTCGGTCACCTTGTCCATCTTCCCGGTCTTGGGTTCGACGCGATACACCGCTTCCTTGATCTCGGGTTTCGCCTGAAACCCTTCGTAGTTGCCCAGGATTCCGTAGGGCGGGTCCGTGAACCACACCGCGCCATCTGGATGCACCACCAGGTCATTGGGAGAGTTGAGCGGCTTTCCCTGCCATTTGTCGGCAATCACCGTGGTGGCGCCGTCCGGCTCGAAGCGCACCACGCGCCGCAGGCCATGCTGGCAGGTGACCTGGCGCCCCTCGAAATCGAAGGTATTGCCATTGCTGTATTCGGATGGCGAACGGAAGACGCTGATATGTCCGTCCTCCTCCAGCCAGCGCATCTGGCGATTGTTGGGGATATCGCTCCACACCAGGTACCGCCCGGCGCCGTTCCACGCGGGGCCTTCGGCCCACAAGGCGCCCGTCCACAGCCGCTGCATGATGGTGTTGTTGATCATGTATTTCTGAAACCGCTTATCCAGCGCGATGACATCGGGATCGGCATAGCGGACCGGCTGCTGGCCGCTCCAATCCCGTTGCGTCTGGGCCAGCGCCGCCGGGGCGAGCCCCACGGCCGTCAGGAATGATCGTCTGTCGATACTCACGGCGCTATTTTATATCAAAGTGTAGAGGGCGGCGCTACTCGCTAGAATGAAATTTGGAAGCCGCTTCGAAACACCGGCGAGACTCATGATTCAACTCACGGGGGCGGGAAAGCGCTACGGCCCCAGAATTCTTTTTGAGAACGTGGACTGGCTGGTCACGCCCAACGAGCGCGTCGGAATCGTGGGCGCGAACGGCGCGGGAAAGTCGTCTTTGCTCAAAGTGCTGGCGGGCATCGAAGGCCTGGATTCCGGCGGCATCGCCACGCAGAAAGCCGTCAGCATCGGTTATCTGCCGCAGGAGGGGCTATCGCTTTCCGGCCGCTCGGTTTTCGCCGAGTGCATGACCGTGTTCTCGGGCCTGCGCGCGCTCGAAGACGAGCAGGAGCAGCTCACGCGCCGCATGGCCGAGTTGGACCCGGAAAGCGCCGAATACGCCCAGGTGGCCGAGCGCTTCCATCGCGCGGAAGGCGAGTTTCGCGCGCACGACGGATATGCCATCGACGCGCAGGTGGGCAGCGTTCTCTCCGGCCTCGGATTCCCGCAGCGCGACTGGAAGCGCCGCACCGAGGAGTTCTCGGGAGGCTGGCAGATGCGCATCGCGCTCGCCAAGCTGCTGCTCGAAAGGCCCAACCTGCTCTTGCTCGACGAGCCCACCAACCATCTTGACCTGGAAGCCCGCAACTGGCTGGAAGAGTATCTCGCCGCCTACCCCCATGCCTTCGTGCTGGTGTCGCACGACCGGTATTTTCTGGATGTCACCGTGCGCAGGATCGGCGAGCTCTGGAACAAGGGCCTGTATTTCTACACCGGCGGGTACACGCGCTACGAGCTGCAAAAGACCGAGCGGCGCGCGCAGCTCCAGGCGGCCTATAACAACCAGCAGGACCGAATCCGCCAGATCGAAGCCTTTATCAATCGCTTCCGCTACCAGGCCACCAAGGCCAAGCAGGTGCAGAGCCGCATCAAGGAACTGGACCGGATCGAGAAGATCGAGCTTCCGCCCCAGGAAAAGACCATCCGCTTCAGCTTTCCCCAGCCCAAGCCGAGCGGCAGGGTAGTCGCGGAATTCAAGAGCGTCGCCAAGAGTTATGGCGGCCACCAGGTGTTCTCCGAAGTGGATTTCATCATCGAGCGCGGCGACCGGGTGGCACTGGTGGGAGTCAACGGCGCCGGCAAATCGACGCTCATCAAGATCCTCGCCGGCGCGGAGCCGGTCAACGCCGGCGAGTACATCCTCGGGCACAACGCCCAGCCCGACTACTTCGCCCAGGACCAGTACAAGGAACTGGACCCCAACGCGCGGATGATCGACGACCTGGCCACGGTCGCGCCGCGCGCCACCAATACCGAGCTGCGCAGCATCCTGGGCTGTTTCCTGTTCTCCGAGGACGACGTCTTCAAGACCATCGGCGTGCTCTCCGGAGGCGAGCGCAACCGCTATGCGCTGGCCCGCATGCTCATGATGCCCTCGAATTTCCTGCTGCTCGACGAGCCCACCAACCACCTGGATATGCGCGCCAAGGATGTGCTGCTCACGGCCCTCCAGGAATACACCGGCACGCTGGTGTTCGTCTCCCACGACCGCTACTTCATCGACAAGCTCGCCACGCGCGTGTTCGAAGTGGAGAGCGGCAAGCTTCGCGTCTATCCGGGCAATTATGAAGACTACCTCTGGCGCAAACAGGGGGGCCCAGAGGGCACCCCGGAAGGCGTCTCGCCGGCGGAGGCGGCCGAGGAACCCGCGGCACTGGCGCGGGAGACCGCGGGGCCCAGAGGGCACCCCGCGCCAAGAGCGGGCGAGAGGCGGTTAAACCCCATCAAGCTGCGCCACATGAGGGAGCGCCGGAAAGCCATCGAAGACGAGGTTACCAAACTGGAGGTCGAGATCGCCGATTACGAGGCCGCCCTCGGCAGTTTCGTCAGCATCGAGGAAACCAGGTGCGTAACCGGGTTGCTGAACGCGCGCCGCGCCGATCTGGAGGCGCTGCTGGAGGAGTGGGAGGAAGTGGCGCAATCGATCGAAGCGAACTCTTGATGGCGCTACTCTTGAGCGGGCATCTGCTGCTCGCTCTCGTGCCAGGCGCTGATCTTGAGGCGGCGGCAGACCCAGCACAGCGGCTCGCTCCCCGCATCGGCAGCCTCGGCGCCACAAACCGAGCACTTGGCAGCCTTCGTCAAACGGTCCGGGGAGATGGAACGCTTAGCCTGTTCCAACATCTCCCTAGGGACCACCGGATCGAGTCTGGGCTGCAGCCTCCGTCTCATTTTCACTTCCTATCCCACTATGGCAGAAAGCGCGCCTCCGTACAAGCCTTCTCAGGGTGGGTAAGTACTAGGCTAGGCGGCTTCCGGAATCTGTACCACCACGGCGACGTCCAGCGACGACGAGCAACGCGGACATCTCTGGCCGGGCGCCACGCGCGCATACCTGCCCTTCGGGTCGATGTCCGCCGGCACCGTGTGGGTGCAGATGGGACAATGGACTTGCCCCTTGATGCGATTCTCAACGAGTGCTTTCATGGCCTTTCCCTCACTTCATCCGACGCAAAACTGGTGGCGCGGGTTGTGTCAAAATCGTAAATATTTTTGGCTTTGAGCAGAAATCTGTAAAGACCCTGGATTTCGGGGCATAGCAGCGCACGGCGGCATTTGATGGCACCGGCATACCCGAAGGTGGCGCAGACGAATGAGAGCTGACCGCCGGGTCATGCCGGACGCCTGTGTGCTCATGCCGATGCCGCTGGCCGATTCGCTTCCCCGCCCTTTCGGGCGTACAATTCGATCAGCGGAGGTTGCTATGCCACTCTTGGAGAAACTGCGCAATTTCCTCGAGGCGAATCACGCCGCGTATACCCACACCGTTCATCCCACCGCCTTCACGGCCCGCGAGGTCGCTTCGGCGGAGCACCTGCCCGCACGGGAGGTCGCCAAGACCGTCGTGGTATTCGGTGACAACGGATATCACCTGATGGTGGTCCCAGCCACCAGGCTGGTCGATTTTCAGGAGGTCCGCCTCACGCTGGGGCTCACCCACGCGCGGCTGGCCACGGAGGAGGAGATCGGCAAGCTCTTTCCGGATTGCGAGCTGGGCGCGATGCCCCCCGTCGGAAGCTTGTACGACCTTCCCGTGTACCTCGACAGCAGCCTCGCCGGCGAGGAGATGATCGCTTTCAACGCGGGCACGCATCACGACGTCGTTCACATGCGCACCGCGGACTACCGAACGCTGGTCCATCCGACCGTTGTCTCACTGGCGCGCGTGGAGGCCGCGCGGCACGGCTGGTAAAATTCAGTGACTGACACACGCGTCCCAAGGCGCCGGGGTGCCCTCTGGGCCGCGCGCCGCGTGGACGCTGGTGTCTGTCACTGAGTTTTGCGGCGCCCCTACTGCGCTAACGCCGCCATCAGCGCCGGCCTGAGCCGATCGGAGACCACAAACAGGTTCTCCGGGTACCGGCGATAGGTCAGCATCTGGCTGTAAATGGCTCCTTCCATGCTCTTGTTCAGGGCCAGCCCCGCCAGGTATTGCAGCCGCAGGTTGCCATCCAGGTTGATCTCGGCGTCCTCGAGCCAGGACCTCAAGTCCGGACCCTGCCCGGCATAGGTCGCAAGCAGCGCGATCGCCGAGCCGAATCCCACCTCGCGCATCGACGCGGCCACGCGCGCCTCATCCGGGCGTTCCAGCTTCTCTTGCAGTTGGTCTACGTCGATCCTGGCGGCCTCGGCCTGCCCCAGCAGCACGGTGTCATAGCCGCCCCCGGCGGTGTCGTTGCCCCAGATGGTCCCGTCGGGAAAGACGTCGAAGAAGGTAGCCAGTTCACTCTTCACCGTGCTCAGGTCGGTCTCGTACAGGGGCACCCACTGCGTGACGATGCCGCCCGGGTTCAAATGCCGCTTCACCAGCTCGAAGTACTCCTTCGAATAAAGCGTGGCGCTGCCCTTGACCCACGGATGAATCGGGTCTGAGGTTATCACATCGAACTTCTCACGGGTGGTCAGGACGTAGTGGCGCGCGTCGTCGTAGACCATCTCGACGCGCGGGTCGTTCAGAACGTTGTTGTTCTCCCGGCCGAAGTAGCGCGTCGCCACCGGCGGAATCATCCGCTCCATTTCGCAGATGACGATTCTTTGAACCTCGGGGTGCAGCACAAACGAGCCGGCCGTGACGCCCGCGCCGAACCCCACCACCAGCACCGAACGTGGCTTCGAGTGCAGCAGCGCGGGCATGTGGCCGAGCATCCGCTGCAGCCGCATGTCGTACGGTTCCGTGGATGCCTCCACCTTGCCGCTGACGTGGAACTGCACCGCTCCGTCGTCCCACCGCGAGATGGCGATGGACGCGTTCATCCCTTCGCCCGCGTAGAGGATTTGCGAGCGGTTCGCGGAGAGCGTGATTCGGCGGCCATAGGCGATCAGCATCGATGGGACCTTGGAGACGCTCATGGCCAAGAGAATGGCGCCGACCGTGGCGGCGGCCAGCAAGAGAACGCCAGCCTTGGGCCGCAGAGGCAGCGCCAGCGCGAAGAGCGCGCTCACCACGGAGAGCAGGATCAGCACGCGCTCGCAGCCTTGCGTGCCGACGGCGGGAATGAGCAACATGCTGAACGCGAGGGCGCCCACAATGGCGCCGGCGGTGTTGGCCGCGTAAATGCCGCCCACCATTCGCCCGGCATCGCGGCCGCGCGAGGCCACCGCCGCCAGCGCCAGCGGAAAACTGGCGCCCCACAGCAACGCCGCCGGCAGGATCGCCCAAGTCGAACGCGCCAGATCGATCTGGAACGTGAACCAGGGGCTGGTGGAAAGCAGCGGGTTGATGGGCCAATACGGAAGCGAGTTGGCCAGCATGTACGCGGTCCATGCGACCGCCCCGGCCAGCAGCAGTTGGCACCAGCCGAGAGCCATGCGCGGCCGGGCGATGCCCCGCACGAGCGCCGCCGCGACGCCGCTGCCGATCCCCAAGCCCGTCAGGAACACGGCCAGAATGATGGAAAACGTGTAGACCGTGGCGCCCAGAAGCAGCCCTAACAGGCGCGTCCATACCACCTCGGCGCCCAGCGCGCACGCTCCCGAAAGGGCGATGGTCAAATAGACCGCCCCGGAACGTGGCGCAGCCTCCGCGGCCGGTGTGGCGGCAGGCTCTGCGGCGCCCGCCTGGCGCGGAGTCCGCGCGGCCATGCCGAAACCGATCAAAGCCACCGCCCCGTTGATGGCCGCGGCCACCAGAGTCGCCGTCGCCATGTCATGGACGCGCAGCAGATAGAACCCTGCCAGCAGGCAGCCGAACACGGCCCCGGCGGTGTTGCCGCCATACAACAGGCCCATCCAGGAAACGCCTTCCGGAGTGGTTTCAAGCCACCGCGACGCGGCCGGCAGCGACGCGCCCATCAGGACCGTGGGCGGCAGCAGACATGCCGCCGCCACCACCGCGCGCAGCAACATGGCCGGCAAACCGTGCCCCACCGCCGCCACGTAAACCCGGTCGACCAGGGGCATTCCGAACAGCACCAGGATTCCGCAGATCCCGATTCCCATTTCCACCAGCGCATAAACGCGCAAGGGATGCCGCCGCCGCACGGAGCGGATGCGCGGCAAAGCCATGCTGCCCAGGCACAACCCGCCCATGAAAGTGGCCAGCAATACGGCCAGCGAAACCGCGGTTGAACCGATCACCAGTTGCAGCAACTGGTACCAGACGATTTCATAGATCAGCGCGGAACAACCGCTGCCGGCGAATAATAGCAGCAGCAAAGGAAGGAAGCGGCGCGACGCGCCGGCGTCTGTGAGTTGGTTTTGTTTGGGCATTTCGAAGGAACCGGATTCACTGCGGCATGGGCACGAACTTGTCTTTGCAGGCGTTCGGACTCCCTTGGCCCGCGGCGCCTGTGATGGTGACATCTTCGCCGGTAGGACGGAAGTTCACCGCTCCCGGGCCGAACTTCAGGTCCGCATGCTCGGCCACTATTTTTGTGCCCGCGAGCGAAGCGAAATGCACGTTGTCAAACGTCATCCCCAGGCGGTGCTTCTCATCGAATCCCTGCAAGGTGACCTTGCCGCCGCCCTCCACCCACACATCGTGCAGCTCGATCCCGGTGAACATCGGCAGCCGGTCGCCGCCCTTGCCGAAGTGCTCGTAGTCGGAGTCCATCAGGATAGGGTTCCTGGTGTTACGGATGCACACGTCGCTGTAGATTACGTCCTGGACCAGCCCGCCCTTGCTGGAGTTCGACTTAATGCGGAGCCCGTTGTCGGCGCCGTCAATGGAGAGGTCGGTGACGCGGATGGAATCGGCCCCGCCGCTGGTCTCGCTGCCGATCGACATGCCGTGCCCCGCGTAGAAATGGTTGTGCGCAATGGTCATGTGCGAGCAATGGGCGCCGGCTTTGATGGCCACGTTGTCGTCGCCGGTGGAGATGTAGCAGTGGGTGATGGTCACATTGCTCGAACCGCCGGGGTCGATGCCGTCCGTGTTCCGCGCGCCCTTTCCGGGCGTGTTGATGATCGCGCCCCAGACCGTGAACCCGTTTCCGCCGCTGTAGGCGACGTGGAAATTACCGGAATTCTTCAGCGTGATGCGGTACAACGTGAAGTTATCGCAGCGCGAAAGCACCATCAGGCGCGGGCAATTCTGGCTTCCACCGGCCCGAGCCTGCTCCGCCAGGTCCCACCAGGAGACGTTCTTCCCGATGAGCTTGGCCCACCCGCGGCCATCGATGATGCCATCGCCCATCACCGCCGCGCCGGCGACATTGCTGCCGTTGATCAACGCCCGGCAGCCGCCTCCCCTCTGGCTCACGACGCCGCAACTGCCCGGACTGACCTCGTACACCCGCGCGTCTCGCGATCCGAACAAGGTGGTCTTGGCATCCACCCGCAGCGTGACGCCGGCCCGCAAATCCAGCGGCCCGGAGAGGAAGGCGTTGTGCGCGCCATCGGCCTTCAGCTCGACGGAGAAACCTTTCGGGCAGCCGTCAATGGCCTTCTGAATCCGGTTCGTGTCCAGCTTGTCTTCGTCGGCCTCGGCCAGCGTCTTGCCATTAACCGCGGAGAGCTTGGCGATCAAGACAAAGCAGCTCGGTGGAATCACCGGCTCGGTGACGTTGCGCGTGTCCTGCGCATACGCCGCCGTGGCCACCAGGAATAACGCCCACGCGGCCCGCACCCTATTGCTCCAGGAACAGCGGCCGAATGTGCCGCTCGAACAGGTTCTGGGTGACGTTGCGGGATATCGACTCCTCACACTGCTCCAGCATGTTCAGATATCGGGCGCCCATCTTCGAGGCCACCTTGTAGCCCACGTGCAGCAACTGGCGCACGTCCGGATTGAATCCCGGGTTGGATTGATCGTGGCGCAGCGCCGACGTGTACTGCTCCGAAGTCCAGCCCTCGACCTCGGCCGGCGAGGGCAACCGGTCGTAGTGGATGTCGATGACGGCGGCGTATGGCTCGCACAATTCGTCGCGATGGGCGAACGCCTCGCTGTAGACCTCCTTGGCCAGTTTGAGCCCGTCTCCGCCGGCTTCCGCCAGTCCGATCAGCTCCTCGAGCCACGTGGTCCCGGCCGTCTTGAGGTGCACCCCGGCGTTGAATTTGCGGAGCGCCCGCCGCATGAGCGGGTAGATGGAAAACTTGTCGCTGCCGGAATGCACGCTCAGCTTGAGATTGCGCGGAAGCTGGTACTGCCCGGTGGCGTGCGCGATCACCGCCAGGTCGTCGTTGAATTCCTTCGCAAATTGCGCCAGGTCGCCAACGTAGTCCACGCCCTTGTTGAAGCGGCCGGTGAACTTCGGCGCAATCGTCTGGATGGGAATCTTCTCGTCGGCGATGGCCGCCAGAATGATGAGCAACTCCGGAGGAGTTTGCGGCGAGTCGGTCTCGTCCATGGAAACTTCCGTCACGAAATGGTCCGCGCCTTTGCGCTCCGCGACGTGGCGATAGATGCGCCCGGCTTCCTCGACGGCAAAAAGATACTTGCCCGCAACCGCCGCGACCGACTGCCGCGTGGTCGCGAACGGCTCGGCGATTCCAGGGACGCTCAACCGCCCGATGAGTTCCGGATGGCGGCCCACGAACGCTTCCACGTCCGCCGCCGCGGCGGGCTGGCCGATGGCCGCCGCGACGTCCAGGGTGTAGAAATCGCTGGCATCGATGAAGCGGTCCACCGTGCCCAGGTTGATGTGATCGGCGTCCACGTGGTACGGATGTTTCCAGCCAAGTTCACGGACGGCCGCATCGGCGGCGGCCCTCACGCTGCCCGGTTCGGATCCGACGATCAGGTGCTCGCGATTCGATTTGTTCCACACGGGGATCACGGTGACGCCGGGCACGGAGGGCGTCCCCGCGGCCATGACGCAAGCTGTCAGTTGCGCCTTTGCCTGATGCGCGAAGCGGTCTCCCACTCCAATCGAGAACTTCTCTAGTGTAAGCATGAGTACCGGAAAACCTTAATTATAAGGCATCGGGGCCGCTGGACCGGTTCTGCGGCCAAACCGCCCGGTGATAGTATAGGAGTCGAAACTCTCTTGGGGTCTTGGAGCACACCATGCGCGGACCCATTATCTGTCTGTTTCTGGCGGCTGCACTGTGGCCGGTGCTCCGGGCGCAACAGCCTCCCATTCCGGCCGAAGTCAAAACGCGGCTCGCCGCGTTGCTCCCCAACGGCAAGAACCGAGCACGTTTCTATTCGTCCGACCTCTACCGGTACATGGACGGCGGCGCCGATATCTATCTCAAGTACGGCCTGGCGGCCATGGCGCACTGCGAGTATAAGCGGGCGGGCGTCGAGATGACGGTGGACGTATTCGATATGGGCGGCCCGCTGCAGGCGTTCGGTATTTACTCGGCCGAGCGCTCTCCCGAATATCATTTCATTCCCATCGGGGCGGAGGGTTACAGCAGCGAATCGACGCTCAACTTTCTTCAGGGCCGCTACTACGTCAGGCTCTCCGCTTTCGGCGACGGGGCGGAGCCGGCTCTCGACACCTTCGCGCGCGCGATCTCGCGAAATATCGGCGGGGACCGCTCGCTGCCGGCCCTGCTCGACATTCTTCCGCGCGAGAACCGCGTGGCGCGGTCGGAGAAATACGTGGTGCAGGCTCCGGCCGGTCATGACTTCCTGGCGCCTGCGCTGACAGCCTCTTACCGCTTCGACGGGCAGGCGACCACTCTCGTGATCTCGCTGGCCGCGGATGAGCACGAGGCGAACCAGAGAGTAGAGAAGCTCCGCCAGTATTACTCCCGGTCGAGCGGTGAAGTCATCTTCCTGGCGCGCGGGCGCTTTGCCATACTATGTCTCCACGCGCCAGCGGACGCGGCTGCTTTTCTAGACAAGGTGAAGCCGTGATGGAGATTGACCGGAGAGGCTTTTTGGCGTTGCTTGCGCCCGCGCTTCTGCCGGCCGCCGCGCCCGCGCTGAGCATTGCCCACTACAAGTCTTCACCGGCCGCGCCCGACGGCATTGCGGAAGAGGCCCGGCGGTTGACGCGCGGCGCCATCGACGCGCTAGGCGGCATGGCCCGTTTCGTTTCCAAGGGCAACGTGGTTTGGGTGAAGCCCAACATCGCCTGGGACCGCCGCCCCGAACAGGCGGCCTGCACCAACCCCGACGTGGTCGCCGCGCTCGTCGAAATGTGCTTCCAGGCCGGCGCCAAGAGAGTCGCGGTCGGCGACAACCCCTGCAACTCGCCGCAGCGCACCTTCCCGCGCAGCGGTATCCAGAGCGCCGCCCAGAAGGCCGGCGCGCAGTGCTATTTCATGGATGAACGCAAGTTCCGCAAGATGGCCATCCAGGGCGCCCGGGTCCTCAAGGAGTGGGAAATCTATGGGGATGTGGTGGAGGCCGACCGCGTCATCAACGTGGGGATTGTCAAGCACCACAGCCTCACCAGGGCCGTCCTCGGCATGAAGAACCTGATGGGCGTCGCCGGCGGCGCGCGCAACCGCTTCCACCAGGACATCAGCAACGCCGTCGCCGACCTGGCCGGTTTCATCCGGCCGCAACTGGTGGTGCTCGACGCCGTGCGCGTGCTGGCGGCCAACGGCCCGGCGGGCGGCAATCTCGCCGACGTGAAACGCCGCGACACCATCGTGGCCGGCGTGGACCAGGTGGCCGTGGATGCTTTCGGCGCCACGCTGCTGGGCCTCCGGCCGCAGGACATCGGCTACGTGGTGGAAGGCCACGCCCGCGGCCTCGGAAACATGGACTACGCGGCGCTCTCACCGGCGCGCGTGGAGGTTTAGATGGCTCGCAAAACGCCAACGACGACGCTGGTGTGGCTCCGCCGCGCCGTCCAGGCCGCGTTTCTGCTGCTGTTTCTCTACCTGTTTCTGGAAACCGTGTATTACCCCATAAACCGCGTGGGCGGCGGGGTGAAGCTGTTCTTCCAGCTCGATCCGCTGGTGATGCTCACCGACTGGCTGGCGTCGCACGCGCTGGCCGCGGGCATGCTGCTTTCAGTGGCGACGCTGGCCGTCACCTTCCTGTTCGGCCGCTGGTTCTGCGGATGGATTTGCCCCTTCGGCACTCTGCACCACCTGTTCTCCAGCTTGCGCGGCGGCTCGGTCAAGGCCAGGCTCGACACCGGCGGCTACGGCCGCTGGCACAAGGCCAAGTACTACGTGCTGGTGGTGTTTCTGGCGGGCGCGCTGCTGGGCGTCAACGTGGTGGGGTGGCTCGACCCGATTTCGTTCTTCTTCCGAGGAATGGCGGTGGCTGTGTACCCGGCGCTCAACAGCGCCATCGATCCGCTCTTGGTCAACGACTCTCTGCGCCGGCACCTCCTCGCTGTCCAGCAACCGCACTATTTTGGAAACGTCTTGATCGGGGCGCTGTTCGGGGTGGCGATCGCTCTCAACTTCTACCGGGCGCGCTTCTGGTGCCGGTACATTTGCCCGCTCGGGGCGCTGCTCGGAATCACCGGCAAGAACCCGCTGGTGCGGATCCATAAGAGTCCGGAAGCCTGCGACAATTGCCGCCTGTGCTTGGCCGATTGCCAGGGCGGCGCCAACGCGGGGAACACCCTCGAATGGAAACCGGCGGAGTGCTTCTACTGCTTCAACTGCCAGTCCGATTGCCCCTCGCGGGCCGTCACCTTCAGTCTGGGGACCAGCTTTCTGAAGCCGCCGAAGGACTCGCGCCTGGACCTCGGCCGCCGCCAGTTGCTGGCCTCGGGCGTGGCCGGCGCCGGGGCGGCGCTCCTGTTCCGCACCCATCCGCTCGCCGGTAAGCGCTCCTATAACCCAGAACTGGTGCGCCCCCCGGGAGCGCTCGGCGAAGAGGAATTCCTCTCCAAATGCATCCGCTGCGGCGAGTGCATGAAGGTGTGCCCGACCAACGGCATCCATCCCGCGGCGCTCGAAGCCGGCCTCGAGGGCGTGTGGTCGCCGGTGATGAAGATGACCATCGGCTACTGCGAGTATGAGTGCACGCTGTGTACCCAGGTCTGCCCCACCGGCGCCATCCGGCCACTCACCGTGGCTGAGAAGCAGAAGATTAAGATCGGGCTGGCGTATATCGACCGCAACCGCTGTCTGCCTTACGCCAGCGCGCGGACGTGCATCGTTTGCGAAGAGCATTGCCCGACGCCCAAGAAGGCCATCTGGTTCGAAGAGGCGCAGGCGACCACGGACACGGGCGAGAAGGTCACCGTGAAGCAGCCGCGGGTCAATCTGGAACTCTGCATCGGATGCGGCATCTGCACCAACAAGTGCGTGATCAAAGGTCAGCCCGCGATCCTGGTGTCGAGCGTGGGTGAAAGCCGGAATCCGGGCAACGGCGTGCTGCTGTAGGTGGGGTGGCCCACCGGACTGGTGTAGACTCGGATATGAAGCTGGCTTAGCGCTGGTCCCCATTGAATATCTCACTCTCATGATTTCCTGCCGGAACCTCACAAGACGCTTCGGCGCTCTCACCGCGGTGGATGCCCTCACGCTCGAAGTGGCCCGCGGTACCATCTGCGCTTTCCTCGGCCCCAACGGGGCGGGGAAATCGACCACCGTCAAAATGCTGTGCGGCCTGCTGGCGCCAACCTCGGGCGAGGCTTCGGTCTGCGGCATCAGTGTGGCCGCCGAACCCCTGGCCGTCCGCCAGCGCATCGGCGTCCTGCCGGAGAACCTCGGGCTCTTCGACGACCTGACCGTCGAAGAGCACCTGCTGCTGACCGGGAGCATCTATGGGCTCGACAGCACAGCCACCCGCGCGCGTGCCGCGCAGCTTCTGCGCGCGTTCAGCCTAACCGACGGGCGCCACACCTTCGCCGGGCACTGTTCGCACGGTATGCGCAAGAAGACGGCCTTCGCCATGGCCCTGTTGCCCAATCCCGAGGCGCTGTTTCTCGACGAGCCGTTCGAGGCTATCGACCCGGTCACCTCCGTCGTCATGCGGCAGGTGCTGACCAGCGCAGCTTCGCGCGGCGTCACCGTCTTCCTGACGTCGCACATCCTCCCCGCCGTCGATCGCATTGCCGGCCAATTCGCGGTTATTCGCGGCGGCAAGCTGGTCTGGAACTCGTCCGCGCAGCAACTGCCGCGGCCCATTGAAGAGCTGTATTTCGATCTGGCAGAATCGCCGCAGACCGAGGAACTGGAATGGCTCGGATCATCGCCGTCCTGAGGGCGCTGGCTACCGTTGAGGGGCGGAATGCGAGGTCCATGGGATCGTTCACCGCCAACAATTTCTTTCTGGTGGCCCTGCTGCTGCTATTCCTGGGAGATCCGCAGGCGTTCGTTTCTCTTACGGTCATCATCGGAGTCGTGCTGTTTCTTCCGCTGAGCGCCGACCCGTTGCGTAGAGTGCCCAAAGACCGGCTCGCCGTATGGCCGCTCTCGGGGACGGAGCGCCGGCTGCTGCGCCTCTTGAGTCCGTGGTTCAACCCGGTCACGTGGTTGCTGGCTGCCCTGGCCATATGGAGGAGCGTGACCCTGGGGTTGTGGGTACTAGTCGCCGGGTTTTTCGCCATCGGGTTTGTGGCGCCGTCCCTACCGTTCGGCGCCGGTCACGGCTTGTGGCGCCGCGTGCCGCATATTCCGGGGCCGCTCGACCAGTTGTTGCGCAAGAACCTGCGCCAGGCACTTTCCACGCTCGACTTCTATTGCGGACTGGTCCTCAGCGCCGGGGCGCTGGGCGCGCGCCTCGCCGGGCAACTGTTTCCCGAGGCCCTGCTTCCCATGACGATTCTAGTCATGCTGGCGATTTCCACCCAGCCGCAAAGCCTCTTCGGCCTCGATAGCGAGGGCGGCATGACGCGCTACCGTCTGCTGCCGGTGCGGGGCTGGCGGGTACTGGCAGCGAAGGATCTGGCGTTCCTCCTCACGGCTCTGCTTCTGACGTCGCCCTTGCGCCCGCTGGCCGGGCTGGCCGCGGCCCTGATGCTGCTGGCGCTCGGCCACTCCACTTCGGTGAATCGCCGGCGCGAGCAAGTCCGGTGGCGCTTCTCCGAGGGCTCGGGTTTCGGCGCCGGTATGTTTCGCGCTGCCGCGACGATTGCCGCGGCAGCCTCCGCGGCGGACCTCGGACCGCTGATACTCCTGCCCTGTGCCGCCGCCTGCGCCGGTTCGGTGTGGTGGTGCGGACGCGGACTGGAGCGCCCGCCGCGGGCCTAGACCCATTGATGTTCTGAGTTGGAAGTTCGGCGTCCGCCCTGCGATCAGTGCTACATTGACACTCATGCGAACCAATCTCTGCGCGTTGCTTCTTGCCACGCTCTTCCTCGTCGTGCCCTTGCAGGCCCAAAGGAAAGTGATCGCCCCGCCGGAATTCGCTCCCGCGCCAACCGCCGCCGAACCGATGTACAGCCCCGGCATCCTGGTGGATGGAACACTCTACATCTCCGGCCAGATCGGCGCCGATCTCAAGACCCGCGAAGTCCCCGCCGATTTCGAAGCCGAAGTGAAGACGTGTTTGGACAACATCGGCATCGTCCTCAAGGCGGCGGGCATGACCTATGCGGACGTGGTGTCCGTGCAGGTGTATCTCACCGACATGGACCTGTTCGCGCGAATGAACGCCGTCTACGCCACCTACTTCAAGATGCCCCGGCCCTCGCGCACCACCGTTGGCGTGGCCAGGCTGGCGTTGCCGAAAGCGCGTATCGAGATCACCGTCACCGCGCGCAAGTAGGGCTAGAAAACGCGACCGCCCGCGGCGCCGCCGCGATAGCTCTCCGGCGGGCTCAGATAGCTGGGTCTCACGCCGCCCACGTTCACCACCAGTTTCTCCAGCACAACGCCCGGGTCCACCATCCAGAACTTCAGCGTGTGATAGCCGGAATTCGCCAGCGTGTGGGTGGATTTGACTTTGCGGACGCTGTCCTTCACGGTTTCCTCCCAGTCGCTCTGCGAGTTGTGCGCCAGCGCATCCACCATCTGCGGCGGCTGGCCGTCAAAGGAGACCCCGTATCGAAGGCCACGGCCCGGAACAAAGTTCAATGTCGGAGCGAGAATCGCCTCGACTTCAACCTTTCCCGGTTCAAATAGGTACATTTGATATTCCAGACATGGAGAATCTCGCGGCGGGGTCGCGCTCTTCGCCGTGACAGGAAATACCGCCATGCCCGAGAGGGTCCGCCCATAATCCTCAATCTTCTCCCACCGGACCGCGCCGGCATCGCTCTTCTTCGTGTAATGCTCCGCCTCCATGGACACGTAGCCATTTGCTTCAACGAAGCCCTCCAAAGAAGATCTCGCGGGCTTTGGCGGGTTGAACGCTTTGACCTTCACCACCACCGCATTGGCGCCGGCGCGAGCGATCCGAATCGATCCATCCGCCGATCCCGGGGGCGCCTGGCGCCAATCGATACTCACCCAAATGCGCTGCTCCTTCTCAACTTTTCCCTGCGCCGCGCTCAACACCATCCAGCCCGCGCTGGCCGTGGCCGAGAATTCAAACGGCGCGCGTCCCCGGTTGAACACGTCGATGTACCGGCGCGGCCGATTGAATGCGTCGAATTCCGGCAGGGCCGGCTCACCCGGCACCCCCGGCCAGGCAGAGGCGGAGCCCTCTATGGCGACACCCATTTCCGCCGCTTCCGGAACCTCGATCTCCTGGACACTCGGCATGGCATTCGTGGGCGGCTCTTGCCAATAGGTGTAACCAATGTGCGTCTGGTCCATCATGTGGTCCCACTTGCCATGGGCCAAAGTATGGTTGTAGGAATCGGATAGATCCGCATCGGCCATAAACAACGCCCTGGTCCGCGCGGCCAGATCGTTTGCGCTGGCGCGGCCCTGGCTGGCATACCAGCGATTCTTCCCGGCGGTGATGTAGAGTTCATTCACCTGGTAGCAGGCTTTGGTGGGGAAGAGAACCAGCTCGAAAAACGCGTCTTTCACGTTCTCGGGCAGGCTGCCGTAGATGCGCTCCGCCTTTTCCGCGATCGCTTGCCAGTTGGCCAGCACGGTATCCGCTTCCCGATAGTCCTGGAGGCTGAACGTGGCCGGGTCGAGCAGCTCCGGTTTGCGCCTGCCGTTGTACTTCGTGTACTTCGAAATAATTTCCGCGATTTCCGCGGCGTGCGCCGGCCCGAATTCCCGTTCCGCCCACAGCTTGGTGAATTCCGCGATCTTATCGCGCGGCCACCTCTGCGGATTCCACGCCAGGCTCAGGAAGAACTCGATGGGGAACTCCATCGGTTTGAGGTCGCCCACGTTCACAATCCAGATCCGCCTGGCGTCGGACTCGAGGGCCCAATTCATCTGCTCCCACACCTTGGCGATGGGATTCGTATTCAGCCACTTGTAATTGCGTGGACCGCCCACGTAGTCGAAGTGATAATAGATCCCGGCGCCGCCGGCTCGCTTCCGTTCTTCCGCGGTGGGCAGACGGCGAATGTTCCCCCAGTTGTCGTCGCACCACAACAAAGTCACATCGTCGGGCACGCGCATTCCCTTGTCGTAGTATTCCTGCACCTCCTTGTAGAGCGCCCAGAGTTGCGGCACTTCCCCCAACTTCGGGTTGATATCCTTCGCAATGATCGCACGCTGATCGGCCACAATCTTTTCCAGCAGCGCGATATTCGCGGGCATATCGTTGGCGTCGGCCATGGGCATGTCGCCATCGCCGCGCATGCCGATGGTGATGATGCTCTCGTAATTCTTATTGCGCTCGATGCCTTCTTCCCAAAACGCGCGCAGCACCGCGGCGTTGGTGTTGTAGTTCCACGCTCCCTGGCCGTGCCGCTTCCACTCCTGCTGCGCCCGCAGCATCGGCTCGTGATGCGATGTCCCCATGACAACGCCGTATTCGTCCGCGAGCTTGGCGTTGAGCGGATCGTCTTCGTTGAACGCGCTGCCCCACATCGCCGGCCAGAGATAGTTGCCCTTCAACCGCAGCACCAGTTCGAAAACCTTCACATAGAATTCATGGTTGAAACCGCCGAATTTCTCCTTGGTCCAGCCGGAGAGCGCCGGCGCTTCGTCGTTCAAGAAGATGCCGCGATACTTCACCGCGGGCTCTCCCTGCACATATTTCCCCGGCTTCACGAAGAGGGCGTCTTTGTGCGGAACCGGAACGTCCGCCCACCAGTACCAGGGCGATACTCCCATCTGCTCGGACAAATCATAGATGCCGTAAATCGTGCCTCGCTTATCGCTTCCCGCGATGACCAGCCCACTGGCGACGCCCGGCAACGGCCTTGGCACAACCTGGACGACAAAGGATTCCCACTTGCCAGAGATCTGGCCAGCATCCAGTTTCCCATCGCGGATCAACCGGTCGATAAGTTGGCTCCTTCCGATTGTGCCGGCGATGATGGCGCTCGCTCCGAGGCCCTTCTCATCGTGAACAATCGCCGGAGTGCAGCTCGTGACCCGCGCAATATCCGCCTCGAGATCGTTGACGGCGCGAACCACGCCGGCATAGTCGTGGTCATCGACATAAACCGCCGCGGCCGCCCTCCCTTGCACGATTGTGAAACCGCCCGGCGTGTAAGTCCCCTGCACATACTGCGCCTGGCCGAGGGCGAAACCGTTCCGTGGGACAGCAAAAGCGCAAAGAAAGATGAGCCGGAGGGATTCTTTCAACGCTGTCGATTTCCGAGACATAATCCTCGATCCTCCTTACCACTGACCCGATGTGGGGCAGGCTTTTCAGCCTGCGGACCCGCTTTCCAGCGGGTCCAGCCGGCCGGAAGGCCGGCTTGCGGGCAGGATTGCCCGCCCCACAACCTGCCAACCGCCGCCTAAGCTAAGCAGTTGCGAACTTCTTCCGGCGCTCCGCCAGCTCGTCCTGTATCTGGATATTCAGCTTCTTACCAATCTTGTAGCAAATCAAACAAGTAATCACGATCAGGAAGAAAGCGGCTGGATAGACGCTCATCGTCAAGCGAATACCACGCAAAGCCCCGGGCGTCTGAGCCACATTGGCTCGGTAACCGTAGCCGGACAGAAGCCAGCCGGCGATCGCGCCACCCAAGCTCAAGCCGGCTTTGAGGCCGAACAAGATGGTCGCGTAGATTACTCCGGTGGCGCGGCGGCCGGTTTTCCATTCCGCATAATCCGCCACATCGGCAAACATAGCCCAAATAAGCGGAACCGTGGGGCCATAGCTCAGGACCCGAAGGTACTCCAAAATGAACACCGTCCCGATGGCGGTGGGCGGCAGCAGAACAAACAGGGCCATGAATATTGTCGTCATTGAGAAACCCGCAATGGCGACGGCTTTCTTGCCAAACCGGATCGACAAAAGAGTCGAGCAAAGCACACCAATGAGGGTGACGAACAGGCTCGACATGTTGAACAGGCTGAACCCCACCGAAGACACATTCGTTTTGGCCGCATTCACAATCAGACCGAAAGTATTCAGCAGAGAGTGCCATGTCCCACCGCTCGCCACGTTGGTCAGGCCCAGTGACTCAAGGAGCGAGAACAGACAGTCCTGGTTGACGTAATACCGAAAATAGTAAAACATGGTGCCGCCCCTCATGGCCAGGACGAGGAAGTGGGACACCGTGAGTATGAACATCGCGATCCAGGGCCCGTTCTTGAGCAGATCGCCGAAATCCAGTCTGGCGGACACCTTCTGCTTCGGGTCGGGCTGGATGCGCTCGCGGGTGGTGAGGAACGTGATGACGAAGAAAACTACGCAAATCGTCGCCCACAACGCCATGGTCATCTGCCAGCCCTTGGCATTGTTGCCGTGCCCAAACTTGGCGACCAGCGGCAGCGTGAAGCCGCCCACAACGAGCTGCGCGATCATGGCGGCCACGAAGCGGTACGACGACAGGCTGGTGCGTTCATTGATGTCGCCGGTCATGACGCCGGTCATTGCCGAATAGGGCGTGTTATTGGCCGAGTACAGCGTCATCAGAAGGATGTTGGTCAGGCACGCGTAGACCAGTTTGCCGGTCGTTCCCCAGTCGGGCGTCGTATAGGCCAGAACCAGGACCACGCCCCACGGGATCGCCGTCCAAAGCACCCACGGGCGGAACTTTCCCCACCGCGTCTTGGTGCGGTCGGCCACGACGCCCATCATCGGATCGAAAAAGGCGTCCCAAAGGCGTCCCACCAGCAGGAGCGTGCCCGCCGCCGCGGCCGTGATCCCTAACGTGTCCGTGTAGAAACTCAACTGGAACAGGATCATCGTCTGGAAGACGAAGTTGGCGGCGGCGTCACCCAGGCTGTAGCCCGCCTTTTCGACAAAAAACAGCTTTTGGGGTTTAGCTGACATGTAGGATCACCTTCTGTAAGTCGCAGTCGCGCGACGAATTACCAACCATGATTTCGAATTCGCCGGGCTCGACGACATAGTTCATGTCGATGTCGTAGAACGCCAGTGATTCAGGCGTGACATCCAGCGCGACGGTCTTCGTTTCGCCGGGCTGCAAAGAGACTTTCCGGAAACCTTTCAGCTCCTTGAGCGGCCGTGTTACGGAACTGACCAGATCGCGAATATACAGTTGCACGACTTCGGTTCCCTCGCGCTTGCCTGTGTTGGTCACATCCACCAGCACGCGAGTCGCGCTGTCGCGGCTGATCTTCTTCTTAGCCAGTCTCAGGTTCTTCATGGCGAAAGTCGTGTAACTCAAGCCATAGCCGAATGGATGCAGCGGCGTTATGTCGTCGAACAGATAGCCACGGCGTGCCATGGGCTTGTAGTTGTAGAAGGCGGGCAAATGCCCCGCGGAGCGTGGAATGGTGATCGGCAGCTTCCCACCCGGATTGAAATCGCCGAATAGGACCTCCGCTACGGCACGACCGGTCTCCTGGCCGAGATACCAGCACTCGAAAACAGCCGGCACGTTCTGGCTGATGTAATTGATTGAGATCGGCCGGCCGTTGAACAGAAAAACAATGACCGGCTTGCCGGTCGCAACCATCGCCTTGACCAGCTCTTCCTGTCTTCCGACCAGGTCCAGGCTCGCGCGGTCGCCCAGATGGTTGAACGCATAGGCTTCGCGCGAAGTCTGCTCGTTGCCGCCGATGGCCAGCACGATCGCGTCCGCCTGTTTGGCAACCTTGACCGCCTCCGCGATCTGCCTGCGGTCTTCGCCGGGATCGCTGGGTACCACCTCGTCCTGATGCCATGAGCCGCCAATGGTGATCTTACAGCCTTCGCTGTAGAGCACCTTCACCCGGCCGCCGACCCTCGCCTGGATGCCCTCGAGCACCGTGACGTTATGCTTGGGCACGCTGCTGTAGCCGCCCAGCAGGATACGATTCGCATTCGGGCCGATCACCGCGATGGATCGAAGGCGATTCGGATCGAGCGGCGTCACATGGTTTTCGTTCTTCAGCAGCGTGATGGCTTCCCGCGCCGCCTGCAAAGCCAGCTTGCGATGATCGTCGCACCCCACCACGCGCGCCGCTTCGTCCGGGTCCACGTACGGATCGTCGAAAAGACCCAGTCGGAATTTCCATAACAGCATCGGAGCCACCAGCTCGTCGAGTTGCGATTCCTTCAGTGCGCCCTGGCGAACCAGTTCAACCAGGCGCAAGTAGCACTCCGGCTCCGGCAGCTCGATATTGACGCCGGCCCGCACCGCCAGAGCGCACGCTTCCTTTTTGTCTTTCGCCACCGAGTGGCCGCGGACCTCGGCGCGCTGGCTCAATTCCCAGATCGCATAGTAGTCCGACACCACGAACCCCCGGAAGCCCCATTCCTTGCGCAGCACGTCCCGCAACAGCCACCGGTTGGCGTGAGACGGCACGCCGTCGATCTCGTTGTAGGAGGCCATGACGCTGATGGCTCCGCCCTTCCGGATGGCCTCTTTGAAGGCGTAAAGGAACGTCTCGCGAAGCACGCGCGTGGAGACGTTCGCGGGTGCGCAGTTGGTGCCGGATTCCGGCTGGCCGTGCGCGGCAAAATGCTTCAGAGTCGCCAGCACGCGCTTCTTGTCGCGAAAGCTGGCATCGCCCTGGAATCCGCGCACCGCCGCGATGCCCATCCGCGAAACCAGGTACGGGTCTTCGCCGTAAGTTTCCTCGACGCGGCCCCAGCGCGGATCGCGCGCCACGTCCACCACCGGCGTCAGCGCCTGGTGCGTGCCGCGCAGGCGCGCTTCCCACGCCGTCATCGTGAAGAGCGACTCCGCCAAATCAGGATTGAACGTGGCGCCCAAAGCGATTGGCTGAGGGAAGCTGGTGGCATCGATGGCCGCGTGGCCGTGCAGACACTCTTCATGAAAAATCACGGGGATCCCCAGCCGCGTGTTCTCGATAAAGAATCTCTGAATGGCGTTGGTGAGTTCCGCCATGCCGCGGGCGTCTTTGCCTTTTCCCGCGTCGCTGGGGCGGCCAACCTGGCCGATCCCGCGCCCGTCTTTGAAGGCTGCCTTGGCTTTTCGGAGATCGAAGTTGCCGTCGGCATCCACGAGGGTCTCGGCCTTCCTTTGCCAGACGCACATCATCTGCGCGGCCTTTTCTTCCAGCGTCATTCGGGACAAAAGGTCTTTCGCCCGTTTCGCCGCCGGCAAATCGGAATTGCGGTAAGGATGTTCTTTCATGTTGGTCGGCTCGGAATTCGTTTTGGACTCAAACTATAACGGGATTACAGCCCAAAATCAAGCCAGTATCGGAGGCCGGTTCATGTCAAGGGGCAAACCGGTTACAGCCATCCAATTCCAAAATGCGGGAATTGGCGCCGGTTCCCGTTTTGCGGCGCGCCGAGAAATGACGAAACGAAGCCATTTGCGAGTTAATTCCAATTGAATCAGAAGACTCGCGCATGACGAGCGGGGTGCGAGCGAAATGAGCACGGGCCGGTAGAGGCTTGCCGACGGGGCCTGAGGGCGGCGACGACGGGAAATGACGAAACGAACCCAATTTGCGAGTTAATTCCAGTTGAATCAGAAGACTGGCGCACGACGAGCGGAGTGCGGGCGCAATGAGCACGGGCCGGCAGACGCTGGCGGACGGGAACGGATTTCGGCGGCGACGGGAAATGACGAAACGAACCCAATTCGGGGCTGATGCCCTGTAATCGGGCGTCGCGGAGGAACAAAGCCAATCCGGTTGCCGGCCAAGGTTGAAACAGGGTCGAGTTGCGGAGGGGACCATGTTTGGCGAAACGAAGCCAATCCGGCGGGAGTGGAGGCACGGAGCCAATGGGAGTTCCGAGACGGCGTGGCAGCAGGTATCTTTCACCACCTCCAGTGTAGCGCGGGGCCGATGGGGATTCGACTTAAGTTGTTGATTCTATTATGGGAATTGGTCGTGATCGCAAGAAGGGGGTACCGGGTTTTGCGGGGCCGGAAAGGCGAGGAGCGGGGGCTGCCGTCCTTTTCTTGTCGGCAGCGTGCGTGAAATCGCGGACACGCGGGCCCAGGTGGACCAATAAACGGAGGAAGAAGAGCAATCGGTCTGCCAGGGCAGTAGGGCGTGGTGCATCAGCGCTCGTCTTCAGATGGGTGGCTCGGCCGGGGGCTGTTCCCCGGCTGCCGTGGGCGGCGTGTCACGGGAGTGATCCAGAAAGACCGGAGTCGAAGCGAGGACCTTTCGCGCAGCCGTGACAAACACCCGCCCCGGGGGGCGGGTCCGCAGCCGATTGCGGATGATAATCTCAACGTCCTGGTTGAGCGACGTAAGGAACCGCATCAAGCGCTCCACGGAGAAACCCTCCAGGCGATATTTGGAGAGGGCCGAGACCTTGGGCTGGTTGATGCCCAACAACTCCGCGGCCTTTGCCTGCGACAGCCCGCGCCGCTCGAGGACGCCATTGATCGCGATGGCCAGACGAACCTTCGTCTGCCGTTCGCCGGCGTCCGCAAAGCCGAGATCGGCGAATACGTTCCCCGAACTCCGCACGATTCTTCCGCTAAGTTTCGCGTTTGGTCTTGCCATATCGATCCTCATAGTCCTGTCTGGCCAGTCTTAGGCGTTGTAGAACGAGTTCCACGTCCTGTTTCGGTGTCTGAATGCCCCTATGCGACTTCTTCTGAAAGCAGTGCAACACGTATACGGCGCAGCGGAAGCGGACGGTATAAACGGCGCGATAGGTGCTTCCGTCATGGTCCTCCACAACCTCCAGTACTCCGGACCCCGCTCCCTTCCACGGCTTCGCCGCGGGGTGTTTCCCGCCAAACTGAGCGATACTCAGAGCCGTGCCAATACCGTCTTTGACCGCTTCGGGAAACGCCAGCAAGTCCCGTTTCGCAGATGCCACCCAATACAGAGGTTTTTCGCCGCGAGCCGGCCCGCGCATCAGGTCTCCATCCCAGTTCTAGGATAGCATGAACCGGGCGGCAGCGCCCCGCGGGCCGTTCATGGCCAACGGACGCGACCGGCATCTCGCGGGATCGGGTCGGTTGTCGGGGGGAAGGGGTAGTCGCGACAGACAGGCCTCCGCCCTGCGGCTTGGTCTCCCACAAGGGGACTTGGGGGGCGTGTGCCGAACCTGAGCAATTTCCGAGTGGCGCGTAACTCTACCGGAACTGCCGTTCCGCGTGTACGCGACCCAGCGGCCCACCCCGAATCTGGCCGCGAAGGCGTGCACTCCGCTTGACGTCTTCCTTGGCACCAGCCGACTATTTGCCGTAGGTCAGGCCGAACCCGAAGATATATTTGTCGTTCACGCGGTTCTTGTAGGCGTAGTCGAACGTCTCCGCGTATCCTGGGACGTCCGGAGCATTCTTATCCACGGCCGCTTGATCCGCCGGTATTGTGAGAGGGAGTTTTCCGGCCGGCTTGAACCGGCCCCTCACCACGTCCAACAGTGCCTCGGCCTTGACGTCGAACGTAGCCAGGACCGCGCCGGCGCCGGGTTCAACCTCGTTGATGACCCAGGGATTGATGAAATTAATCACCAGTACGGTCGGCTTAGCCGCCTCGATCTGTTTGACCTTAGCTACGTCCACACCCGTGAGCAGGCTCAGCGCGATGTCCGCGTAGTCGTGCTCGGGCCGCTGGTACACGGTCGGGCGCAACCATAACAGGGCAGCGTCGGCCTGGTCGATCGAGTTCACGATCTGCACCGATGAATCCTTCGCGAGCAGGGCCTTCAGACGGGCAGTGCCGCTGATCGCGACGGCATCCCCTCGCCCGGCGAACTCGCCGCGGCCACCCCTTCTACCGGCCCCCTGCGGATTCGCCGTCTCTTGAACTCCTGCCGCACCCGGATCCCCGGCGCCCCGCTCACCCGCGCCCCCTCTCCCGCCGAACCGGCCGCGGCCGCCCGCGCCATCACGGCCACCGAAGCCTGCGGGCTGACCGGCCATGACCTCCACGTAGAGCTTCCTGGTGCCCGTCATCGGCAGCAGTTTCCTGTCGTTGCGCAGGAGGACGATGGACTTCCGATGCGCCTCGTCGGCCCGCGCAGCGGAAGCCGGTGAACTGGCGATCTTCTGAGCCAATTCAGGATCCGTGTAGGGATTCTCGAATAGCCCCAACTGGAAGATCTCTTTGAGCAGAAGGGTTACGGCCGGGGTGAGGTCCGATTCCTCCAGTAGGTGCTGGTGCACCGCGTCCAGGAGCCCCTGCGGGTTGTTGTTGTCCGAGAAGAGGGCTACGCCGGCTTTCACCGCTTTCGCGAATCGCTGCGATGTAGTGAGCTTTTCCACGCCGAAAGCATTGTTGGCGAGAACTCCGCTGTCGGTATTGACGTATCCCTTGAACCCCATCCGCCCGCGAAGCAGTCTCGTGAGAAGCGTCGTATTGTAAGCTCCGGCGACTTCCTCGAACTGCTGCTTGCCGGACTGCCACCATTCCTTTGGAAGTTGTTCCGCACTCTTGTCGTTGGAGGGGTTGTTGTAGTAGCTCATGATTGAGCTGGTGCCGGCGTCCACGGCGGCCTGGAAGGGGGGCAACTGGTACTTGAAAAAGCTGCCGAGCGTGGGATACGCCGCCCATTGCCCCCAGTTGTTGTGGGGATCGAGGCCCTTGTCTACGGCCCCATCCCCCGGGAAATGCTTCGTCGATTGCGCTACCGACTCTGGCCCGAGAGCCGGACCCTGGAAACCCAACACGATTTCTCGGGCGATTTCCGCGTTCAATTTCGGGCTCTCCCCGAACGTCGTCTGGATACGGTACCAGCGCGGCTCGGTCGCGACATCCACCTGATATCCGTAACACTTCTGGATGCCCGAGGCGCGCCACTCCGCGCGCGCGATCTCGGCGAACGCGCGGATGAGCTTCAAGTCATTCGTTGCCGCCAGTCCAAGCGTTCCGGGCCAGTTCGAGAACTCGCCGGCCGCCTCGGCTTCCTCGTACACCATGTCGTCCCGGACGTGATTTCGGGGGTTCGAGGTAAAGACGATCGGAATGCCCAGCCGCGACTTCTCGGCGAGCTCCTGCGAAGTGTTCGCGCGTGCCGCCAGTTCCCGGGCGGTGAGGTTATCGCGGAGGATCAGGTATCGGATGTGGCGCTGATCGAGGTAGTCCTCCAGGGAGCCCGTATTGAACGACGTGATTTGCATCAATCCCGCCTTCTCCTCCAGGGTCATCCTGGAGAGCAGGTCCGCCACACGCTTGTCGACCGGCAATCGCCAATCCTCGTAGGGGTCAAGCACGCCGTTCCGGTTCAAATCCTTGAAGGAGAGATTGCCTACCTTCAGCAAGGAGGCGCCCCGGGCGTCGATCTTAGGTCGCTTGGGCGCGGTGCCCGCCGCCTGCAGTGACGCAATCGCTAGCGCTGCGGCCAGCGCCAGCGCGACTGAAACTGAAGTGAACGATTCTCGGCTCGACATTTCCACCTCACTCGCGCTATGGTAATCCCATTCTGGTTCGCCGTGCGGCCTTATTCCGCGGCATTACTCAACTGGCCGGGGCCTTCGGGGCGGATTTCCGCCGGTGGCGCCAGTGCCGCCGCGCCCTGTAGCGCCAATAACCCGACCATTCGCCGGCCGACGCAGCCTCGTGCACGTCGACCATGTGGTCCTGGAACTCCGAGCGGATCGTCAACCACTCGTACAATACCCTCAATCGACGCGAGCCGAGATGCGCATTCGACGAGTGCGGCTGTCGAAAATCTCAACACTGCGGCGGCGTCTCCCAGAACGGGACGTCGAGGGGCTTACGCCTGAACACGTTGGCGCGCCCGGTGTTGTACGGTCACACGAGCTGGCGCGGCCTAGAATCCACCGACTGGCGGCCCGCTCAGAACCTTTCTTTCGAAAACAAACGCCAGTCAGTCTGATGCTTCCGTTTCTCATCAAGCCAACTGAAAGCCGGCATGTGGGAATAGACTTGCGCATCCGCGCCGAGGAGCATCATCGAGTTCAAGCTCGCAAAGTACTTGAGATTGAGCGCCGGCCGCCCAATGCGCTCTAATGTGCCAGTCAGGAAAGCGTGACGGCTCACTGGATACAGCACGAACTCTGCATTCTTGAAGCCGACCATCTGGCCTTTTGGCCCGTCCAGCACGACAGGATTGTCCGAGGCGATGAGCCTTCCGTTCGCAGTAAACGATGTCCCCCAGTAGCGCTCCCGGAGCGAAGCAATAATGCCGTCTGCATCCTTGAACGCCCTTTGCACGTACCAGTCAGTCTCCGCGGTTATGTTGAACTCACCGGATTCGAAGAACCTCTTCATACCCTCATAGTCAGCTCCGGGAGCATCCGGGTCCATTCCCGCCTTCTTTAGAGCGGCTAGCCACGTATCACGACTTTGCAGTTCTT
Organism: Bryobacteraceae bacterium; assembly: GCA_049516835.1. Lineage (GTDB taxonomy): Bacteria > Acidobacteriota > Terriglobia > Bryobacterales > Bryobacteraceae > Fen-178. The sequence continues at coordinate 73,734 of JBEKSR010000007.1, read as the reverse complement.
CCGCAAGCTTCTGTCGCGCAATGCGGTCCAGAATCTCAAGTGCAAAGGGCCGAAATCGCGGAACCCGTACCCATTGATATGCCATAAAATGCAGCAGTGCATCGAGTTCGTCATCGTTTGGCGGCCTCCGTTCCTTGTCGATGCTCTTGAGAATCGGTGCTACCTGGGATTCCAGTTCCGAGAAGAACTTCTCTACCACCACGGGATCAGGCGTCGGCTCGGACAATCGGTAGAAATCTCGGATGTGCCCCGCATTTTCAGGTGTAGTGGCCCATTGTCTTTGCCGCGACAGGTCGGTAACCCACAGCCTTCCGTCATTTGTGCCGCTCTCGGTAAACCCCGCGAGCCAGCACTTCGGCACAAAATGATGCCTTCTCGGCTCGGCTCCTTCTCTGGTTGGCGAGTCCATTGGTCTCAGTTAGGGTGGGGTGTCCGCTTCAGTCGCTTGTCGGTCCTGGGGTCTGCGTACGGATTCGTTTTCATATACGACGAACGCCATTATAGATGCCATCAGGAACGACGGGCTCGTGGCTCCCCAGTAGGTGGCACCCCAGTAGGTTCCATGTTGACGGTTAGTCGGCGACTCGTCGAACTGCCGGGTCATCCGCAAGCTCCCGTGATACGGCGTTCTGGGAGATCACTCCCGTGACGTCCCCATCTACGAAACTACATCTCAATCAATTCAATCAGACGGGCTGCGAAAACGCTTGTCGGTCGAGAGGGCTGTTTTAACCCCATGCCTGGTCCGGGCGGGTCTCCCCGGGCCCTCCCTTGGCCCAATGTGACCAGGCGGTATCCGGCCGCGGGGAGGCCGACGCTGCCGACGCCCCCGTCGGCCTCCTCGCTACACGTACTCGCCGAAATCTTTTTGCAATACCAGGGCCACGGTGCCGCGCAGACGGGCCATGCCGTCTTCGTGCGCTGGGACCACGCGGGGGGCGAGGCCACCCGGCAGCACCTGGGCCTGGACTTCGGCTTCAATTACCGGCCCGAAGCGATGCCACGACCGGGTGAGGTCGCCGACTACCACGATGCGCTCGGGCGCAAGTCCCGCCACGATCATGCGCATGCCGCGCCCCAGGTAGTGCGCCATGGTCTCCAGAGCCTTGACGGCCCGGGTGTCACCCTGGTCGGCGAGACTGAGCAGGTCGATGAAGGTCAAGCCGCTGGCCGCCGAACCGGCTTCCAGGTAGTAACGCAGGGCCGCCTGATTCGAGGCGAACACTTCCCAGCAGCCACGGCTGCCGCAACCGCAGACCGGACCTTTCGAATCCAGCGGCACGTGGCCAAACTCGCCGGCCATTCCGTGCAGCCCGCGCACCAGTTGCCCGTTCACCAGGATTCCCGTGCCGATCCCCTCGGAAACCGTGACCACCACCAGGTTGCGTCCCTCCTCCATGTGATCGAACCAGACCGTCGCCAGGACGCAGGCGTTGGCGGCGTTTTCGAGCTCCACTTCCAGGCCCGTAGCTTCCACGATGGGATTGCGAATATCGAAATCGCGCCACTTGAGGTTGGGTGCGAAAACCAGCCGGTCCGCGCGGTGATCGAAACGGCCGGGCAGGCTGATTCCAATGCCTTCGATCTTCTTCCCCCGGCAGGAAGCCATGATGCGGCGGATGCATTGGATCAGCTCGTCCACGGCTGGCTGTGGGTCCGAAGGCGTGGCCAACACTTCGCGAAAAGTGAACTTGCCGTTGGCGTCGGCCAGGGCCACGGTGGTCTGTATGGGGCGAATATCCACGCCGATGATGACGCGCTCGTCGTTCAGCCGCAGGAACGTAGGCCGCCGGCCTCGCGGCAGCCGGCCGGTGGGGCCCTCGACCACCCAGTGCTCCGCGATCAGTTGTTCGACGATCAGGGAAATGGTGCTCCGCTGCAACCCGCAAAGACGAGCCAGGTCGGCGCGCGAGAGGGGATGCCGGGTCCTGATCAGGTTCAGGACGATTCGCCGGTTGATATCGCGAACCACCTCGCTCGACGCGGCCTGCATGCGCTTCGAGCCCGCCACCTTCAACTTGCCGGTCACCGCCGTCTTGCGAGTCAATCCAGCTCCTTTGCCGCGCCGCCGCCGGCCCCGGCCTGCCCAGGGCAGGCTCAACCCGCGGCATGCAAGGGTAGTGTAGCTCAACCCGTATCCAATGGGGTACAGCCGCTCGCCGCCGGGTGCTTAACCGTTTTGGGGCACACGGCGAAGATGGGGCGCATCCCGTCGGGCGCATTCCTGGCCAGCCTTCCCCCAAAACGGTTAAGCACCCAACCCGCGCGGCCGGCGCGTCATTCGGGCGCTTTGGCGCTATACGTCCGATTGAGAAAGGTCTTGGGCACCGGAACGACGCAGATGTTCAAAGACCGGTTGTCCTTCGAGATCAGGGCGGATTGAATCTCGATCTTTGTGCCGTCCGCATTGAACGTGGGGTGAATGTGATCCGCGCCAGCTTTCTGCGGACCGGCCAGCAGGTTCATCTCGCCGCTGTGCCGATCATAGAGCCAGACCTCGAACTGAAAATCGTCGGAGCAGGCCCAGCGGCCGTCAACCGACCCGGCAACATGCCAGTCCGAGCGGCCTTTCGACCACTCGGGAATCTGCCCCACAATCCGCATCTCCCGTGTTCGCAAATTGACGATGGCCACGCCGGTGGGATGTTCAAGGGTTCCTGCGATGCCCCAATCGGAGGCAGGCGTAGCACTGGCGATCGAGCGGTGGCCGAGGATGGCGATCACCGCTTCATCCCTGTTGATAACGGCCTCGTGGGTGATCCATTCGTACGGCGCCTCCGGATAGAGCGGCCGCAGGCCGGTCCCGTCGGAATTGACAATCCACGTCCGCTGCGGCGCCTTGCCGCCGGTTTCCCAACAAAAGACGATCTCGCCGGGCATCCACGGATTGGACTGCACGTGCCCAATGCCGAAGCCCACATTGACGATGAACTTGATTTCCCCGGTCTTGAGGTTCATGCTCCGCAGACCGCTGGTGGCCTGACGGAAACGGGGGCCAAATCCCGGCAGGAGTGTCTGCCCCGGGGACAGTTGAGTGGTTTCCGGCCCGCCAACCCTGAAATATATGAAGCCGTCATTGGCATCCAGGCCCATGTTGCCATCGGCCTGAAGCGTGGGTGGGATGGTTCCGCAGACGCGCGTGTAATTCGCGGCGGGTTTCAAGCTCCCGGCGGCCACGTCGGCGAAGAGTCTGGCCAGATCGATCTCGAGAATCTGCCGTGGTCCGCCAGGGCCTCTGCCGCCTGGGCCTCGACCTTCCGGCGGCGCGGCCGGCGGTCCGCCCGCGGCCCGCCCCGCTCCCCGCGCGGCGCCTTCCGCGGCGCCGGGCTCCGGGGCTGGGCCCCGGCCTCTTCCACCGCCACCGCCGCCCGACATGACGTACAGCTTCATGGCTTTGTTGGAGACGCACAGCATTCCCTGAAAGCCATTCTCGGTCACCTGCACGATTTGCCCGGTCTCTTCGTTCACCGCCAACGCCTGCGGGCCTGTCTCGCGCACCCCTCGGAAGATGAGCCACTTCCCATCGGCGGTCCACTGCCGATGCGTCTGATAGATCTTGGATTGGGTGTAGCCGCCATCCGTACTGGTCAGAAATGTGAGCGGGAGACCCGTGACTGGGTCCGGGACGATCTTCTTCTCAGATGGCCAGGTGCGGCCCATTTGCGCAAAAGCCGCGGACGCGGCAAACAACATGACGACCGCGAGACCAGCGGCGGTCCTGGTTCTTCCGGAGTGCATGTAGGGTTCCTAGTGTTAGGGCTGGTGTACTGTGATCCCAGTCGGGATTTCCATTTTGCTCCCGAGTCCGAAGTATACACCCAATTGCCCTTTCCATTGCTGAGCTGAGCCTTCCTTTGCCGCCGCGTCAGGTGGCGCTCCGCCAGCGCCAGGCATGACCGATCAACCTCTTGAACTCGTTCCAGCAGATCTTTGCTCGGCCGATATCCTTCGTTCCGCACATTCCATGCACGCCGTCCAACCGGCAATCCCCTTGTGCAAAGGCGAATAAAAGGCGAAAATAGATACATGGCACTGGTGGGCATCGCACGCCTGGCTTCCCGGAGCGAGCTGCTCGAAACCAAGCGCGGCGTTCAGTACTTCGAGATGCCGGCGCGGTCGATTCTCAATCGCACCAAGCCGCACATGCCGTTTCAGTGGACCATTAACCCGAAGTTCCTGAAGGATTCGGGCGGTATTCTGCTGATTCGCCGAGAGATAGCTCAAAACTCAGTTTCCAACTACTGGCAACAAGGCGAGTAGCGCATAGGCCTTGGCTTGCAGCGGAGTCGGCTCTGGCGCCTGCTGAAAGCTTGGGGTGGATTCGTCCGATTTCAGCCCATAGGTCACGCGTGCTCGACTGGCCAACTCCGCCATCAGAGTGGCGAAACTGTGTACGGGAAACCCGTCCGCCGTCTGCCGGGTGAGCTTCTTTTCTTGAGCCGATGGCGAGCAGCTTGCCGGCAGAATTGGATCGCGCCGTTGACGCTCCTGAGCGAGTTGCTCGTCCTCAAACAACAGTGGCGCCCACGCCCGCCGTAGATGCCACTCCACGTAGTACGCCAGAAGGCACAGGAAGATGTGCGCCGGCACGCGATCCTCGGTGCGATGGCGAATCGGTCGAATCAGCAGATCCATGCCTTTCAACGTGCGGAAAGCCCGTTCCACTTGGGCCAGACTCTTGTAGCTGCGCACCGTGTCGGCGGCCGATAAGCGCTCAACCGATTCGCTGGTGCGAATCACATAAATACCGTCCAACTTCGCTTCCTGCTCGATCGTCTGTTCGCGGCGCGACCATTGAAACTTCCCCTCGCCGATGGTGTACAGGAAGTGCTTACCCATCTTGTAACTCCCTAGAACCTTGCCCACCTTCAGCGCAATCTCGGCTTCCTTCAGGAGCTTTTTCTTTCGTCGCTCTACTTGCTTGCCGACTTTGGTTAGTGCTTTCTCCGTCGCTTGCAATAGCGCCTGTCGCTTGCGCCCGCGCTCTTCTTCCAACAGTGGATTGTGGCAGACCATCAGCCGTTCCCCGGGATAGTCGGGCGATGTGATTTCGGCCAGGTTCGTCTCATCTAACAACGAGAGTTGCAGAGCTCCTGTTTCGAGTAAACCGCGAATCGCCACACTGGTCAGGGCCGTGATCCAGCCCAATCCGGGATGCATTTTCATTTTGTCGATCTGCGGCTGGGTCAGCATCCCGCGGTCTCCCACCAGCACCACGCGCGACAACTGAAAGCGATCGCGCAGCTTCTCTACCTGGTCGGCCACCGTGGTTGAGTCGCCCGTGTTGCCGGGATACACTTCCACCGCGATGGGGCGCCCTTCGCCATCGGTCATCACTCCGTAGACAATGATGGGCAATCCGTTCTTTCCGTCTCGATCATGACCATACTGCGCCAGTGGACACGTATGGCCCTCGTAATAGCTACTGCTGACGTCGTACAGGACCAGACAGTCTTCGCCCAGGTGACGGGCGGCGAGTTTCTTCTCGATGCGCGGTTGCCGTTCCAGCAGCCAGTCCATGGCCTGATACAGGTCGTCCTCGGTGGCATCGGCGACCGACAACTCCTCGGCCAAGGTGGTGGTGTGCCACTCGCGGGTGGCAGCCAATTTCGAGCAAGGGTGAAGCAAACGTGCGGCGATCATGGCCATGACTAGATCTCGCTCGCGGCAACGCTTGGCGGCGAGGAGGGAATCCAGGCCGAGTTTGCGCATCGCCATAAGGATGGCTTCGACGTGGCCGTGAGGGAGAGTCTTGTGGGTGCAGAACAAATCCTGAGGGGAGACCAGGGGTTCGTCTTGCAGGAGGCGGCGGAAGGTTTCGATTTTCTGTTTGGGCCAATGGGAGAGGTTGGCCAAGGTGCGCTTGTGGGTAACAGAGCCTTCGCGCCAGCCTTCGCGGAGGAGGATAGCGGGCGGGGAGTTGCGATTGGGGACGGTGTCGATGTACATGGGAGCATTGTACATAAACTACTGTCAATATACAAGCATAATTACATCACTTACATGGGAACACTATGGCGCTCGCACTTTTGGCGTATCTTCCGCAAAATCAATGGCTTGCCCCAGAATTGAGGCCTATTTGTGAGGGGAACTTCGGATTAACCCGTACCGGGGGTGCGAATTCGGGTGCCAGTACTGCTTCGCGCGGTACACGCACGAGTTCATGGAAATGAACGCCGGCGATTTCGAGGAAAGAATCTATGCCAAATCGGCGGCCGCGCATTTGCTGCGGCGGGAATTGGGGCGCGTCGAGCGGAAGGAACACCTCGTCATCGGGACGGCATGCGATCCGTACCAGCCGGCGGAGCAGCGGTTCCGAAGGACGCGGTCGATTCTCGAGGTGTTCGTGCGGGAACGAGGGCGGCGGCTGGGAGTCGCGACGAAATCGGACTTGATTCTGCGGGACCTGGAATTGCTGCGGGAGATTGCGCGCGGGAACGTGCTGGATGTGAACTTCACCATCACTACGCTGGATGAGAAGTTGGCGCGGTTGCTGGAGCCGCGCGCGCCGCGGCCAGCCCTGCGGCTGGCGGCGTTGCGGAAGCTCCGCGATGCGGGGATCGCGGTGGGTGTGTTTGCCAACCCGGTCATGCCGGGTTTGACGGATGGCGAGCGGCAACTCGACCGCTTGGCGAAGACGGCGCGCGACGCCGGCGCGCTGTGGTTCGGCGGCGCGCCGCTGTTCTTGATGCCGTCGGCGCAGAAGGTGTTCTGGTCGCTTCTGGAGCGGGAGTTTCCCGCGTTGATGGCGCGATACCGCGAGATGTATGCGCGCAGCGCGTTCTTGGGCGGTGGGTACAAAGAGATGCTGCGGGCGCGGGTTGCGAAGATTCGCCAGCGGTACGGGCTGGAAGCGGGACCCATCGAGTATCCGCCGGAATTGTGGGACGGGGAGGAGCAAGGGGAGCTGTTTCCGCTACAGTGAAGGCTGAGATGGATCTGGCGGCCTTCGATTACCAATTGCCCGGCGAGTTGATCGCGCAAGCGCCGCTGGCGGATCGCGCGGGCGCGCGGATGCTGGTGCTCCATCGCGCCGAGCGCCGCTGGGAAGACCGGCGATTTCGCGATTTCCCCGAGTTTCTGGGGCCAGGGGATTGCCTGGTTCTGAACGACTCCCGCGTGTTTCCGGCCAGGTTGTTCGGACGGCGCGCGGGCGTGCACGCGCTGCCCATCGGCAAGAAGAATCCCAAACGGCGTGAGTATTTGAGCGGAGAAGTGGAGGTGTTTCTGTTGCGCGCCGTGAGCCCCGATGGGCGGGATTGGGAAGCGCTGGTGCGGCCGGGCCGCAAGATGCCGGTGGGGGAACGGGTCGGGTTTGCGGACGGGCTGGTGGGTGAAGTCATTGCGCGCGGGGAATTCGGGGAACGCACGGTGCGGTTTCACGGCGTGGGGGATTTGTTCCAGGAATTCGAGAGGATCGGGCACGTGCCGCTGCCGCCGTATATCAAGCGGGCCGACGATCCGGCCGATCGCGAACGGTACCAGACCGTGTTCGCGCGCGAAAAGGGATCGGTGGCGGCGCCTACGGCGGGGTTGCATTTCACTCCGGAGATTCTCGAGGCTTGCCGCGCGCGCGGGGCGGAGGTAGCGTACATCACGCTGCACGTGGGGCTCGGCACCTTTCAGCCGCTGCACGCCGAGCGGGTGGAGGACGGGCGGCTGCACGCCGAGAGGTACCAGATCGCCGAAGAGCATGCAGCCAGAGTGCGAGCGGCCAGGCGCGTGGTGGCGGTGGGGACTACCAGCGTGCGGACCATCGAGAGCGCGTGGCCGGAGGGGCCGATGAGCGGGGAGACGGATCTCTTTATTTATCCGGGGTTTCAGTTCCGCCGGGTGGGGGCAATGCTGACCAATTTCCACCTGCCGCGAACCAGTTTGCTGCTGCTGGTGTGCGCGTTTGTGGGGACGGAACTTGCGCTGGCGGCTTATCGGCATGCGGTGGAAATGCGGTATCGGTTTTATTCGTACGGCGACTGCATGTTGGTTGTGTGAGCGGCAAATTCGGGGACAGGGCAGATTCGGGGGCAGACACCAGCGTCCACGCGCCGCAAAAAACGCGCCTTGGGACGCGGGTGTCTGGCCCCTCGCTCCTTCGCGGGTGTCAGTCCCCGCGCGTGATGGCGCCTTCGGAGGCCGAGGAGACCAGCGCGCAGTATTTGGCGAAGACGCCGGTCTTGTAGCGCGGGGCGCGGGGCTTCCAGGCGGCCAGGCGTTGGGCCAGCTCCGCGGCGGGAATGTCGATATCGATTACGCCTTTGTCGGCATCCACCGTGATCGGGTCGCCTTCCTCAACGACGGCGATGGGGCCGCCGTTGAAGGCCTCGGGGGCCACGTGGGCGATCATGAAGCCGTGGGTGGCGCCGCTGAAACGGCCGTCGGTCACCAACGCCACGCTGTCGGAAAGGCCGGCTCCAACAATCGCCCCAGTCACGCCGAGCATCTCGCGCATGCCGGGGCCGCCGCGCGGGCCTTCGTAGCGGATGATCACCACGTCGTTGGGATGGATGTGGCCGTGCGTGACGGCTTCCATGGAGTCTTCTTCGCGATCGAAGACGCGCGCCGGGCCGTGGTGGACTTTCTTCTCGTGGCCGGCCAGCTTGATGACGCAGCCTTCCGGGGCCAGGCTTCCGCGCAGGATCGCCATGCCGCCGCGCGGCTTGAGGGCTTTGTTCAGGGGCAGAATCACTTCCTGGCCGGGAGTTTCACGGGCATCGGCGGCTTCCTGGGCCAAGGTGCGGCCCGTCACCGTGACAGCCGAGCCATCGGCGAACTTGCCCTCCAACAAACGCCGCGCGATTACTCCGATGCCGCCGGCTTTGTCCACGTCCGCGGCCATGAAACGGCCGGCGGGCTTGAGGTCGACGAAGATCGGGGTACGCGCGCAGACGGCGTCGAAATCGTCGATGGAAAGCGGCACTTCGGCTTCGCGCGCCATGGCCAGCAGGTGCAGCACCGCGTTGGTCGAGCCTCCCGTGGCCGCCACGCTGGCGATGGCGTTGTCGAACGCCTGGCGCGTGCAGATGTCGCGCGGGCGCAGATCGTTGCGGACGGCATCCATGACGATTTGGCCGCAGCGGTAGCATACGTCGTCCTTGCGCTTATCCACCTGCGGCACCGAGGCCATGCCCATCGGGCAAAGTCCGATCAGCTCCATCACGGTGGCCATGGTGTTGGCCGTGAACTGGCCTCCGCACGCGCCCGCGCCGGGGCAGGCATGGTCTTCGATCTCGAGCAGTTCGGCGTCCGTGATGCGGCCGGCCGCGTTGGCGCCCACCGCCTCGAATACGTCGCCGATGCTGATGTCGTGTCCCTTGTACTTGCCGGGCAGGATGGAGCCGCCGTAGAGCACCAGGCCGGGGACGTTGGTGCGCAGCAAAGCCATGGCCGCGCCGGGGATGGTCTTGTCGCAGGCCACCAGGGCAACCACACCGTCGAACATGTGGCCGCGCACCAGCAGCTCGATGGAATCGGCGATCACCTCGCGGCTGACCAGCGAGGCCTTCATGCCCTCGGTGCCCATGGTCACGGCGTCGCTGATGGCGATGGTGTTGAACTCCATGGGAGTGCCGCCGGCCGCGCGTATGCCCTCCTTCACCTTGACGGCCAGCGCCCGCAGGTTGTAATTGCAGGTCATGGTCTCGGTCCAGGTGTTGGCCACGCCGATGATCGGCTTGGCGAGGTCTTCGTCGGTGAAGCCGATGCCTTTCAGCATGGCGCGCGCGGGCGCGCGGTCGCGGCCCTGGGTGATGGTATAGCTCTGGAGTTTCATGGGGGAAATAACCAGTGTACGTCAAAAGGAAAAATTCAGGGACAGACAGGCAAACCCAAAGCGCAAACCCTGGGACAGACAGCCATTTTTCGAAGCGAAAAATGGAGTCTGTCCCTAGACACGCAACACGGCGGCTCCGCGAATGGCGTCGTTCTTCAGCGCATTCAATGCCTCGTTGGCTTCGTCGAGCGAGAACTCGCGCACCTCGGTGTGGATGGGGATTTCAGCGGCGATCCGCAGGAAGTCTTCGCCGTCCTGGCGGGTGTTGTTGGCCACGCTGCGGATCGCGCGCTCGTGGTAGAGCAGGTCGTAATCGAGCGCCGGAATGGGACTCATGTGAATCCCGCCGATGGCCACGGTCCCTCCGCGCTTGAGCGCCCGCAGCGCCGGCGTCACCAACTCGCCGGCGGGCGCGAAGATCATGGCGGCGTCGACCTTTTCGGGCGGCTCGTCGTCCGAGCCGCCGGCCCACACCGCGCCCAGGTCGAGCGCCAGCTTGCGATGGCGCGGGTCGCGGGAAATGGCGTAGACGCCGATGTTCCAGTAGCGCGCCACCTGGATGGCGACGTGCGCGGCGGCGCCGAAGCCGTACATGGCGAGGCGTCCGCCGGGCCGCACGCCGGAAAGCCGCAAGGTGCGGAAGCCGATGATTCCGGCGCACAGCAGCGGCGCCACATGCAGGTCGCTCGCGCCCTCCGGCAGCGCGTAGACGAAATCCTCGGGGGCCACGACGTACTCGGCGTAGCCGCCATCCACCATCCAGCCGGTAAACACGGCGCGCTCGCACAGGTTCTCGCGCGCGGACCGGCAGTATTCGCACGCGCCGCAAGTCTGGTGCAGCCAGGGGATACCCACCCGCGCGCCCGGCTGGAAACGCGACGCGTGGGGTCCGTTCTCTTCCACGACGCCCACCACCTGGTGCCCCGGCACCACGGGCGATTTCCTCGCAGGCAGTTCGCCCTCGACGACGTGGAGGTCGGTGCGGCACACCCCGCAGGCATGCACCCGCACGAGCACCTGGCCGGCGGCAGGCTTCGGCTTGGGCAATTCCACCATGCGCAGGGGATTCGATTCGACGGGGGCTGGCGATACCAGTACACAGGCCTTCATGAGTCGATTATCCCGCGGGGAGACGGCCTGGAGCGGGACGGCGCGGAACTGCCGACGCTGGAGGTATACTGAACAGGACCCGGGAGTCCAAGACAAAAGAAAGTGAAGCGTCCCGCTCATTTCGTTCCCAGTCCGAGACCGATCCTGCGCGTCACGTCCGTATAGGTCCACTGGAATGGTTTGGCGCACTTGGCGTAGGCGCGAATATATTTGCGTAGCTTACGCGCCAGATCACCCGCGGAAGTGAAGACGCCGCGAGTGATTACGCCGCGCTGGATCTTGCCGAACCAGATCTCCACCTGGTTCAGCCAGGATGAGTAAGCGGGCGTGAAGTGGAAACGGACCTTGGGATTCGCTTCCAGAAACTGCGCCACCGCCTGGGTCTTGTGGGCCGAAGCGCCGTTTTGCCTTCCACCCTTGCGGTCTTCACATCCAGTGCGGCGTAAAGGGATAACGTTCCGCGGCGATAGTACTCGAACCCGTGGCGCTCCGCGCGCCCGGGCGAAAGGGGCAGCACAGGGTCGAGGCGGTCCAGCCGGTGCGGCTTCAGCCGCGCCCGACTCCAGATGCGCTGCACCGTCGATTTGCTCACTCCCAATGTGGCCGCCAACTTCCGACACGACCAATGCGTGCCGCCGCCGTCCGGCTTTTGCGTGGTCTTGCGGAGAACGCGGGCTTGCACCAGCGGGGTGGCGGTTCCGGGTTTACTGCCTTTATGCTTGGGGGTCCAGGCCGGCCAAACCGCACTCCCGAAAGCGCCGCCGCCAGCGAGCAATCCGCAACCGGTGGTGGCAATTCTCCGCGGTCGCGGCAAGCGCGTCCAAGGGTGGCAGGCGGATTGACAATCCGCCGCAGATTGCAAATCTGCCCCACAATTCGTCGCGGCACGCGAAGAATATGACGGATAGTAGTACATGTAAGGAACATGCTCACACGGTCGCGGACCTAGTTACAGGCCCCCGCACGGATGCAATGTTTCCCGGCTGAACGGTTGCAGGTTGAGTTCCGGCCTCAACGGGCTTGGTTGAGCAACGTCTTGGAACCGGTCACTGCGCGGGCACTGGCCGGACCGGTTTTGCCGGTGATGGTGGGGAAAGTATCGGCAAGCGAGTGAAGTTGGCTGTGACCGAGAGGGGCCCGCTCATCGTTATGCTGGTGGAGGCGGCGGCGGGATCGGCGACGGATCCGGTCCAACTGCTGAACGTGTAGCCCGCTTTGGCGGTGGCCTGCAGTCGAACGGTCGAATTCGAGGGGAAGTAGCTGCCTGATGCCGGTGTCACCGTACCTGCGCGCGCCGGCGACACAGCGCTGGACAGTTGGTAGGAGACATCGAAGCTGGCGGTATAAGTCCGCGGGGTTGCCGCGCCGCTCACCGTATGGGATATCGATCCGGAGTCGGACCAGTTGTTGAAGCTGTAGCCGGTCCCGCCTGCCGTCTGCGGCGATGTGGTCGCGATCGCATGGCTGCTGCCGTAGGTCCAGACCGGGCGTGCGGCACTGGTATACGCGGCGCCATCGATGGAAAAGCCGAGACCGGCCGGAGACGTGTTCACGGTATGCGTGACCGAGGTGAGAGACGAAGCAAACACGGCCAGGCTGGTGGCCACGATGCGTCCGGCAGCGCTATCGGAGGAGGTGTTGACCAAGGCGCGAACATGCGTGGCGGGATTCTCCATGGCCAGCGTAGTGGAGCCGCCCCCGTCCATATTCAGGGCATTGTACACGCCGTAGTCGTTGATCAGCAGGTCAGCAAGTTCCGGCACCGACATGCCGCTGCTGCCGTTCGCGTCATCCACGGTGAAAAGAAAGAGCGTCTTGTTGTCTCGGGAAAGGCCGATCGCGACACGGGCGCTGGTCAACGAATACCACGAGATGCTGTTCGAGTAGTAGGCTGGAACAGGGCTGACCAGTTGGCAGCCGGGGTGAGTGGCGTCCACGTAACAGGGGATGGTCTTGACGCCGCCGGTGATGATTTGCGCCGAACCCGCAAACGCGTTCCACAGCGTCACCGGCTGCTGCACGTGCAATCCGTCATTGGCGACGCAGAGGGAGCAGGCGCCGTCGGCGAAGCCCGCTGCGCGGTTGACGACACTGGCGTGGTTGTTGGCATCGATGTTGATGGCCGGCGCGTCGCGCACGATGGCGTAGTTCTGCGACGGCAGCTCGAATGGAGAGAAGACGGTGCCGTTGGAGGCGGCGAAGCCAATCAAGTCGGCGTTGAGGTCGGTGGAGGGAAAGGGAAGGAAGAAGTGAGCGTTGATGGCGATTTGCGCCCCTTGCTGGGTCAGGAAATCGAGAGTCGTCAACCGGGATACATCGCGTGTCCCACCGGGGGGAGTGAGCGTAAAGGAGAGGAACGGGGCCGTCAGGTCGATCTTGACGATGTGCATCTTGACGTCCCGCGGGAAGTCGGGAGCGCTCCCGGCGCGGAAGATATGCGTCACGCCAAGAAACGGAAATTCGACGACCGACGTATCCGCCGCTGGTAAACCCGGCAGGCACGCGGACAATAATAGCAGCGCTCCAACGCGCCGGCCCCGGCGGCGTTGAGACATGGAACAGACACCTCCACGTCCTTGATAGTACCCCTTTGGTGACTGATCGAGTTGTCGCCGATGGGGTGACAACGCCGCTCCGGCGTGAAGCGGACCGTTGATCGCTCCGACACGGTTCGCCGATGTTGATCCAGAATGTCCGCCATGGACGCGCCAGCCACGTGGCGCGCCGTTACCACGAGATATATATCTCCCCGCCCGATGCCCAAAGAAGTGGGGGAGGCGATTGTGGGCGAATCGTCGCCAGCCTTCATCGGAAACGCCTCGGCGCACGAAGGCCGGGGCGAAAACGCAAGCTCCGAGCCGAGGCGTTTTCGATAAGGAGACTGGTGTAATGTCCCAGTCATAACGTGACCACTGGCGCCTGCTGATCGTCATCACCATGTGCGACGCTATCGGTCAGTGCTGCCAGTCAGTGATGAACAGCGAGAGGAACTCCAGCGGTGGGCGGAGTCGCGGACTTTGCCGGCCGGAGACGTTTTCCGCGCCCGACTGATTCTCGCGTTGGCGGAGGGCAAGAGCTACAGTCAGATGGAGGCCGAGTTGTGCACATCGCGCCCAACGATTGCTCGCTGGCGGCGACGCTTTCGGGCGTGCGGTTTGGCCGGCCTGGAGCCCCAACATAATGGTAGGAGGATCTCGCTCGGTGGCAAAGCGCCTCATGATCGCCGTGGTCGGCGCGGGCATCGGTTCGCTGGCCGGCCTGCTGGTCTCCTTCCTGGGTGTGGGCAATTCAGCGCTGATCGTCGGAGCGGTGGTGGGCGCCGTTGTGCCACTCGTCGTGCTCGGCCGGCCGGGGCGATGACATCGCATCACCGGTTGCGGCTCTCGAGTAAGGCGCCGGCGAGCAGCAGATGGAGCCACGGCAGAGCCATGACGAGCTCGCCACCGCGCATGAGGAGTCGATCCAGCCATCCGCCGGGGAAGCCCGACGGTCTCCATCAACTCCGATGCCAACTGCCGCCGCGTCTTTGCGGTTCCGAGTCTGCGAAGCGGCCCCGCTCCGGACTGAACGTCACATTCTGAATCGCCGGGTGGCCGGCGAAGCTCTTGCCGAGTCGCGGCCGGCTTCGATCGCCAGCGCCGGCCGGCAAGCCAATGCCTGGGCGATGACCACCCTCTGCCGTTCGCCTGCGCTCAACCGGTGCGGATACGCGTCGTACATGCTGGAACCCGCGTCCACCTGGAACGATACTTCGGAAACCACCGGGACCGTGATGTTTCGGACAGAAATCGAATCGAACGTGAGATCCCGAACCGCCAACGCCCCGGGCGGCATCCCTCCCATTCCGGCGCAGGGCGGCGCGGGCCGCAATGGAGATAAACAGACCCAAAGATACTGGAACAGCGGAGGGTTTTGGAGTAGGATGCTTGGAGGGGGTATGCCGTGTCGCGAATCGTTATCGCGTTCCTATCCGTGCTTTTTCTGATTCCGCAAGGGTTGTGGGCTTCGGCAAATTTGGTACAGCTTGTGCTGAGCAAGCAGGCGCCAGACATGAATGCTTGTGCGGCAGGGCCCGCGACCACGAGCTTCTCGACCACGGATACCGCGGCCTATGTGTTCTTTGTCATCACGGGCGTGGGCCTCAACGACGTCGTCGAGGCCGATTTCTACCAGCCGGGGCCAAAATTATTCGGCTACACGCCTTGGCCCGCCGAGACGGATCCCGGCGACTACTGTTACTCTTACGCGTTCAAAATTGCCGGGCAAACGGCCGCGAGCCTGCCTGGCACCTGGAGGGTCGATATCGGAGACGCCGGCAAGGTGCTCGGTAGCCTTGGATTCACCATTACGACTGCCGCCGCGTGCTCGTACTCGCTGTCGTCGAGCTCGGCTCCCATCGCGGCGGGCGGTGGCAGCGGCTCCTTCACCGTGACGACGGGTTCGGGCTGCACGGTGTCGGCGTCCAGCGACGTAACCTGGATCACGCCGACCGTTTCCGGCAGCACTGTGAACTACACGGTGCAGGCCAACACCAGCACGAGTTCGCGCACCGGCCACATCACCGTGGGCGGGCAGCAGACGTTTACCGTGACGCAGGCCGGCGCCAGCACGACCGGCGTCCCGGTCTACTACCGCTTCGAAAACGGAACGGCGGGCGCCACGGCCACGGGAAGCGGGAGCATCGTGGACTCCAGCGGGTCGGGCCAGAACGGCACGCCGTCCGGGACGGTCACGTATAGCAGCGATGTCCCCTTGAGCACGGTGGGAGGCGCCGCCAATAACCTATCGCTGAATTTGGCGAGCAACGGCTCGGTGCAGTTCGCGGGAGCTTTCCCGCTGAACGGTCTCACCAACGCCACCATGGAGTTTTACGTCAAGCCGACGGGCACTACTGTCAGTGAAATGGACATCCTCTGGACGCGCACCGATTCGTCGGCCGATGCCAACCGCTTCAACATGGGCGTATATACCAGCGGTAACTCGCGTACAGTGTTTATGGACTACCGCGACACCAGCGGTAATCAGCAGGTCATTTTCCCCGGGGGCGGGCCGATGCAAATCCCCTATGCGGGTTGGAGCCACGTCGCCATTGTGAAATCGGGGAACGTCTGGACCGGCTACATCAATGGAACCCAAATGGGACAGCCGGTCACGGCCACGCTGAGCCTGCCGACCAACACCGGCTGGACGATGAATGGGAATCCGCGCGGGAGTGGGTACGCTTACATCGGCCTCATCGATGAGTTTCGGATCTCCGCCAGTGCGCTGACGCCGTCGCAGTTCCTGAGCCCCGTCACCGGCACGCCTTCCACATCGTATACCGTCACGCTCACGCCCGCGACCGCCAGTAATCCGACGGGGACCCAACACATCGTCACCGCCAAAGTGACTGACGCGAACAACGTCCCGCAGACCAACGTCTCGGTGACCTTCACTATTCTCTCGGGGCCGAATGCGGGCGCCACCGGCGTCTGCAACCCCTCCTCCTGCAAGACGGACAGCACCGGCCAGGTCAGTTTCACCTACACTGGCTCGGGCGGAGCGGGACAGGACTCCATCAAGGCGTGCGTTTCGACCACAGTCACCGGCCAGGCGTGCTGCTCGACGCCGCTCAACGCTATGGCAATCGCCCAGCCGGAAGCCGCCAAGTCGGGCAAGGTGGTGATCATCGGAGCGGCCACTGTTGACCCGAATTGCTCGAGCGGGGCCAACGTGGTGTACAACGGCGGCTGCCTCCCCGTTACCGGGCCGGCGGGCGAGCTGGGCGATTTTACATTCGCCGGCATGGCGCCCACGAGCGTGACCGCCGCCAACCTGGCCCAGTATGACACCGCCCTTCTGAACGTCTCCAGCAGCGGTATGGTATGCGACACCTCCAAGCTTTCGACGCAGGCCAAGACCGACCTGGTGGCTTTTGTCGCCGGGGGCAAGAAGCTGCTCATTCACGATTCCGAGTGCCAAGCGTCGGGCAGCACGGGCATGGATTATAGCTGGCTGCCGTATCCATTTACCACCAACAACCCCGGCGCGACGGGAACGAATGGTGGCACGTTATATGTCGTCGAGAACAGCAGTCTGGCCTCAGCCGTTACCGGCAGCGCATCCTTCATCGACGCCAAAGACTTGGCCACCAACACGGATGCCGTGGGCGACATGAATGTGATGACCACCAAGGACTCGCATTGGTGCCTGGCCATGTCCGGAACCAATGCCAACCAAGTCAGCGGTCCGGTCCTGGCCTATGCCAAATACCCGGCGGGCACAGACTCGGGGTTATTTATCTACAACGGCTTTGATCACGACGATCTTTATTCCGGCGGCAACGCCAACCTTCGCAAGGTCTGGGTGCTGGAGTTGCAGCAGCCGTTCAACCCATCGAACCTGCCCTGCGGCGTAGCGGTGGTCGGCATCACGGCCAGCCCCGCTACCGCCACCAACCAGATCGGGACCACACACACGGTCACTGCCAAGGTGGTGGACCAGACTGGCAAGGCACAGTCCGCCATCACGGTGACCTTCAGCGTCACGGGAACCAACGCCAACGCCAGCGGCACGTGCAATCCGTCCACCTGCAAGACGGACTCCACCGGCCAGGTGGCCTTTACCTATACCGGCTCGAAGGGCGTGGGCACGGATACCATCACAGCCTGCTTCACGCCGGCCGGCAGTACGACCCCGGTATGCGCCGCGCCGGTAACCAAGACTTGGGTGACCCAGTCGACGGGCTCCCAGTTCTGCTCGCCGGTGGTCACCAAGACGTGGACCAGCGGCGGCACCACCACCGGCCCCGGCATGTGGACCCTGGTTACCACCACCGGCGATTGCTCCGGATCCGATGTGTCCAGCAGCTCAGGGTCATCCACTCCCGATCCGGCGAAATGCACCTCTGCATTCAACGGCGATACGGCGGTTTGCTGGTCAAGTTCCAGCAGTTATAGCCCGAATACATGTACGTATAAGAACATCTCGGCCGCTTCCTGCACGGGTGGATCCCACCCCGGCTCTTTGTACAGGTGCGATGCCAACGGCACCACGCCGGGCTGCAACTACTACGTCAACCCCTTGAGCCAGTCCCAGCCGGCCACCCCCGCCAGCAGCGGAGGGAATATCACGGGGTTGATCTTGATCACCACCGGCGCCGGGTGCAAATGGAACTCGGTTAGCAACACCAGTTGGATCACGATCGTGAGCGGCGCCACCGGCACCGGTCCCCAGGGGGCGGTGTCCTACAAAGTCGACCCCAACACCTTGACAACCTCACGGCAGGGGACCATGACCATCGCCGGCCAGACCGTGACCGTATCGCAGGCCGCGGGGGTGGCGTGCAGCTACTCGATCACCCCCACCAGCAACAACATGCAAGCCCTGGGCGGCTCCAGCAGCATAACCGTCACGGTGACGGGGGGTAGCTCCTGCTCATGGACCGCATCCGTGAGCTCCACTGCCTCCTCGTGGCTCCATCTGGGGTCGACCACCTCCGGCTCGGGGAATGGACCGGTGAGCTACACGGCCGATGCGAATACAACGACGGCCTCGCGCACCGGCACCATCACCATTGCCGGCCTGACGTTCACCCTGACACAGCCCGGAGGCGCCTCGGCCACCGGGCCGACCATCGCGCAGGGGGGCATTGTGAACGCGGCCAGCAACCGCGGAGGCGGCATCGCGCAAGGTTCCTTCTTCACCATCTACGGGAGCAACCTTGGACCGCCGACGCCCCAGCAGGTCTACCAATTCCCGATCCCCAACAACCTGGGCGGCGTCACCGTGACCATCACGCAGGGATCAACCGTCAAGGAAGCTTACATGTTCTACGTCTCGGCCACGCAGGTCAACGGCATCATGCCGTCGGATGCGCCGCTGGGCAACGTGCAGATCGCCGTCAACTACAACAACGTCCCCAGCAGTGCCATGGCCGCCACCATCGTGAAGACCGCGTACGGCATCTTCAGCACGGCTGGTGGCCCCGGACCCGGGATCGTTCTGAATTACAACTCGGTATCCGATCAGCCCCTCAACATGGCCTCCATTCCCGCCAAGCCTGGCCAGGTGGAAGTCATGTGGGGCACGGGACTCGGGCCCATCAGCACACCCGACAATCAGCCGCCGCCCGGCGGGAATCTGCCGGTGGCCGTACAGGTAATGGTCGGCGGCCAGCAAGCCAGCGTGGCATACAGCGGCCGTGCGCCCGGCAACGCAGCCATCGACCAAATCAACTTCACGGTTCCCGCCAACGCGCCCACGGGCTGCTCTATTCCGGTGCAGGTCAACGCGGGCGGAACCTGGAGCAACACCGTTCGCATGGCCATCAGCGCCGACGGGAAACATTGCCAGGATAGCTTCAATCCGTTGTCCGGCTTGACTTCCACCGGTGGGAACTCGGGCACCATCACGCTGATGCGGCTGAACTTCAGCGGCCAGGTGGGTACCAGCGGTACGCCCACCACCGCGACGGCCGACCTGGGTTTCGGCGCCTTTGTCAAGACCAGTGCCGGCGGCGACCTCGCTTACAGTCCCTTCCTCAACCTGCCAACGCCGGGCACCTGCTCTTCCACCAACAAGCTGCTCGACCTTGGCACGGTGATGGGCAATGCATCCAGCCTTGATCCGACGATCGCGGCCAGTCTCGATGCGGGAGCCCAATTGACCGTGACCGGAGGGGCCGGGGGCGCCAGCGGCACGCTGACTCAATCCGAGGGAACCGGTGCCCCCTACGTGGGTCTGCTCGGTGGCATGCTGAACATCTCGGGCGCCACGTTGCCGCCGCCGTTCCTGGATGGCGGTCCCTTCACCGTCACGGGGCCGGGAGGCAAGGATGTGGGACCGTTCTCCACCACGATCGCCCTGGCACCGGCCATCACCTGGACCAACCCGCCCAGCAGCATCAACCGTGCGTCGCCACTGACTCTGACCTGGACCGGAGGAGACTCCACCCAGATGGTGGTGGTTATCGGTTCCAGCTCGGATCAGACCAGCAAAGCATACGGCGGGTTCACGTGCGTCGCTCCGGCCGGGGCTCACAGCTTCACCGTGCCGGTGAATACGCTGGCCGATCTGCTTCCGGCCGGATCCGCCACAAGCACCTCCGGCCCGATCGCCATGCTCGCCCTCATGCCCCTGGAACCGGGCGGTATGCAGCTCACGCCGCTCCCCAAGGGCCTGGACGTCGGTGTCGTTTTCGACACAACCGTGACCCTGACAACCGTGCAAGTGCAGTAATGATGGCGGGCGTGTGGTCCGCCATCCTGCTGGTCTCGACTGCGCTCTCGGCTCAGCCCGCGCGGCGGGCCGTGATCATCGACGTGGACGGCGTCCGCCGCGACACCTTCGAGCAGGTTTACCGGGGTGGGCGCCTGCCCAACTTCCAGCGCATCTTCGCCCGGGCGCTGTGGTTCGATAACGCCTCGAGCGTCCTGCCCACCG
Source organism: Bryobacteraceae bacterium (assembly GCA_049516835.1). Taxonomy (GTDB): domain Bacteria; phylum Acidobacteriota; class Terriglobia; order Bryobacterales; family Bryobacteraceae; genus Fen-178. The sequence continues at coordinate 53,432 of JBEKSR010000007.1, read as the reverse complement.
TTACCATGGCGGCCCAGGCGTCCATCTGCACCGGTACCCAACCGGCGCGGCACGGAATCCCCGGCAACCAGTGGTTCGACCGGAGCGCAGGCCGCCTCATCGACTATATGACCGCGGGCGGCCTCATCTGCGCTTACGGCCTCACCGTCCGGGGCGCCGCCGGATGTTCCGGCGGGCTCGCCAACGGCCACCTGCTGGCGCCCACCATTTACGAAGCCGCCGCCCAAGCCGGTTTGACCAGCGCGGTCTACTTCAGCGAGTACTGGAAAGGCGCGGCGCGGGCGGCGCCGCCCACCATCGCCGAAATGTTGGGCTTTCTGGCGGGCAGCCCGATCGACTACCGCGCTTTCGACAGCGCGATGGCGGGGCGAGCCATCGCCGATCTGAAGTCGCGCGGCCTGCCATCGCTGGTCACGCTCTATTTCTTGGGAGCGGACGGCATCGCGCACAACGAGAGAATCGCGAGCCAGAATGCGTATCTTTCCGGCGCCGTGGACGCGCTGCTCGGCCACATTCTCGATGCCATCGAATCGCTCGATCCGTCGTGGCGCGAGAACACCCTGTTCGTTCTGGTTTCAGACCATGGCCGCACAGACCTGGTGGCCAATTCCGAAGACCGCTCCCTCAAGGCCGACTTGCAGGCCGCGCTCCCGGCCGGCGCGACCGTCGCGGAAAACGGCGGCATGGCGTATATCTACCTCGACCAGCCCGGTCTGGTGGACCTTCCGAAGCTGGCGGCGGCGCTGGTTCAGGATGCCAAGCTGTCCTCCGCGTTGGCCGGAGCGCGGGTGCGCGGCGCGGCGGATTCGCCGCGCGACGGCGACCTGATCCTGACGCTCCAGCCTGGCCACTACTTCGGCAACACGGGCGTGGGTTCCGACCACGGCAGCGTCTACAGCGGCGACGTGAACGTGCCGTTGTTGGTTGCCATGCCGGGCGGCGCCGGGGGCCATATGGACGATCCGGTAAGCATCACGCAGGTTGCCGGCACCATTGCCGGATATCTTGGCTTCCGCATGGATTCCGCCGACGCGCCGCTGCCGGTGCGGCGGGCACCGCGCGGCAATGGCCGGGAGCGCTAGCGCCGTGCGCCACTCCGGCCGGGGATCACATCACCGTGCAGGTACCGTCATGAAGGCGGGCATCTGGTCCGCCTTCCTGCTGGTCTCCGCCGTGCTCTCCGCTCAGCCCGCGCGGCGCGCCATCATCATCGACGTGGATGGCATCCGCCGCGACACCTTCCAGCAGGTTTACCAGAGTGGGAGCCTGCCCAACTTCCAGCGCGTCTTCGCCCAGGCGCTGTGGTTCGATAACGCCTCGAGCGTGCTGCCCACCGTCACCATGGCGGCGCAGGCCTCCATCTTCACGGGGAGCCAGCCGGCGCGGCACGGAGTCCCCGGCAACCAGTGGTTCGACCGGAGCGCGGGCCGCCTAATCGACTATATGACTCCGGGCGGCCTGATCTGCGTCTACGGCCTCACCGTGCTCGGCGGCGCCGGATGTTCCGGCGGGCTCGCCAACGGGCACTTGCTGGCGCCCACCATTTACGAGGCCGCCGCCCAAGCCGGGTTGACCAGCGCGGTCTACTTCAGCCAGTACTGGAAAGGCGCGGCGCGGGCGGCGCCGCTCACTTTGGCCGAAATGGGGGGCCTTCTGGCGGGCGACCCGATCGACTGGAAAGCTTTCGACAGCGAGATGGCGGGGCGGGCCATCACCGATCTGGAGGCGCGAGGTCTGGCATCGCTGGTCACGCTGTACTTCGCGGGGACCGACGGCATCGGGCACCAGGAGGGGATCGCGGGCCAGATCCCGTATCTTTCGCGCATCGTCGACCCGCTGCTCGGCCAGATTCTCGATACCATCGAATCGCTCGACCCGTTGTGGCGCGGGCATACCCTTTTCGTTTTGGTTTCAGACCATGGCCGCACCGACCTCGTGGCCAATTCCGAAGATCCCTTCCTTGAGACCGACTTGCAGGCCGCGCTCCCGGCCGGGGCGACCATCGCGGAAAACGGCGGCATGGCGTACATTTACCTCGCCCAGCCAGATCTGGTGGACCTTCCGAAGCTGGCGGCGGCGCTGGTTCAGGATGCCCGGCTCTCGTCCGCGGTGGCCGCGGTGAGGGTGCGTGGCGCGGGGGATTCGCCGCGCGATGGCGACCTGATCCTGACGCTCCAGCCCGGCCACTACTTCGGCAACACGGGGGTTGGTTCGAACCACGGCAGCGTCTACAGCGCGGATTTGAACGTGCCGCTGTTGCTCGCCATGCCCGGTGGCGCCGGCGGCCATGTGGATGATCCGGTGAGCATCACGCAGGTTGCCCGCACCATCGCCGGGTATTTGGGCTTCTCCATGGATTCCGCCGACGAGGCGCTGCCAGTGCTGCGGGCGCCTAGGGGCAGGGGCCGGGGGTCAGGGGCCGGGGGCCAGAGGCGTTAGTGGGGCTGCAGCCCTTCCACGCTGAACGCCGCCTCGTCCAGCGCCACGTTGTATTCCAGTTTTTCCAGCCGCAGTACCGTCCGGGTGCGCCGCGTGGGCTGCGAAATCTCGATCACGTGCGGCGTCCAGATGCCCTGCACCTGCCGCACATCGCGGTTGACGATGCGCCGCACGAGAATGGCTCCCTGGAAGCTCTCCAGTTGCGTAATGACGTAGTGGTCCTTCCGCAACCACAGGTGCGAGTACCCGTACTGCGACGCATTGGCGCGGTTGGACCGGCATTCGATTCTCCAGCACGCCGCGCCATCCAGTAAAGCGGCCCCAAGGAGCTTGCAGTCGTACTGGTCCACGTCGCGCTCTTCCAGATCTTCGAAGCTGAAGTCCGTGCCGAAAAAGCGCGCCACGCGATTCTCGGTGGCGATGCTGCGCACGCGGCCGCTGGCCGGCGTCCACATCCACAGGCCGGCGGGGCTGTCGCGGTGATTCAGAATCAGGATGGCGACGCCTTCCACCTCCGCCGGCGAGAGAAACCGGATCAGGATCTTGCTCTCGCCGTACGGACCGATGCGCTCGAAGCGCCAGTGCTTTTCGCTGGTGGCGCCGGCATCGTTGGAGGTAAGCGCCACGCCCTCGTAGCGCAGCGACGCGACCTGCGCGCGGCGTTGCGCTTCCATCAGGAGCTGCCGGGCGTCCTGGCAGTGGGCGGCCGCCGCCACCAGAAGCGTCGCCATCACTTTTGCAGCCGTGGTCAATCCATTCCACCTTAACGCAGCGCGGCCGCGGGCGGCGCGGCGGCGGTTTTGCCTCCTGCAAAGACGGGTGTATACTGTGGCAGGATTGGAGTTTTTCGCCTGTTTATCGGAATGCCGGGGAACAGGACGGGAGCGATATCATGACGCGACTGGTGCGCTTGTTTTCATCGATCGTGGCCTTAGTCTTGCTGAGTTCAGTTTCGGTACGGGGCCAGACGTTTTCGCCGGCGGTCGGCTCAGTCGTGAATTCCGCCAGCTACGCGGTGTCAGGCCAGAACGGATTCGGGATCGCCCAAGGCTCTATATTCACTCTCTTCGGTCAGAATCTCGGCCCCGATCAGCCTGTTCAGGCCGGGCCATTTCCGCTGACCACGAGACTTGGCGAGACGTCCATCAGGATTTCCGTGGGAAGGACATCCTGGAATGCAATCATGATCTATTCGTCCGCGCACCAGGTCGCGGCGGTTCTGCCGTCGGGCGTACCCACGGGCGACGGGTTGCTCACTCTCGCTTACAGCGGCCGTTCCGCGCCGGCGGTGCCCGTCAAGGTTCTATCGAGCGCATTCGGAATCTACAGTGTTGCCTCCAACGGTGTCGGAGCAGGTGCGATCACCACGGGGGACTTTCAAGTGAAGACCTTCTCCGATGCCGCCAGTCCCGGAGACGCCCTCATCATCTGGGGGACGGGCTTGGGGCCGGTTCCCGGGGACGAGTCGTTGGCTCCGCTGCCGGGCGCCACCTTCCCTGCTACCGAGGTTTTTGTGGGAAATCGGTCCGCCCCATTGTTGTCCGCCAGCCGCTCGGGATGCTGCGCGGGACTGGATCAAATTGTGTTTCAGGTGCCGCCGGCGGTGTCCGGATGTTTCGTGCCGGTGGCCGTGCGTTCCGGCGGAATCGTGAGCAACTTCGTGACGATCCCGATCGCATCCCAAGGTGGTGCATGCTCCGATCCGGTGGGGCTGCCAACCAGCCTGATCGCGAAGGCGCAATCGGGCCAGCCCATAAGGGTAGGCGTGGCCGGAATCGGCCCCATACCATTGTTGCAAGGGGCGGGCTTCTCATTTGTGCGCAGCCTCGCGAATCAGTTTTCGGGGCTTCTACAGGCGGAAGTGTCCGAACGGGATATCATGTCGCTGATGCATGCTCGGGGGCTGCACCGGCAACGCGCGCTAAAACAACTGATCCAGGCGTATCGGCCGTCGCTCGCTGCTCGACATGTGAGCCTCCGGCAAGTGGCTCAAATGGCGAATTCACTCGCCAATGCGGGCGCTGCCGCCAGCTTCATGGTACTGGATAATCTCGGTTCAACCGTCGCGCAATTTGGCTCGGTATTACCTCCAGCCGGAACGTGCACGGTCACTGGAGAATGGCCATTCAACTTGCCCAACTGGGGCGCCAGCAGCCGAACCCTGAACGCAGGGAGCCAGCTCCTGCTGACAGGGCCTGTCGGAACGCGGACCCTGACGGGAACCTCCGCTCGAGAATATCAGGTGAATTTAGGTCCCGGATTTGTGGACGCTCGACTTCCACTAGGGACATATTCTTTGAGGGGCGCCGGCGGGCCAGAGGTGGGAGCGTTCACAGCGACTCTCGCAGGCGGCGCCACGTTGCAGTGGACGAACAAGGCGGCGATCAGTGCGGTCGACCGGAGCCAGCCCCTGGTGGTCAACTGGGCTGGCGAGAACCTGGACGGCTACGTGGTGTTCGGCGGTGGTTCCTCGGTATCCGATGTCAGATCGGCCTTCGTTTGCGCCGAGGATGCGCGGAGGCAAACGTTGACCGTGCCCGACTATGTTCTGGGAGCAATGCCAGCGGCGCCAGCGGACCGCGGATACCTGTTTCTGGCGAAGCACCCCTTACAGAATCCGTTCAGCGCGCCCGGAATCGATATCGGATACTTCGTCGATTTCAGCAGTGATTCGAAAGAACCGGCATTTCGGTGAGACCAGTGAGGGGTTAGATCAAGGGGGTTGCGAGTGGTGCGCATTCCGAAGGGTAGCTTAGCCGCCGCGGCGATTCTTGCCGCGTGGCAGACCGGGGTTCTTCCAGCACGCGCGTCGGAAACGGATGCCGTCGCAATCTCGGCGGGTATTCAGGCCAGGCACATGCCGTTCGGCACAATTCTGGATCCCATGTACGCCTCCCCGGCGAGCAACCAGATCGCCGGCTATACGCGCTGCGGGGATTCGGCTCTGTGGACGGGCGCGTACCTGGCGGCCGAAGCTTTCCGCTACGAAGTCACACGGTCCGGCGACGCTCTCAATAATGTGAAGACGGCGCTGGCGGGCCTGAAGGCCCTGGCCGACGTGACCGGCGACAACCGGCTGGCGCGGTGCATGGTGCTGGCCGCCTCGCCCTACGCCGCCGGCATCGAGAGCGAGGAAGCCAAGAACACGATCCACCAGAATGGCTCCTGGATCTGGGTGGACAATACCTCGCGCGATCAGGTGGTGGGGGCCTTTTTCGGGCTCGGCGCGGCATACGACCTGGTGGACGACGCTGCCGTCAAAAGCGGTATCGGCGATCTGGCCACGCGGCTGATCGGCTTCATCGCGCAACACCAATGGTCACCCAACGACGACTTTTCGAACACCTTCGCTGTACGCCCCGAGGAGCTGCAGATGCTGCTCCAGGTGGCTCGTCATGTCGATCCTTCCAATTCGATCAGCGGCCCCTTCCTGGTACTGCCGGTGGAGACGGGTCCGGCGTTCGATGTCCAGAGCAACTCCTCGTACTTCAAGTTCAACCTGGATTACATGACCTTCTACAACTTGGTCCGGCTGCAGAATAATACGGATAACCGGGGAGCGTATCAGATTGCGCGCGACTACACGGCCTCGCACCAGAATGCCTTTTTCGACATTGTGGATCGAGCGCTCGCGGGAGCCAACACATCCCGCGATGCCGAAATGCGCTCGCTGCTCGACCAATGGCTGCAAAGGCCCAAACGGGAGACATATGTCGACCTGTCCCATACCGTCCCGGTTTGCGGCAGCGAGGCCTGCCAGCCGATTCCGGTTCCGCTGCGGCCGACTGTGGAATTCCTCTGGCAGGTTGACCCCTTCCAACTTGCCGGGGGCGGCGCCGGAACCGTCGAAGGCTCGGGGATCGACTACATTCTGCCGTACTGGATGGGCCGCTACTACGGAGTGATTGGGGGCGGCGCGGTCGAATCCGCCGCCGCACCGAGTGGCGCGGTTGCTCCTAATTCGCTGGCTTCGCTTTACGGCGCGAACCTGGTGCCCGGCGCAGCCCAGGCCACTGGCCAGCCGCTGCCGCTGACGCTTGGAGGAGTGACACTCTCCGTTACGGATGCCTCCGGGACCGGGCGCGCCGCACCGCTGCTTTACGTTTCGCCGGGCCAAATCAATTTCGTGGTTCCGGACGGCACGGCCGCGGGCCCCGCGACGTTGGTGGTTGCGGGTCAGACGTTCACCGCCGCCGTTCAATCGGTTGCGCCCACGCTCTTCAGCATGAACGGAGCCGGCAGCGGAGTGGCGGCCGCAACGGCGATTGTGGTTCAGGCCGCCAACCCGCTCTTGCAGACTTCCGTGCCGGTGTATCAATGCACAGGATCGAGCTGCGCCGCGGCGCCGATTCCTTTGGGCGCCGGCACATCGGTTTACGTGAGCTTCTACGGCACGGGCATCAGAAATCGCAGCTCCCTGGCAAATGTAGCGATGACCATCAACGGCATCAGCGTGCCCGTCTTGTACGCGGGGCCCGCGCCGGGCTACACCGGCCTGGACCAGGTCAACGCCGCCCTGGTTCCCATCCTGCGCGGCAGCAGGGAGTCGAACGTTGTCCTCATGGTAGATGGGCAGGCGGCCAACACGGTCACAATCAGTATTCAATAACGCAGCGCGGCCGCCGGCGGCGCGGTGTACGCTGAAGATTCCCGGTATGCGCCTTGTCCGATTGCTGAGCCTGCCCTATCTCGCAAAGCACCGGCTGCGTTCCCTGCTGACGCTGGCGGGCATCGCGCTGGGCGTGGCCGTGCTGGTGGCGATGTACCAGGCCAACCAGAGCGTGCTGGCGGGGTTGCGGCAAACTATCGCGCAGATCGCGGGCGCGGCCGATCTGCAGGTCTCCGCCGGCGACACCGGCATTCCGGAGGAGCTGCTCGACCGTGTGCGCTCGGTGGCGGAGGTTGGCTCGGCCTCGCCGGTGGTGGAAGCCGTAGTGGGCACGGGCCGGAGCGGGCAGGGCAACCTGCTGGTGCTGGGTGTGGACATGACGGCCGACCAGGGCATCCGCGACTACGATCTCGGAGGATCGGAACTGGATGATCCGCTGGTCTTCCTGGCGCAGCCGGATTCCATCATGATCGGCGCCGATTTTGCCTCCCGCAACGGTCTTGCCATGGGCAGCCGGCTGGTTCTGGAGACGGTGGAAGGCGCCCGGCTCTTTACCGTGCGCGGCCTGCTCCGTCCGGCTGGATTGGCCCAGGCTTTTGGCGGCAGCCTGGCGGTGATGGATATCTACGCGGCGCAGAGAGTTTTCGGAAAGGAGCGCAAATTCGACCGGATCGACATTACCGCGCGGCGCGGAGTTGCGGTGGACGATTGCCGGCGTGCCCTCACCGCGGCTCTCGGCTCCGGCTTCCAGGTCGATGCGCCTTCCGAGCGGCGCCGCTATTTTGAGCAGGTGCTCGTCAATTACCGCCGCTCGACCGGCTTTGCCAGTATCTTTGCCTTGATCGTCGGACTGTTTCTGATTCAGAATACCTTGGTGGTGGCGGTCGCGCAGCGCCGCGGCGAGATTGGCATTTTACGCGCGCTGGGCGCCACGCGATCGCAAATCCGCACGCTGTTTCTGCTGGAGAGCGGTTGTCTGGGGCTGGCCGGCTCGCTGGTGGGCGCGCTCCTGGGCGCGGGACTTTCCCGGCTGACTGCGCGGTACGTGGCGGCATCGCTGGAAGGACTGTACGGAGTCATCGGCCAACCGGCGCGCGGCGGCGTCGAACCCCTCATAATCGCCGGTGCGATTGCCGCCGGAGTGTCGTGGAGCGTGCTCGCCGCGGTGTTTCCGGCCAGCGCCGCCGCGCGAGCCGACCCCGTTCGCGCGCTGCAGAAGGGCCGGTACGAGATCGTTCAACTGGAGGAGCGCCGCACGCGCGGCCTGCTGGCCTGTGCCGCGATATCGATGGCCGCTTGGCTGCTGGCCGGCAGGTTCGAGAGCTGGTTCCTGGTGAGTTATGCGCTGGCGGCCTTCGCCGCGATCCTTCTGACGCCGGAGTTGTCGAGCGCGGTAGTGCGCATGTTGCGGCCGCTTCTGGAGCGCATCCGTCCCATGGAAGGCGCGCTGGCCGCCGACAGCCTGCTCCAAGCGCCGCGCCGTACGGCATCGGTGGCAGCCGCCTTGATGCTCTCGGTGGCCATGGTGATCGGGTTGGGCGGCATCGCCGAGGCCAGTTACCAGAGCATTCTCGACTGGGTCACAGGCACGCTGGATGCCGATTTCCTGGTGGCGCCTTCGGAAAATTTGAAGGACCTGACGCTGCGCTTCCCCAGCGCCATAGAGCGCGACCTGGGCGCCATCGAGGGCCTGGCGGTGGTGCAACCGGTGCGGACGGCGCGCGTCTCCGTCCGGAACTCTCAACCCATTCTTTTTGCCGTGGATATAGTCCGACTGAGCCCGCAAGCGCGCCGGCGGGCCATCCCCGTGAACAGCGAGCGGGTCCACCAACTGGCCGCCCAGGGCCGCGGCGTAATTGTCTCCGACAACTTCGCGGCGCGCGAGCGGCTGCGCGTGGGCGATGCTCTCGATCTGCCCGCGCCCGATGGCGCGCTACGCCTTCCCGTGCTCGGGATCTACAAAGACTTCACCGATCCGCAGGGCACCATCGTGATGGATCGCTCCCTATACCGAAGCCGCTGGCACGATGACACCGTCAACCTCTTCCGTCTCTATCTCGGTCCGGGCGCTTCCGCGGAAACCGTCCGCCAGCAGGTGGTGGCGCGTGTTGGAGCGAACCGAAGATTGTTTGTATTCTCGAGCGCGGATTTGCGCCGCCACGTTCTGGGCCTGGCGGGGCGGTGGTTCGAGATCACCTACGCGCAGCTTGCCATTGCCCTGCTGGTGGCGATTCTGGGCATCGCCAACGCGCTGACGGTTTCCATCACGGACCGGCGCCGCGAGCTGGGAATCCTGCGCGCCGTGGGCGGCCTGCGCCGCCAGGTGAGGGTAGCGGTGTGGCTGGAAGCCGCGGCCGTGGCCGTGGTGGGTTTTGTCCTGGGCCTGGCGTTCGGCCTGGTGAACATCTTCTATGCGCTCTCGATCTTCTCCGGCCACGCACTCGAATTCCGCTTTCCCGGCCTGCTGGCCGCGGAGCTTCTGCCGATGCTGGTGGCTGCCGCGCTGGTCGCGGCCATCGTGCCGGCCGAGGCCGCGGTGCGCGCTTCGCTGATCTCCGCATTGGAATATGAGTAGCGGCGGCAGCGCCGGCGGGTGATCGACTGGCTTCACGCCGCGGGATGCCGGGGTGGCCACGTTCAACGTAGCCATCGACTGCGTCCGCGAATAACCCGGCCTGCCCGAGGCGCTCGAGCACATTCGAGGGAACTTCGGCTACCTGGTAAAGCTCCAGAGCCGTCACGGCTATACGGTCTTGCTGAGCATCCATATCACGCGCTTCAACCTGGAGGACGTCAGGCTGCCGACTGAGTTCAGCCGCCAGAACGGAGTCGCCACGGCCTATCACCTGTGTGAGCCGTCGCGCGGGCTACGCGATGGTCAACTCGGCTGAGCATCTTGGCGCCATGAAGAGCCTGGTGCGCGGTGGTGCGGCGCCCTGGCCTTGCCGCGCCGGGCAGAACATGGTGGTGTGCCGCACCGACGGCACGCTGGCGCCCTGCTACCCGTGGCGGGAGTCCGGCCACGATTGGGGGAGCGTTGGCTGCCCGAAGTTCGACACGTGCCAACCGGCCGAGATCAAGCAGCGATGCAGTGAATCCTGCTTTTCCACCGTGGCCTACATGCTGGCGAACTACTACGACATCCGTCGCGTGGCACGCGAAGTATCCGCGCAGGCGGTTCGCAGGCTGCGTGCGGGCGTGCGGTAGCAATATGCTACCCTATGACTATGAGTCAGCCGGTGAAGCTTTCCGACGGCCTCGTGCTCGATGCCCGGCTCGCCGGGGAAGTGGCCGCGCGCTCGATTGCCGGGCAGGTCGAATTCTGGGCGCGATTAGGCCGGTCGGTTGAGTTACTGCTGGAAGGGCAGCAAGTGTTGGCATTATGCCGCAACGCCACCGCTCGGCCGCTTTCAGGGTGCCTCAAGTCCGTGGATACCGCGGAAGGCCGGCAGCGCGTGGTTGACTTCCTCGAGAGCCGGCCCTTCCCTCACTACCAACCGCATCCGGATCGTCCCGGCCTGCTGGTGCGTATCGATGCGAACGGGAGGCGCACAGTGGGTCGATTCGTCAAGCGCCAGTTCCAGCCCATCGCCGTGACGGCCAAGCGGCGATGAGCCTGCCGCTCGACCAGCGACCTGTCATCGTCGCTCTCGCTGGGCCGAATGGCGCGGGTAAAACGACGTTCTACTACGCCCACCTCCAACCCGCCGGGCTGCGGTTTGTCAATGCGGACGTGTTAGCCCAGGAGCTCCATATCGAGCCTTATGCCGCCGCCCGGGTGGCCGATTCCGTCCGGCAGGAGCTTGTGAAACAACGGGAGAGCTTTGTTTTCGAGACGGTCTTTTCAGACCCCGTGGGCGAGAAGCTCGCCTTCCTCAAGAGGGCGGCGGAGGCGGGCTACAACACGATTCTGTGCTTTATCGGGACTGCCGGGCCGGAAGTGTCCGAACAACGCGTGGCGATGCGTGTCTCGCAGGGCGGGCACGATGTTCCGGCGGAGAAGCTGGTCGAGCGTTTTCCACGCATTCTGGCCAACCTGAAGGCCTCCCTCCGCGAACTGCCCCACGTGTGGGTCTTCGACAACAACGACCTGCGGACTCCCTTCCGCGTGGTCGCCATCTTTGAAGGTGGACGCCTGCTGAAGTTGCAGCGGCCGGTTCCGAGGTGGCTGAGGCCGCTGCTACCGAAGTCTCAGTGATCAGCCGGGGCGAGATCCCTTTCGATTTGTTCCAGCGTCTTGCCCTTGGTTTCCGGGACGCGGAACAGGACGAATAGAAAGCCGCCGAAACAGATGCCGGAATACACCCAGAACGTGCCGGCCGACCCCAGAGCGGAATTGAGTACCGGGAAGGTGAAGGTGAGCACGAAGCAGGCGATCCAGAGCGCCGAGACCGAGACCGAGACGGCCAGGCCGCGAACGCGGTTGGGAAAGATCTCGGAGATCAGCACCCACGTCACCGGCGCCAGCGACATGGCGTAGCACCCGATCGTGCACAGCGTCAAAACAAGCACGGGAAGGCCTTTCAATCCGAAGTGGTAAGCCAGCCCGAGCAACCCGTGCGAGAGGGCGATTCCCGCACAGCCGACGAGCATCAGCACCCGGCGCCCGAACCGATCGACCAGGCCCAGGGCGACGAACGTGAACGCCAGGTTGATGGCGCCGGTGATCACGATGTTGAAGAGAATATCGCTCACCCCGTAACCGGCGCCGCGGTAGATCTCCTCGGCGTAGTTGAAGATCACGTTGATCCCGCTCCATTGCTGGAGGACCGCCAGGACCACTCCCACGGCCAGCGCTCGCTTCACTCCCGGCGCCAGCAACTCTCGCCAGCGCACGCGCGCGCGGGTCTCGTCGCCAAGCGTGGTTTGGATTTCCGCCAATGCCCGGCCGCCGTATGGCTCGCCGCCGATCCGCGCCAGAACGCGGCGGGCCAAGTCGCGCCTGCCGTTCTTCACCAGCCAGCGCGGGCTTTCGGGAACGAACCACGCGCTCACAAAGAACACCACGGAGGGAACGGCGACAGCGGTGAACATCCAGCGCCAGCCGTATTGGCCGTTCCACGACAGGCGAATCATCTCGGCGGTGGCCCCTTCCGCGACCTTCCGGGCGATCAGCCAATTGACCACCTGGGCGGCCAGGATGCCCACCACGATGGTCAACTGGTTCAACGACACCAGGCGGCCCCGCCAGGGAGCCGGGCTGACTTCCGCGATGTAAGTGGGCGACACGTTGGACGCCAGGCCGATGGCCACGCCGCCCATCATGCGCCATACCACGAACCACAGGAAGGCCGGAGCCCAACCGGTCAGAACGGAGGTGGCCGCAAACAGAAACGCGGAGAGAATCAGCAGGATTTTGCGCCCGAACCGATCGCTCAGCCCGCCCGCGAGCAGGGAGCCGAGAAGGCAGCCCAGCAGCGCGCAACTGTTGGCCCAACCGACGAGCTGCCCGGTGTCGAGCTGAAAATATTTCTCGTAGAATGGCTTGGCGCCGCCAATCACTACCCAGTCGTAGCCGAACAGAAGTCCGCCGAGCGCGGCGACTATCGAGATGAGCCAGACGTAGCGGGCGTTGAAGTGTTCCGCGGAGCCGGTCTCGCCGGAGGAATTCATAATTGGATCCGCTGATCGAATGTGCCGAGGAAGAACGACGCGTACTCGCGTCCGATTCAATCAGTACCTCCAGTTGCGCGCGACTTGGGGGGAGTTGCCGTCCGGCGCCGAGGGGAATCTCACGGCGACACCCAGCTCTTCGATTTCGCGGCTGCCGAGGCGGTGATCCAGAATTCTCTGGCGGTACAAGCGCTCGTGCACGGCGGCAAACGAGTCTGCCAGATGATGTTCGAGCACCCGGAAACCGAAATCAAGGTCGAAAATGGATCCTCCGCCCTCCACCATATACTTCATTTCGATCCGGCCGTCGCCAGTCACTTCCAAACCGTACGGCGTGGGATATCGGCCGGTTGCCCGGTTGACGTCGGGCAGCGGGAAAAGCACGTAGGCCAGCTCTCCGCCCCCGGGGGTCGCCCGCTCCCCGGGGAGTGGAAGCTTCAGCGCGCCGAGGGCCGGATGTCCGAGGCCTTCGCCCGGATTGTTCAAGGCGGCGAACAGGATTTCGGGAACGCCGTCGCCGTCGATATCGCGGGCCACCGCGAGGTAGACCATTCCGGGGTGAACGTACACGCCGACGAGCTTGCCGGTGCCGGCGTCGAACAGGGCCACTTCGCTGGGGTACCAGATGTGATGGGAAGTCAGGACCAGAATCAGGGGTTTCCCGCCGACCCGGAGGATACCCATCACGTGGCCATAGTAGGCGGCGCTGAATTTCCGGCCGCCGAAAGTCCTGGGCGAGCCATAGAAGGTTTCCCAGCGCTTGCGCCCTTGCGCGTCGAAACAGATCAGGGAACTCCGGTTCTCCTCCGGATTCACCCTGTTGATGCTGACCAGCACTTCCTTCCTGCCGTCGCCGTCGATGTCTTCGACAATCGCCCGGCGGGGGTCGTCGGGCTCATCGATGAGCTTAAGGTCCTGGAACCATTTTTCCCAGCAGATCCGGTCCCGGTCGTCCAGCACTTTGAGCTTCGTCCCCTCGAAGACCCATTGTGCCGGGTCGCCATGGAGAAAGACGGCCGGCGGGTCCAGGAATAACCAGACGGCGCCGATAGCCATCGCCACCGCGGCCAACCACGGAATCCGGCGCCTCCAGCGGCCGCCTGGGGGGGGACCTCCGGCCGTTTCGCCAGGGCTGCGGGCCCGAACGCTGAAGACCGGGATGTACCGGCCCTTGGGAAGTTCTATCAGCACCGGGTCGAAGCGGCCCTCGCCTCCATAGTAGAGCTCCAACTGTTGTCGCAAACGGCGCGCCTGAACGCGCACCACCGTATCCAGCTTGGGGTCGAACGAGGAGTCCCGGTCGCACACAGCCAAGGCAATGCTGTACTCCTTGAGATCTTCCTGACGGCCAGCGAGGGCTTCATGGACCAAAAACGCCAACAGGCGTTGCAGTTTTGCGGAACCCGCGAACGAGCCGCTCGACAGGACGCGGCCCAGTTGTTCCGCAACGCCTTCGGATGAAACTTCTCCCGCCGGGCCGCCGCTTACCATAACGCCTCATTGTAGAACGCGACAGGCGATGTGTCACACCGTGTGTCACTTTCCAGGGCGGGAGGCTTGCGCCCATACTCAGCTTCTGGCGGTCGTCGGCGCCTTGGACGCTAGAGCAAGGTCACCAAAAAAGGGAAACTACATCCATAAAGTCCGGTTTATTCTTATGAGACTTCATGCGGGGTTGGCAGCGCGGGTGCTATCCCTCATGCTGTGCATGGCGGCCGGCCTGAGCGCGGGCGTAGTTTACAACAATGGTGGCCCCAACGCTGATCCCAACACCGGCGGACTTTTGATCCTTGGTTCTAATTGGTCAGCCGACGACTTCCTGCTGGGAAGCAACACCACCATCAGTTCGGTTGGCTTCTACTTTCAGAACCTCAATGGTATCACGCCAGCACACCCCATCGGAAAAGCGTCGCCCGGTTTCTCGTACCACGCCGCTACATTGGCGCATAAACGACGAACTCTTGCAGAAATGCGGTTGCGCGAGGCAATCATGAGAGCGGGCACCCCCGAAGTGAGGGATCTGGCAGGATCTGCACCCAGATTGACATATTTCAGACCCTACGGTAGCCTCTCCAATCTGACGGAGGTCTTATGAGATTACGTGCGAGTTTTAAGGAAACGGTGGTCTTGGTGATCGCCGTGCTAGAGATGGCATCCCGCTCGACTGCGGGGACTGTCGTCACAGTCCCTCCTGGTCTCAATCCAGGCGACCAATACCGTCTTGTGTTCGTCACACACGAGAGCACCTATGCCACTTCTTCCAATATTGCCGATTACAACAGTTTTGTGACTACGTCTGCAAACACTGTAACCGCATTGCAAAACTTGAGTGCGTCATGGCTTGTCATTGGTTCCACGGCGACAACCAACGTAGTCAGTAACATTGGGTCGTCCACGGCTCCGATCTACGATCTCAGCGGCAATCTGGTAGCGAACGGGACTGCAGGACTGTTTTCCGGCTCGCTCCTAGACGCGCATGGTATCGACACCTTCCAAGATGGCTCCTCAGCGATCCCCGGCTACTATGCCTGGAGCGGATCGAACGCCGATGGAACTTCATTTACCGGGTATACCCTCGGATCGGCAAGGGTGTGGTGGGGAATAACGGGAATGAACGACGCAACGTGGATCTCCGCCAGTCAATCCGTCGCATCATCTGACTATTACCATGCTTACGCCATTTCATCGGTGCTCACCGTGCCCAGCTCGGGCACGCCGGAACCAACCACTATCAGTGTGACTGCGCTGGGCGGGGCGATCTTCCTCCTAGCCAGGAGGCGCAAACAACAAGGTTGAATGGGCCCAACGGCGACTCGCCGGAACAGCTTTCGCTTCTCCACGTCTTCGGCCAGCCTCACGTTGACGAAGTGCCAGTCGTTTGGTTCCTGTGTGCGAAGCTATGTGTATATCCCGCATCACAGGTTGGGACAACGACGTTACCTACCAGCTTCGTGCCGACAGCGGCGGCGCCCCCGGCGCAATCCTAGCCAGCGGGTGGGGTTTGAACCTGGCAGCAGTCGATTCCGGGCGTCCATGGTTCGGCAGCGGCGATGCCTGGCGGGTGATCTTCGACCTACAGACCCCTTTTAACGCAGCCGGCGGGACCGAGTACTGGCTGGAGTTGACCGGCGCCACTGGCAATATGGTCCAAGCCTACTGGGTGGTCACGAACTACCCTAACACCTCCGCATACCGCGCGAGGACGGATTTGTTCTTTGATAACGTAACCGAACTCGCGTTCAATCTCTCCGGCACGCCCCAGCAGAGCGGACTGCCGGAACCGGCGACACTGACGCTTTGTGGCGCCGCTTTGATCGGACTAGCCGCGATGCGCAGGCGGCTCCGCGCGGGATAGCAACGAACACTTTGATTCGCTTTGATTCGGCCGCGCGGAGATGGGCTTGGCCTCCGCTCGACTGACGCAATCGTGTGTCCGCGCGTTCCCTCATCAGCCCGGCGGCCGGCAGCAGATTCCTGCCTATTCGGTTGAGAAGAGGGCACTACAGGTGAAATAAGGTTGAAGGTTACGGTGACGCCCAACCGGTCAAAACGGAGGAGACCGTAAACAGGAACGCGGAGAGAATCAGCAGGATCTTGCGCCCGAATCGATCGCTCAGCCCGCCCGCGAGCAGGGAGCCGAGAAGGCAGCCCAGCAGCGCGCAACTGTTGGCCCAACCGACAAGTTGTTCGGTGTTGAGCTGAAAATATCTCTCGTAGAACGGCTTGGCGCCGCCAATCACCACCCAGTCGTAGCCGAACAAGAGTCCGCCCAGCGCGGCGGCAATCGAGATCAGCCAGACGTAGCGGGCGTTGTAGTGTTCCATTCAACCCAAAGTCGCGCGGTTCTCGCGCCGCGCGGCGTCGAGCATCTCCTGCTTCGACCGGATCCATTCTTCGATTTCTTGCTGCTCGGCGCCGGCCCGCGAGAGCGCTTCGGCAACCACCTCCGGCGCCGGCCCTCCCGGCGCCTGGCGAATCCGCACGAAATTTGCGGGGTCCAGAGCGCGCTCGACAAACGCCTGGTCCACGCCCAGCGATGGATTCTGGCTCAGGAACACTTGGGCGATGGCGGCGGGCCGGTCGTCCGCGCCGGAGGCCTCGACCGCGCGGGCGACCAGCGCATGGGCCTCGCGAAAGCTCATCCCCGTGTGGCGGACCAGCGAATCGGCGAGTTCCGTGACGGTGAGAAAATCCGCGGCGGCGCGCCGCGCCAGGTGGTCGCGATCGACCTGGGCGGTGGCGAGAAGGCCCGCCAGCAGACGCAGCCCGCGCAAAGCGTCGGCGAACATGGTGAAGACCAGCGGCTGGAGAGTGTCTTCGCTGTCGTTGATGTCGCCGAAAGGCGTGTTGTGCGCGCACAGCAATACCGCCTGCGCTTCGCCGAGCGCGCGGCTGGTCAGGACGCGCGCATGTTCCAGAGAGACGGGGTTGCGTTTCTGCGGCATGATGCTCGAGGACTGCACGAACGCATCGGAAAGGCGCAGAAAACCAAACTCGTGCGTGGACCACAGCAGCAGGTCCTGCACAAACTTGCCGAGATTGACCATGGCCACGGCCACCGAGGCGGCCGGCTCGGTGAGGTAGTCGACGGACGCGATGGCGCCGTAGGAGTTTTCGGCCAGCCCCTCAAAGCCCAGAAGGCGCGCGGTCATGCGCCGGTCAATGGGGAAGCCGGTGGTGGTGATGGCGCAAGCGCCCAGCGGGCACAAGTTGACGCGCGCGAACGCGGCCTGGATGCGGGCCGAATCGCGTCCCAGGAATTCAATGGCGGCGCAGAGATAATGGGCCAGGGTAGTGGGCTGAGCCGGTTGCGTGTGGGTGTGCGCCGGCATCACGGTTTCGAGGTTCCGCGCGGCCAGGTGGAGCAGCACGGCCCGCAGTTCGGCAATGGCCGAAGCGAGGCCCAGCAATTGCCGCCGCTGCGCCATGCGGAAGAGAGTGATGTCGATATCGTTGCGGCTGCGCGCGGCGTGCATCTTGCCCGCCAGGTCCCCGCAGGCGCGCCGCAACAGGCCTTGGATGAAAAAGAACAGGTCCTCGCAGGAGCCGTCGTAGCGGGCGCGCGCGATCTCTTCCAGGTCGAGCCCGTCGAGCGCTTCCCGGAGCAGCCGCTCCTCAGAGGCGGTCAGTATCCCCTGCGCCGCCAGCATGCGCGTGTGCGCGTAATGAATCTCGATCAGCGCATCGAGGAAGTGCTTCTTGGCGTCTTCGAAGTTCGGGCCGAGGACGGTCTCGGCGTAGATAGGCGCGGGAAACGCGCCGCCATCGCCTGGGCTGTGGCTCATTGGTTTCCCGCCATCCACGCGGGGTTCTTGCCGAGGCTGACCAGGTTCGCCAGAATGCGATAGGCTCCGGGCACGCCGGAGGGCAACTGGCGGTAGAGGGCGAACGCATCGTAAATGTAAGCGCCTTTGCCGCAGCGCGCCAGGAGCAATCCGCCGCGCTGCGGGTCCTGGTCCGGATCGTTGGTTTCCACCAGGGCTTCGTAACGCGCATCCCAGGACTGCATGAAACCATGGCCGCGCTCCTCCACCCAGCCCGCAAAATCCGTTTCCGAAATCCGATTGGGCCACGTGAACACGGGGCTTTCCGGCTTCAGGAAGCGCACCTTCGAGCCTTCATCCACCACCTTCTGCGGATTATTTCCCAGGCTGAACGGGTAAGGCCCGTAGTTCTGGTCGAACTCCTGCAAGTTGTATTGCACGATGAGCACGCCACCGGCCCTGGCGTAATCGAGCAGGCGTTTGTTGGCGGCTTTTAGCTCGGGACGCACGGCGTAGGCCCGCGTGCCAAGAATGATGGCGTCGTAGCCGGAGAGATCCCCTTGGGCGACGTCACTCGAGGCCAGAATGCGGACGCTCAACCCGAGATTCTCGAGAGCCCGCGGGACGTCGTCGCCGGTGCCCGGCAGATAGCCGATGCGCAAGCCCGCCGGCGTCTTCACGTCCACGCCGACCGCGCGGTAGACGGCGGCGCGGTAATAAGGATAGGGGCGCAAACCCGGATAACCAACCAGCCGATACCCTTCCTCGTAGCTCTTGCCCTGATATTCGGCGACCGCCGTGATGCGGTGCTCTCCAGGCTGCACCACATCCGGGAGAACCGAGAAGGCCACGGTCTGGTCTTCGCCATCGCGATCCATCGAGAAGGCGGCGGCCTCCGGCGTCGAATGCCAGCCGGCGGGCAGGCGCAATCGAAGAGTGCCGTGCGCCGGTCCTTTCACGTTGCTGTGCACGGCGCAGGCGAAAGCGAAGGACGCGGCTCCCACGGGAACCGCGCCCGCGGACGGGGCCACGGTCACGGAAATCGCGGGACCGAGCAGCAGCGGTTGGGGTTCCATTCCCAAGCCCGGAATGCGCTCGACGGTCTGGACCACCTGCGAAAGACGCACGGCGGCGCCCCGGTACGAGACCCGCACGGTTGCGGATAGCGGATACGGCGCCAGCGACAGATTGCGGTACCGCGCATCGGTCAAATCGTAGTAGGCCTGTTCCTCGTCGGGCCGCGTGAAGTACGGACGGGTGAGGGCCGCATCCGGCGGCACGGTGACCGAAAAGCGCGCATCGCCGCGGCTCTCGATCTTCCAAGCTTTGCCATCTGAGGCCTCGAGCGACACCGCTTCCACATTCACGGCTTCGGGACTCTGGTTCAGAAAGATGACTTGAACTCCGAAAGTCTGCCCGGGAATCCCGATGGTAAATGTCGGCGAGGCCGGCGCGAACGGTCCGAACGGGCCCTGCGGGCGATCCGCCATCACCGTGACTTGGAGCGAAAGCCCCAGAGACTCCGCTAGGGCGTGTTCGAATTGCTGCTCTTTCACGCCCAATTCGAAAAGGATGTCGGACCTGCCGGGTTCCGGCAGGTTGCCGGCGCGGACCCGGCCGATGAGCGCGCGCGTGGCGTTGAGGCCGCCGGCCAGCGCTGGCGCGATCGCTTGCGGGCGGTCGGGGTGATACTGGCTGGAGGCCTGGTCCGCCAGCTTGGCGATTTCCGCCAGTCCGCTCTTCAGGAAATCCGGCTCCGAGGGCGTCAGGGCGCCGATGCCGTTGATGGAAACGTCGATGCCGTCGAAGAACGACTCCTCGTGCGCGGCCGCGGGCACGCGCGAATCGTAACGGTGGTAGGCGGAGGCGAAGGGCGCGGGCGGCGGAATGGCGATGCCGTCATTCTGGCTCTTCTGAAAGCCCAGGCCCTGGCGGCCAATCTGCAAATACGTCAGGCCCATGGCGGGAAGGTAATCGCCTTCCGCGATCTCCAGGTTGGTGGCAGGCGTCTCGCTGGACCACGTCTTGTGGATGTAATCGAAAAAACGCACCGGCACGTATCTGTCGGTGGCGTAGTCGTACATTCCCTGGGGCGTGGCGGAAAAAAAGGGCACGTGCGCGTAAACCTTGAGCGGAGACCATGGCCGGAGTCCCTCCCGGGTTTGCTCCGGGAAACGATTCGGATCGCCGGCGGCCACAAAAGCCTCCTGCGCCAGTTGGCCGGCTACCTGGTGCTGGCCGTGGCCGTCGGTCGGGGCGCCTACGAATACCGATGTAATCACCAGGGGACGAGTCATGCGGATCACGCGCACCACGTCCGCCAGCACTCGGTCGTGGCCCCACTTCTCCAGAGCTTCCTCGCGGGTTTTCGAAAAGCCGTAGTCGATGGCGGGCGTCCAATATTGATCGACGCCGTAATATCGGTCAGCGGCCAGCAATTCCTGGGTGCGCACCAGCCCCAGTGCGTCGTAAAGATCGGGCGACGTGGCGTTCTGGCCGCCTTCGCCGCGGTTGAGCGAGAGCAGCGTGGCGCGCGCGCCGGCGCCACGGGTTTCGAAGGCCAACATGCCGCCGTCTTCGTCGTCTGGATGAGCCGTAATCATGATCAGGCTGGCGCGCGTCTTGAGGGCGTGCAACCAGCGCGTCAGGCTCGCGGCTCCGCGGTCCGCATCCACGGGAACGGATTCGGACGTCTGGGCATACAGCAGACCGAACAAAAGGCCGATGATCGGCACGGACCCAAAACCCCTCCGGTAACACAGGTGCGGCATGACTTCATTGTTTTCTAAGACTGCTACGCAATGCAACATGTGGTCTGGGCAGGCTAAAGCGTGCCCCACCTTGGCGCGCTCTTGACGGAAACCGCGAAAAGGCGCGATACTCGTTCCAAAGGCAGTTCAATCTACTGAATCAGGGGAGGGTAACATGTTGAAGTCCTCGAAGCTGACTCCACGTTTTCTGCTGCTGGCCAGCGTGCTTTTCACCACGCTGAGCTGGCGGCCCGCACTGGCTCAAACGCAAGCCATCAACGGCAGCATTCGCGGCCGCGTAACTGATGTCGCGGCCGCCTCGGTCCCGCAGGCCAAGGTCACTATTCTCAACGACGATACCGGCTTCACCCGCCAGATCGCCACCGACGAAAACGGCTACTACGTGTTTCCCAACCTGCCGCTAGGCAGTTATACCGTTACCATCGAGAAGGAAGGGTTCGAGAAGGAACGCCACCCCGGAGTCGCGCTCACTGCCGGCGCCGAAGCAGTCGTGGAAGTTCAGTTGAACGTGGGTGCGGTCACCACCGAAATCGAAGTCACCGGCGGGGCCGCCATCGTCGAACCCTCGCGCGTCAACACCGGCCGCACCATCGGCCACGCAGAGATCGATAACCTGCCGCTCACTTCCCGCAACCCGTACAACTTCATCATCTTTCAGCCCGGCGTCAGCGGCCATCCCAATGCCGAGCTGGGCATCCCGCGCACGCTGAACATGAACGGGCTGCTCGACCGCATCAACTACCAGATGGACGGCATGGTGGACACCGAAACCGACCGCTATGGCTTGCGCCTCTTCCCCATCTCCGATATCTATGTGCGCGAAGTCCAGACCGTTTCCAACAGCTTCGCGCCGGAGTTCGGCGACACCGCCGGTAACATTTACAACGTCATCACGAACTCCGGAACGAATACCCCGCACGGCGAGTTCTATTACATCGGCCGGCCCATCGCCCTCGCCGCCCGGCCCATGCTGCTGGCCCTCAGTTCGCCCAAACCGGACCTCAGTTTGGCCGACTACGCCGTCAACGCAAGCGGCGCCATTGTCAAGGACAAGCTGTTCGTCTTCGGCGGCTACGAGCACCTGAAGCGCGGCCTGCCCGCGCCCAATACCATCGCCGCCTCCGACGCCGCCGCCATCGGGCTTCCCGCCAGTCTGCTGGTGGTAGCGCCCAGCGTGCAGCACGCCCAGTTCCTGAACTTCCGGGTGGATTGGAACGTCAGTAACAAGCACCAGGTCTTCCTGCGTTACAACTATTTCCGCAACGAGTATCCGTTCAACACCGCGGTGGGAGGCAAGAACGCCCTGGATGCCGCTTCCGATTTCCGGGACCGCGCGCACGTGCTGGGCGCCCAGGTTTTGTCGACCTTCTCCCCCACGGTCCTGAACGAACTCCGCTTCGGCTGGCCCTATCGCAACGAACACCATTTCGCCGATCCGCTCACCGGGACGGGACCGCAGATCAACATCAGCGGCGTGGCCATCTTCAATGGCAGCACCGGTGTGGGCGACCGCTACCAGGAGAAGATTCCGAACCTCAACGACAGCGTCACGGTAATCCGCGGTGCGCACACCCTCAAAGCCGGATTCGGCTTCCAACAGAACCAGGACACGCAAACCGCCGACGTCTACAGCCAGTACAACTTCGCTTCGGTGGCGCAGTATCTCGCGGCCAAGGCCGGCAATCCGTTTTCGTACAATACTTACGCCACCGTGATCGGGCTGCCCGGCGCGTGGTATCACTCCTTCTTCTGGAACTGGTTCGCGCAGGACAGCTTCCAGGCGCGTCCCAACCTGCTGTTGATTTTCGGCGTGCGCTACGACCGGTTCCAGGGTCCCGCCGCCGATCCCAACGCGCCCTTCAGCTACTCGCAGCACTTCCGCACACCGGGTAAGGACTTCGCGCCCCGTCTCGGCCTGGCCTGGAGCGTCACGCCCGAGACCGTGGTGCGCGCCAGCATCGGGATGTTCTACGAGCCCGTGCCTACGAATCTTTGGTACAACACGTTCATCAACAGCGGCAACCCCCAGGCCTATTCGGCGTCGATTCCCGCCGCTTCGCCGCTGGCGCCCGCTTTTCCCAAGGTCCTGACCTTGACGCCCGGCGTGGTTCCGCCATCGGCCGACATCACCACCATCACCCCGAATTTCCGCAACGCTTATACCATCAACAGCAGCTTCCAGGTCACTCGGGCCCTGACCAAGAACGACTCACTGACGGTGGGGTACGTCAACACCGGCGCGCGCGAGCTCACCTACCTCCGCAACCTGAACCTGGTCAATCCCACCGGCTACCTGGCCGACGGCCGGCCCATCTATTCCGCCACGCAAAGCGCCGCCACGCGCCTGGATTCGCGATTCAACAACATCACTCTTCAGGACGTGGGCGCCATCACCAGCTACAACGCGATGGTTGTGAACTTCCAGCACCGCATCGCCCAGGGCTTCCAGGTGAGCGCTTCGTACACCTGGTCGCACTCCATCAGCGACGCGCCGGATTCCAACAGCTTCGAAGAGAACGTGTTCATCGAGGACAACACCAGCCGCCAGCGCGACCGCGGCAACAGCCACGTGAACCGGCCGTCGGCGCTGACCCTCACTGCCTTCCTCGCGCCCCACACATCTTCCTCAAACAAGGCCTGGAGCTGGCTGGCCAACCACAACGAGCTGGCGCTGCTGGGCAACTTCTCCGCGGGCGACGAGCAGAACGTCACCTCCACCAAGAACCTGAACAACGATACGAAAGCCGCCACCCGCCCGCTGTTCATCGGCCGGGACACGGTCCGCGGACCCGACATCTACCAGTTCGACGTGCGCTACACCCGGAGCTTCTTCGTCATCTGCGAGTGCATCAAGCCCAAGTTCATCGCCGAGGTCAACAACCTGTTCAACCGCGAGAACATCACCGCGCTAAACACCGCCGTGGCGGTGGATTCGCTCGGCAACGCGCAGCCCTCGGCCTCGTTCCTGCAGCCCTCCAGCACGGTGCTGGAAAAGCGCATCGTCCAGTTCGGGATTCGCGTGGACTGGTAAAGCCATTCCGCGTGTCACCTGGCCCTTCCCTCCCGCCGCTCCTCCGTGCTATGATTTGGCCTGCTGTATATTCGGTACGAGAAAGGAACCAATGAAAATCTCCTTGTTCCTCCTGGGGCTGGTCGCCTTTGCGCCCTTTGCGCTCGCGGATGAGGTGGTCACGCCTGAACCGAGCACCATCGCCTTGCTGGCCACAGGGCTAGCCGGTATCGGCTTCGCTGCTTGGCGCGCCAAGCGTAAGAAGTAGGTGGAAGCCGCCATCGCGGACGCATGACCCGCTACCGGCATGGTGCGCTGCTTGGGGCCGTACTCATTGTTTATCTCCTCCTGGCCGGTTGGACCGCCGTCGCCGGCTACATCTGGGACAATGAGGCTTGGTTTGCCAGCCCGGCATTCACGCTGATCCACAAGGGCTATCTGGGCACCACGATTCTTGAGTCCAAGGGTACGTGGATGGAGGGAATCGATCGCCATACGTATTGGATTCCGCCTCTACATCCGCTCCTGCAAGCGCTGTGGTACCGCCTGTTTGGCTTCGGCCTTCTCCCGTTGCGCTGCCTGTCGATCGTGGCGGATGCGCTGGTTTTGCTGGCCTGGTATGGGATCGTTTCATCGCTCACCGGCAACCGTGGCATCGCTCTGCTCTCGATCGTGATCCCCGCCACCGATTCCCGCTTCCTCATGTTCGCCGCGCTGGGACGCCCCGACGCCACCTGCGCGGCATTCGGAACCCTGGGTTGGCTCGCCTACCTTCACCTGCGCGAAAGATCCCTCCCCCGCGCTATCCTTGCCGGAAACGCCTTGACAGCGGCGAGTTGCCTCACCCACCCCTGCGGTGAGTTGTATGCGTCCGGCCTGCTGCTCCTCACACTCTATTTCGACCGCCGCCGTCTTGGCTGGCGCAACTTCTGGCTTCTCGTCGCCCCTTACGCCGCCGCTCTCTCGGCATGGGGCCTCTATGCATTGCAAGCTCCGTCCCAGTTCGCCAGGCAGATCCTCGGCAACATCGGGGGAATTGGAACCGAGTTCACCGGCGTAAACCGGCTGGCGGGAGCGACTTCCTTGCTGGGAGCGTTGAGGGCGCTGAAAGGCGAGTATTTCTTGCGTTACGGCGTTCCCTTCGGCCGCTACGCAACCAGCGCGGCCGGCCGCACACAGCTTTTCGCCCTTCTGATCTATACGCTCGGAGTGGCTGGGTGCTTGTTGACGCCCTCCCTGCGAAATCATCGCGGCTATCGTGCCCTGCTGGGTGTGGGGCTGCTGGAGTATTTGACCTTGGCGATCCTGGACGGGTTCAAGAGCTCCGGCTATCTGACACACACTCTGCCGCTCGCCGGCGCGCTGCTCGCAATCTATGCGCATTTTCTGTTTTCCCGGGCGCGCCGCGCCCGGCTACGGGTTCTGGTGGCCGCGCTAATCCTATTTGCCGCCGTTCAGTTCACCGCTCTTGGAAGGAGCTTTTCTGTAACGCCGGAGCGCTGGGATTATGAAAACGCCCTTGCCTTCCTGCGACGCTCCGGGTCGCCTCCCGGCATCATCGCCGCCGGAGAGTTCGCCTTCGCACTCGGCTTCGACTCCGGCATGGTGGACGATTGGAGGCTTGGTTATTTCAGCGGCCGGCGGCCTCCCTTCATTGCCGCCAACGCCATCTACAGCGGGTGGCTGGAGCATTCGGCGGCGCTCGATCCCGCAATTCACGCCTACATGCTGCGCCTCTTGCGCGACGAATACCGCGTCGCGTTCCGCAACTCCAGCTACACCATCTACCAGCGGATTGGCGAGTAGCAGGCGGCTGCGCCCACAGTGCCACCCATTCGCCGGCTTATCGTCGTCCTTTGCGCTCTTTCATCCTGTTCCTCGCCGCGCAGGCCCAGGCTCCGGGCCGCGGGCCAACGAGACTTCCACCAAGCCCGAAAAATGCTGACTTCGTTGATGGTCGTAGAGTTGGGCGGGCAGGAAATCGCGATTCAAGCGGCGAAGAATTTCCGGGCGCTGCGCAACCTCGGCGTGACCGTTCGCAAGACCATCGATACGGCGATTGCCACCCGATGCATCGAGAGCGGGCTCGACTTACTGCACAATGACAGGGGTTTTAATCCGTTTGCCCGGCACCTCGGCTTGCGCGTAGTGGTCTGACAACCCGGCTGGCGGCCCTCCCCTACTTGCCTCGCAACCGGAACGTGAGGCCCGCAACCGCCGTCAGCGGATAAAGTGCGGCGTTGGCCACGAAGTGCGGCGCGCTATCCACGTAGACGCGATGGTCGCCTCCCTGGAAGAACGCATTGCCGATCTTGGTGAGTCCGCCATTCAGCGCGAGATGACGCGTCAAGGCGATGGAGAGCTTGGCTTCGTAGCCATAGGCGCGGCTGGGACCCTTGAATTCGAAACTGCCGTCGTCGGGAATGTAGACCTGTTCGTTGGAGTGGTCGATCGGGAACACATCCGTCGTCAGGCCGAGGCGTCCGAAGTTGGAAGAGGTTCCGGCCTGGTAGAAATCCGTGGTGGCGAGACGCGGTTCTTCGGGATGTTGCACCACGCCGCGCGCGTGGTGACGCCGGTGGGCGTCCGTCCGTCGCGCGTGAACAGGATGCGATTGAACACCTCGGCATTGCGCAAATCCAGGGCGGGCTCGGTGGTCTCGGCGATGATCACGATGCTGGAAGTCTGCGCGGCGCACTACACTGGGTGCATGACCGGAAAGCAGCGCATCCTCGCCGCATTTCGCGGCGAGCGCCCGGACACGGTCCCCTTTTGCCCCAACCTCTACTACTGGTTCTACAACCGCCTCGTCACCGGTACGCTGCCGCCGGCGCTGGCGGGCGCCCGGCATCCCTTCGACGCCATGCGGGCGCTGGGCGCCGACATCCTGGCGCGATGGGACACCCAGCACGCCACCCGCGAGGTCTATACGGCCGGTGAGTTCTCCGAAGAGTACAGCGGGGAAAGCGTCTATAATCGTCCGCTGGTGACCGCCTTCAATCGCTACCCTCCGCACACCAGCCAACGGCGGCGCAGGTTCGTGACGCCATACGGGACGCTCACTCAAACCTGGACCCTGACCGAGCAGGCCGGCGCCGACTTTGAATCCGAGCACTGGTGGAAGGACTGGAGCGAGTACCGAGCCATCCGCTTTCTGCTGGAAGCTCGGGAATACGCCTTCGACGCCGCCGAATTTCATCGCTGGGTGGAGGGCGTGGGCGATGACGGCGTCATGATGGCGCACATCACCGAATCGCCCCTCAAGGCGCTCCACTGGTTGGCCGGCCCGGAGAACGCCAGCCTCTTCCTGGCGGATCACCCGGAGGAGATGCAGGCGCTGGCCCGCATCCATGAAAAGAAGGCCCTGCGGCTGCTCGAGAGCACGGTGGACAACCCCGACGCGCAGGTCTTCATCTCGCTCGACAACCTGGATTCGGCTTTCTATCCGCCCCGTTTCTATAAGGATTTCTGCCGACGTTTTTTCACGCGCGCGGCCGAAATCATTCACAACCGGAACAAGATTTTCGTGGTCCACGCCTGCGGCCATAACCGGGCGCTCATGCCCCTGGTGGGAGAGTCCCGGGTGGACTGCCTGGAAGGGCTCACGCCGCCGCCCATGGGCAACGTGCCGCTAGCGGAGGCGCGCCGCATGACGGGGTATGACCGCTTCACCGTAAACGGCGGCATGGACGCGCCTCACCTGGAGATCATGCAAGACGCGGAGAGCCGCCTGCATGAATATGTCCGCGCATTGTTCGCGTCCATGGGGGACAAGCGTCATTTCATCTTTGCCTCGAGCTGCACGACTCCCCTGTTGACGCCCTGGGAGAACCTGGTCTGGTTCCGCGATGCCGCGCGCGCCTACGGCCCCTGAACGCGGTTGCCGTTCAGGAACACGGCATCCTGGGCGACATCGCCGGCAATATCGACCGCCTTGCGCGCGTTGCCCAGATCGTTGCCCATCACGCTGACACGCTCGCTCCGGTCGCCCGATACCTCCATCCAGGTCCGGACGCGTCCGGGCGCGCGGCAGCCGTGCACGAAGGCACCCTTCACCTGCTTCAGGCGCACCGAAGGCTCGGCTTCGGGAGCGCCCGCAAGAGCCGAACTCGCTAACTCGAGACCTTCCACGTCGTCACAGACCAGCGCCGGCCGCTCGTCGTCCTGGAGGAAGCTTGTCTCGATGTTGCGCAGGCTCAGGCCCTTCACGTGGCGGCAATAGAATCCGTACGCCGGCAGCGTGCCGAACATGCTGTGCTCGGGATATTTCTCGGCGTTCTCGGGGATCTCGCGGCGGGCGTCCGCCCGCTTGCCGCCTCCGGCAAACGTCAGCCGCAGATTCTCCAGAACGACGTTTTCAATGGCATGGCCGGGGAGGCCCGCAATCGCGCATCCCACGCCGCCGGCGCCCGCGGCCTGCACGTTGGCGATCGAAACGTTGCGCAGTTTGCCAACCGGCGGGCGCGCGCCGCCCTCGGTGAACGGCCGCGCCCGGTCGCCCAGACGGATGAAAACCGGCGTCGCCACCCCGTTCATGACGATATTGGAAATGCCGACCCGGTCCAGCACCCCGCCGTCCACCATTTCGATCGCAATGCCGGCTAGGCGGGTGTCATAAATCGTGCAGTTCGAGATGACGATGTTTTGGAAGCCGCCGTTCGATTCGGTGCCCAGCTTGAGGGCGTTGCACGCCGTGCTCAACACGCAGTTGGTGATGACCACGTCCTTCGACGGGCGGTCCGCGGTGGCCTTCAACACGATGGCATCGTCGCCGGAAGTGATTTCGCAGTCGGAGATGCGCACGCGCTGGCTGCCATCGATATCGATGCCGTCGTTGTTGCCGTTCACGCGGCTATGGACGCGGATGCCGCGGATCTCCACTTCGTCGCAGGCCAGGTAGTGCTGCACCCACATGGGCGAGTCCTGGATGCCGACATCCGTCACCGAAACATTGCGGCAGCTCACGAAACGCATCATATAGGGCCGCACTTTGTACGGACCTTTGAAAGCGGCGCCCTGCCCGTCGATCACGCCGCGCCCGCGTATGCCGATATCTTGCAAACCCTCGGCGTAAATGAGGCTCCTTTCGGTGTACGTGTCGGTGAAAGAGCGCAAGGCGGGCACGAAGGATGGATAGTCCTGCAGGTTCTTGCTGCCGAGCAGCACCGCGCCGGCGTCCAGATCGAGCGTCACCCGGCTCTTCAGCACGATGGTTCCGGAGAGGTACGCGCCCGCGGGAAAGAAGACCGTTCCTCCGCCCGCCCGCGCGCAGGCATCGACGGCATCCTGGATCGCCTTGGTGTCGAGATGTGCGCCGTCGCCGACGGCGCCATGGTCGCGTACATTGAAGCCGGCCTGGCCAGTGGCCGTGGCCGGGCGGCCTTGCGGTCGAGCGGCGGCCGCGACAGCCCCCGTGGGGACCAGCCCCAGCACGAAGCGGCGGCGTAATGGATCGTTTCGCATATCAGACTCCTTATTGAGATAATACAGGGAATACAATTATGCCTGAACTCGAGATTCATCACGAAAGCGAGCACGCTATCGATCCGGCGGGACAACGGGTCGGCGTCCTGGCGGCCCTGCTGGCGGTGGCTTTGGCCATCGTCACGATTGCATCGCACCGCACCCACACGGAGGCCATCATGCAGAAATCCTCGGCCAACGACGCCTGGGCGCACTACCAGTCCACCCGTGTGAAGTATCACAACCTGGAGCTCGGCGAGAGCCTCATCGGCGCACTTGGCGCCAAGGGCGATGCCACCGAAAAGTTGGTCGCCAGGTACGCCGCGCAAGAGAAAGACTATGACGCGCGCGGCAAGAAGATCCAGGAAGAAGCGGAGCGGGACGCCAGCGCGGCCGAAGCCGCCGAACACCGAGCGTTGCGCTACGACTTGGGCGAAGGGCTGCTCGAAATCGCGCTGGTTCTGAGTTCGTTGTACTTCATCTCGCGCAAACGCTTGTTTCCGGTAATTGGAATCGTGGCTGGAATCGCGGGGGCGGCCATCGCCGTCACCGGTCTGCTAGTGTGACCGGTGGGGCATGCTTTAGCTTGCCCAGCTCGGCTGCATTTCCAGTTCCATGAGCAACTGCGCCGCCCGTGCCAGCTCTCCCACCATGTACAGCCTGTTGGCACTGGCGCGGATGACTTCGGCGCGCTGAGTTTCGCGGCGCTCCCCGGCATCGGCCTGCTCCACCGGCCGGCCTTGCAGTGCCGGTTGCGATATCAGTTGATTCCAGTTGTATTTCATAGTGTTTCGAACCCAATTCGAGTGTGCCATGGGTCCCAAGTTATTGAAAGTTCTAGGGGTAAGGGGAGAGTCCTAGTACTCAGCCCGGCGGAGGGTGTATCATAGCGTCGAGGAAACTCCACGATGCCCAAAGTAGCGGTTCGTTATACGGATTACTTCGCTCAAACCATACGCCGCATGCGCGAGGATGGGCTCCTGCTGGTGAGCGCCGGCGCGGACGGCAAGCCCAACGTCATGACCATCGGCTGGGGAACCATCGGCTCCATCTGGTCGCGGCCGGTCTTCCTGGTACTGGTGAGGCCCTCGCGCTACTCCTACACCCGCTTGGAGGAAGCCGGCGGCGATTTCACGGTCAACGTTCCGCCCCGCGAGCTGGCCGAAGCCGTGGCCCACTGCGGCGCGGTCTCCGGCAGGGACCACGACAAGTTCCTGGAAAACCGCCTGACGGCGGTTCGGAGCCGGCAGGTGCGGCCTCCCATCATCCGGGAATGCGTGGTGCACTACGAGTGCCGGACGCTTCACCGCAACGACCTGGCGCCGGACACGCTGCCACAGGCCGTCGAAGACGAATTCTACGCCCAGGGCGATTATCACCGGGTATATTTCGGCGAGATCGTGGCCGTCTACGCCGACGAAGATGCCGCCGGGCGCCTGTAAGGGCGGGATGGGGGGACCGTCAGCCCGAATGGTCCGCACTCGTATACAATTGAGAAATGGAAGTTGTGTTCAAGACCGAACCGCGCGAACAGGGCGAACATTTTGCCCCGAAGCGCCCTCTGGTGTTCCTGGACACAAACGTGATCATCGGCTACCTCCGGGGCGAGCCGTCGGCGGCACAGTTGTTTTCCGCCGAAGCAGATGGTCGAATTCGCTTTGCTGTTAACCCGATTGTGCTGCAGGAACTTCTTCTTGCGGCAGATGCCACCGGACAACCTGAATTCGAACGAATCAGGGACCATTTGCGAGTGCTGCCAGTGGATATCGCGAAAGCCGAGGCTCTGCTTCCACGCGTGCGGGCTCTAAGGAATCGCTTGACTCACCCAAATGACATTCTCATCCTTAGCAGCGCCGATACATGCGATTTCCTTGTCACGAGGGACGCACTCCTTAAGAACCTGGTGCTAGCGGGGAAGCCCAGGGTCGTCACTCCCGAAGAACTCGTCACGCATCTTAGGGCTGCGTAGTGCGCGTCTACTTCGATACGGGCGTATTCATCGACTTCCTCAGCACTCGCGGCAACGCGGCCGCAATCCTAAGATCGTCGGAGCGGCGGGGACGCTCACCGGCAGAGATCGCCGCTGATGCCGAGCGCCTGTTCGAAAAAGTCGGCAGCACCCATATCGGCGCTACGTCCTGTCTGACATATTACGAGGTGGAAGAAGCTCTTTATCGGTTGCTCGCTCAATCCGCAAAGGGTGTTTCTCGCGCCGACACGTTGTTGATTCCAGCGGCACGGTCGATAACCACGCAGGTACAGATAGTCGTTGAGCTATTCAACGTGTTAGTGCTCGACCTAACGTCTGGAACGGTCCGCCTTCAGCTTCAGC
The DNA here is from genome assembly GCA_049516835.1 of Bryobacteraceae bacterium. Classification (GTDB taxonomy): domain Bacteria; phylum Acidobacteriota; class Terriglobia; order Bryobacterales; family Bryobacteraceae; genus Fen-178. The sequence goes on along the minus strand of JBEKSR010000007.1, from coordinate 21,931 downwards.
AACTTGATTTGTAGACGCGTGGCATTCGGGCCGCCGATGCGCGACACGCGGCGAGCTCAATTGCATTTGATGCCGATCTTCTCGTTTCAACGGACGACGCGCTGCTGCATCTGGATGGAATCCTCATGAACGCTCGAGGATGCAAGATACTCTGTCGAGACACGGATTTAGCCCTGCAACTCTTGTAGTACAATCCGCCCCACCTAATGCGTTAGTTGAACAGCACCGCAACTCGCCCCTGTCCCCCCGTGATACCATCCCCCTTTATGCCGGACACGAAGCATCCCGCCGACCCTCCCGAAATGACCTTCAAAGCCGTGGGGCTTGGCCTCCTGCTGGCGCTGGTCTTCGGCGCGGCTAACGCTTACCTGGGCATGAAGGCGGGGCAGACCATCGCGGCCACCATCCCGGCCGCCGTCATTGCCATCGCCGTGTTCCGCGTCTGGGGCGGCGGGATTCTCGAGCAGAATATCACGCGCACGGCGGCCTCGGTGGGGGAGGCCCTGGTCGCCGGCGCCATCTTCACCATCCCCGCGTTCATGATGGTGGAAATCGACGGGAAACACCTGTGGGCCGACCTGCGGACGCACTATTGGCAATCCGTGGCGATTCTGCTGGTGGGCGGGCTGATCGGCGTCTTCTTCATCATAGTGCTGCGCCGGCCGCTGTGCGTGGAAAGCGGCCTGCCGTTTCCGGAAAGCGTGGCCAGCGCGGAGGTGGTCAAGGCCGGCGCCGAGGGCAGCGACGCGCCTAAATACGTGTTCGGCGCCATGGGCTTCGCCGGGCTGCTGCAAATCCTGAAGACCGACAAGGGCCTGCAAGTCTTTCGCGAGTACGTCGAAGGGTTTCTCGCCTTTCCGAGATCGGTGGTGCACCATTTCGATTTCGCAAAGAAGCCCATCGGCGACGTGGTCCACACCGGAGGCATCTACTGGTCCACGCCCAACCTCTCGCCCGCGCTGATCGGCATCGGCTACATCATCGGGCCGGAGCTTTCGGCGGTCAACGCATCGGGCGGCATACTGGCGTGGTGGATTCTCATCCCGCTGCTGCTGTTCTTCGATCCCGACCTGCCGCACCGCCTGGGGGGCCCTCTGGGCCCCGGGCAAAACGCGGGCTGGGACGTGCTTTCCTACTCGGTCTGGTACAACATCGTGCGGCCCATCGCCGTGGGCACCATGCTGGTGGGCGCGTGCCACACGCTGTTCTCGATGCGCGGCTCGATCGTCGAATCCATCGCCGGCGCGCTCGGCGCATCGGCCAAAGCCTCGCACGAAGGCCGCCATATCGCGCGCACCGACCGCGACATCCCGTTCCAATGGCTGGCGCTCGGAACCGCGGTGCTGGTGGTGGCGGTCACCATCATCTATTACCTGTTCACGGGGAGCTGGCTGGCGGCCATTATTGCCGCCGCCATCATGACGGTGGCGGGTTTCCTGCTTTCCGCCGTGGGCGGATACCTGGTGGGGTTGGTGGGCAGTTCGAACCAGCCGCTCTCGGGGCTGACGCTTTCGGCGCTGGTGCTCTCCGCGCTGGTGATGCTGGCCATCGGCGCCAACGGGATGAGCGGCGTGGCCGCGGTGCTGGGGGTGGCCAGCGTGGTGGCCTGCGCCTGCTCGGTATCCGGGTCGCTGATTCAGGATCTGAAGGCCGGGCACCTGCTCGGCGGCACGCCCTGGAAGATGCAGGTGGTGGAGATCGTGTCCGTGATTGTGCTCTCGCTGTTTCTGATGTTTCCGATTGTGGCGCTGCACGAGGCCAACCTGGCGACGGGCGGCATCGGCGGGCGCGCGCTCCCGGCGCCGCAGGCCGGCCTGATGGCGCAGTTGGCCAAGGGGATCGTGGGCGGGCAGATGGCGTGGGGGCTGATCGCGATCGGCGCGGCTTTCGGGATCGCGCTGATCATGTGCGGCGCACGTTCCCCGATGCTGGTCGCGGTGGGCATGTACCTGCCGTTCGACACGGTTTCCGCGATCTTCGTGGGCGGCATTTTGAAGTGGGTGGCGGACCAGATCGCCGCGCGGCGGGCGCCGGAGCTTCGCGCCAAGATCGAAGAGAAAGGCGTGCTGCTGGCATCCGGGTTGATCGCGGGTGAAGCCCTCGTGGGCATCCTGCTGGCGGTGACGTTTTTGTCGGGCATCACCTCGTTCACCAAGCTGCTGACCGGCGCCAACGAATTCAGCTTCTACCCGGCTCTGGGCGGGTGGCTGTCGCTGGCGGGATTCGCGGCGGTGGCGTGGGTGCTGATTCGAATTCCCATGGGCCATCGAGGAGCCAAATGAACGGGAAGAGATTCCTGGCGGCCGCTTTCGCGGCCATCGTGGTCGCCGGCGCCGCGGCGCAGGTCCAGCCGAAAGTTACCGCCAACGATTTGAAAGCCGACGTTTCCTTTCTCGCCTCCGACGCGCTAGAGGGCCGAGGCACGCCCTCGAAAGGCCTCGATATCGCGGCCGAATACATCGCCGCGGAGTTTCGCCGCGCGGGCCTGGAGCCGGCCGGCGACGACGGCTACTTCCAGACCGCGCCGTATGCGTCGGTCACACCCAATCTGGAGGGCCTCGAACTGACGCTCGAAACCGGTGACCGGGTCATCAAGGCCGAAAACGCATCGATGGGGCTGCAAGAAGCCGCCGCTGCCGATCTCAGCCATGTGCCCGCGGTCAAAGTGACCATGAAGGACGCCAGGGCGTTGGATGCCCTGACGCCGGACCAGGTGCGCGGCAAGGTGCTGCTCCTCGTAATTCCTCCCGACACGCAGTACTCGGTGACCCGCGGCATTCCCAACGCCGTGATCAGGCTGGAGCCCGCTCTGGTGCTTTCGGTGCGAACGCACGGGCAAGGGCTCAGCGCCGGCCCGCGGTTGCGCGATACCTCGGCTGCGGGGGCCAAGGTGCCCATTCTCGCGGTGTGGGACGCCGCCATCCAGGCGGCGGTGGCCGCTGCCCAAGAGGTCACGATTTCGGCGCACATTCCGGCGCCGGCGGCGGCGCCCGTCAAGCTGCGCAACGTGATCGGCGTTCTGCGCGGCTCCGACCCGGCGCTCGAAGACACCTACCTGATGCTCACCGCGCACTACGATCACCTGGGCGTTCGCGGCACTGGCGATGGCGACCACATTTACAACGGCGCCAACGACGACGCCAGCGGCACGTCGTCCGTGGTGGAGATTGCGAAGGCGCTCGCCTCGCTGGCCCAGAGGCCCCGGCGCAGCATCGTCTTCATGACGCTGTTCGGCGAGGAACTGGGCGAGCTGGGATCGCGTTACTATTGCCAGCACCCCGTATTTCCGCTGGCCAAGACCGTCGCCGATATCAACCTGGAGCAGCTTGGCCGCACGGACGACACCGAGGGCCCGCGCCTGCTCCAGTTCAATCTCACGGGCTTCGACTACACCAACATCGCCGCGTTCTTGAGCAAGGCCGGCGAGCGAACCGGCATCCGGGTGGTGAAGCACGAACAGAACAGCGATTCGTTTTTCGGCCGCAGCGACAACGCCGCTTTTGCCGACGCCGGCGTGCCATCGACCACGCTTTCGGTCAGTTACATTTTCCCGGACTATCACCGCCCCGGCGACGAGTGGCCCAAGCTCGACTACGACAACATGGCCAAGGTCGATGGCGCGGTGGCGTTGGGCGTTTTCCACATTGCGGACAGCGCCGAGGCCCCGCAGTGGAACAAGGACAATCCCAAGACCGCCCGCTACGTCGAAGCCCGCGAAAAACAGTGAGCCCAGCGGCGCGGGCACTCGTGCCTGCCGCGTCCCGACTCCTCGGGACGCTGGTTTCCGGCGCCTTCACAGTCCCGCGTTTCGCGCCAGCACCCGCGCCATGCTGGACCAATCCAGGTCGGCTTGCCCATGCGCCATGGCGGAAAGGAGATGATCGCGAATGAGGCTGGCCAACGGCATGGGCGCGGCGCACTCCTCGGCCGTTTCGAGCGCCAGGCGCATGTCCTTCAACCCCAGCTTCAAGGCGAATCCCGCCGGGGAGAACTGCTCGTCGGCGATGATGCGGCCGTAGTTTCCGTAGACCGGCGACGCAAACAGGCTGTTGATGATTTCCAGGAAAACGAGAGGATCGACGCCCGCCTTTCGCAGCGTCGCGTAGGCTTCTCCGAAGGCCTCGATCATGCTAGCGAGCATGAAATTCCCGCACAGCTTCACCGCGTTGGCCTGCCACGGCTCGGAGCCGGCCACGGAGGTCTGGCGCCCGATGGCGTCGAACAGCGGGCGGCAGAGTTCCACCAGCTCGCTTGGACCGGCGGCGACCACAATGAGCTTCCGGCTCTGGGCCGCTTCGGGACGGCCGAAAACCGGAGCACTCAGGTACCCCTGTCCCCGCTGGGCGTGCTCGGCGGCGAGCCGCCGCGCCAGCGCCGTGCTGATGGTGCTGCTCGAGACATGGATGGAGCCGCTGGCCAGCGCGGAGGCCACGCCATTTTCGCCAAAGACGATCTGCTCGACGGCCCGATCGTCGGCCAGCATGGTGATGGCGGCTTGGGATTCGCGGCAGGCATCCGCGGGTGAATCGGCGGCGCGCGCGCCCTCGCCGGCCAACGCTTCCGCCTTCTCGCGGCTGCGATTGTAGGCGGCCACCTGGTGGCCGGCGCGCAGCAGATTGCGCGCCATGGCGGAACCCATTTTTCCGAGTCCGATGAAGCCAATCCTCATGGCAGTCGGGCCTCTCCCGGCCCTATTCCACCCTCTCGAACTGCATATCCTCGGGAAAAGGGGACAGGGCCGGAAGCCGGCCGCACACGCGGCGCCGGCGCGTGCCATCCGGCAGACCGATCTCGCATTCGGGACAAGTGAGCAATTCAGCGCCTCGTGTGCAACAGCCCCAGTAGCATTATAACCGCGGGAGGTCCCGCCCCGATACGAGAATGGGATTATGACCGGCGTGAGAATGGACAAGTGGCTTTGGGCCGCCCGATTCTTCAAGACGCGCACGCTCGCTCGACGGGCATGTGAACTCGGCAGGATTGAGTGCAATGGACAACGAGCCAAAGCGGCGCGCGAGGTCCGGGCCGGCGACCTGCTGCAGGTTAAGAACGACGGCGGCGACTTTCAGGTGGAGGTCCTGGCTCTTAGTGAGATGCGCGGCCCGGCGGCGGTCGCGCAGACGCTCTACCATGAGACAGAGGCGAGCCGGGAGTCGCGGCTAAAATTGGCGGAAGAGCGCAGAGCGATGCCGCATTTCGAAGCGTTGCGGGAAGGCCAGCCATCGAAACGCGATCGCCGTGAAATCAACCGGCTCCGGCGTAGAGTGTGAGGCGAATCCGCTCTATTGGCGCTGGAAGACGAGGGTGATGGGCTTGTGCTCCGGCCTTACGACGCTGACCATCATCGTGCCATCCGCGGCCAGGGTGTAGTTTTCGAGAGTAACCGCGCCGGATTGCGTGGTGGTCACCTTCAGGACGTCGCGATCCCACCTGGTCCTGCTCTTGAGGTCTTTGCCGGTGCGAATCGTGGCGTTGTTCTCAGCGTCGGTGATGTCGCGGTAGAAGAAGGTCTCGGTGGCGCCTTCGTACTTGAAACTGCGCGAGACGATGATGATGCCCTCGCGATCGGAGATCGTCACGGTGCCGGTTTGAACGACGGGCTGGCCGGCAAAATCGCTCTTGGCGGGCACCAGCGTCCAGGTGCCGTTCAGGGCACTGTGGTCGCGCGCGACGGCGGAGAACGCGAAGAGGAGGGCCGTCAGGATGGCTCCGGTAATTGTAGTGGTCGAATATGTCCTCATTTTAGAATGTGAGAGCACGTGCAGTACCGTTCCGGTGAAAACGGCGGCGCAGGCGGGATTCGACGATCTGGCGAAGGTTGCCGCCAAGCCGCGTGCAGAATCCGCCGCAACGAACGCAGTCTTTGCTCCGCCGGCACGAAAGCGGATTACAATCGCAGTGTGAGCCTGAGAGCTAATCCTTGACCACCATTCGAGATAAAAGCGTCCTTATCACCGGCGCCGGCCGGGGGGTTGGGAAGCGATTGGCCATGGGCTTCGCCCAGGCGGGCGCGCGCGTGGGGTTGCTGGCGCGCAGCCAAGCCGAACTGGACCTCGCCAAGATGGAAATCGAGCACGCCGGAGGCCATGCCCTCCGCCTTCGCGCCGACGTGCGCGACCTGGAGCAGATGACCGCCGCGGTGGACCGCATGCGGACCGAGTTCGGCTCGCTCGATGTGCTGGTCGCCGCGGCGGGCGTTCAAGGGCCCATTGGGCCGCTTCTCTCCACCAGGCCCAAGGTGTGGAATGAAACCATCGAGATCAACCTGATCGGCACGGTGAATTCATGCCGCGCGGCGCTGCCCCCGATGATCGAGAAGCGCTCCGGCAAAATCATCCTGATCGTGGGCGGCGGGTCGAGCCATTCGCGCGCCAATTTCGGCGCGTACGCGGCATCCAAGGCCGCCGTCGCACGGTTTGCCGAGTGCCTGGCCGACGAGGTGCGCGACCACAACGTGCAGGTGAACTCGATCTCGCCCGGCGGCGCCTACACCCACATGACCGATGAGATCCTGCACGCCGGCGAGGAGCGGGCCGGCCGCAGGGAAATCGAAGAAGCCGAGCAGGTGCGCATCACCGGCGGCGTGGCTCCGGAGAAGCAGATTCAACTCGCGCTCTTCCTGGCTTCGGAGCGCTCCAACCACATCAGCGGCAAGCTGATCCACGTCAGCGACGATTGGAAGCGCCTGGAGCACGACAACATGAGACCGGAACTGTACACGCTGCGGCGGGTGCAGAAGATTTAGGTAATTGTTGGCAGGCTGAAGCCTGCCCCACCTTTGAGATTGAGCTGCCCGCAGGCCGCGTAGATGTCCAGGCCGCGCGGCTTGCGAATGAAGCAGGCGAACGAGCGGCGCACAATCTGCTGGAAGCTCGCCACGCGCTCCGGGCTGGGCGCCTGGTAGGGAATCTCCGGCCCCGGGTTGAGCGCAATCAGGTTCAGCTTGGCATTCAGGTTCGCCAGGAGCTTTACCACGCGGCGCGCGTCGGCATCCGTGTCATTCACGTCTTTCAATAGCACGTATTCGAAGGACAACTTCTCCCAGGGGCGCAACGGATACGCCTTGCACGCCTCCATCAATTCCTTCAGATGGTATTTGCGGGTGATGGGCATCAGTTCCCGGCGCATCTCCTCGGTGGAGGCATTGAGAGAAACGGCCAGCCTGGGGCGCACCGGCTCGCGCCCCAGCTCGGCGATGCGCGGAGTGATTCCCGCGGTGGAAACCGTGATGCGGCGCGGCGACAATCCAAAACCGGCGGGGTCGAGCAGAAGGCGCGTGGCCTTGACGACGTTCTCGAGATTGAGCAGCGGCTCGCCCTGCCCCATCATCACGATGTTGAGCCGCGCAGCCTGTTTGTCCCGCGCCGCCACCAGCACTTGCCCCACTATCTCCCCGGCCGTCAGGTTGCGCTCCAGGCCCAGCAGCGCCGTCATGCAAAACCTGCAATCCACCGGGCAGCCCACCTGGCTCGAGATGCAGATGGTATCGCGCCGGCCCTCCGGCATGAGGACGGTTTCGACGGTCCGGCCGTCTTCCAGACCGAGCAGGTACCGCCGCGTGCCGTCGGCCGATTCATAGCGCCGCGCGATTTCGGGCAGCCCCATGGAATGCCTCTCCGCAAGGTCGTGGCGCAGACCGGCCGGAAGCGTGGAGACCCGCGCCAGGCCGGACGCTTGCCCGCGGTAGATCGCCTGGTAGAGCTGCTTGGCCCGGTACTCCGGCTGGCCGGGGCCCAGAGCCTCGCGCAGATCGGCAAGGTCCATGCCCACAAGCGGTTGGGACATTCAATTATCATGTTATAAGGAACGGGCTGTTCCATTCCTTCCGGCATGTCTTCATCCAAGAATCCCGTGCGGGACGTCGAGGCGGCCACGCTTGCCAACGGCATGCGTGTGATCACGGAAACCATGCCCCACGTCCGCTCGGTGTCGGTGGGGGTGTGGCTGGGCGCCGGCTCGCGCCGTGAAACGCCGGAGCAGAACGGCATTTCGCACTTCATCGAGCACATGCTGTTCAAGGGCACCACGCACCGCACAGCCGAACAGATCGCGCGCTCGGTGGATTCCATCGGCGGCAACCTGGACGCTTTCACCGCCAAAGAGCTGGTGAGCTTCAATACCAAGGTGCTCGACGAGCACCTCTCGCTGGCCTTCGACGTCCTGGCGGACCTGGTGCTCCACCCGCTCTTCCGCGAAGAAGATATCGAGAAGGAAAAGGGCGTCATCCTGGAAGAGATCAAGATGGAGAACGACAGCCCCGACTACCTGGTCCACGAGATCTTTTCCGCCAACTTCTGGAAGGACCATGCGCTCGGAAAGTCGATCCTGGGCACCCGCGAGACCGTCAAGCGCTTCAGCCGCGGCGCCATCCAGGCTTACTATGCCGCCGTCTACACGCCCTCCAACCTGTTCGTGACGGCCGCCGGCAACCTCACGCACGACCGCCTGGTGGCGCTGGTGCGAGAGCACTTCGAGACGCTCCCACCGGGCGCTCCGGCGCCTCCGGACAGCGTCCCCAACACGCACGCGCGCATCGCGCTGCGCCACAAGAAGGCGCTCGAGCAGGTGCATCTTTGCCTGGGTGTGCCCTCCTACCCCATGCGGCACCAGCAGCGCTTTGCCTGTTATGTGCTCAACACGCTGCTGGGCGGCGGCATGAGTTCGCGGCTGTTTCAGAACATCCGCGAACGCCAGGGCCTGGCCTACGCCGTCTTCTCCGAATTAAGCCCGTATCGCGACACGGGCTGCCTGTCCGTCTATGCCGGAACGTCGATTGAATCGGCCCGCAAGGTGGTGCACGCGGTCACCGGCGAGTTTCGCCTGCTCAAGGAGGAGCCCGTGGGCGGGGAAGAACTGCGCCGGGCCAAGGACCATCTGAAAGGCTCGCTGATGCTGAGCCTGGAATCCACCGGCAGCCGCATGTCGAACCTGGCGCGCCAGGAGATGTATTTCGGCCGTTTCTTCAGCCTGGACGAACTGCTGGAGAGCATCGAAGCGGTGAGCGCCGGCGACATCCAGAACATCGCGCGTTCCTTCTTCGACGCCCGGCAGATCGCCCTCACCGTGCTGGGCAACCTCGAGAATTTCAAGATCGGCCGGGAAGACCTGGTCTGCTAAGAGGCGCGGGCGGGGCAGTCGTAGCGCTGAATGGCAGTGCTCTTGATTTCGCTGGCGCGATCGGGTTTGCGCGCTTCGAGAAACGCCTGTGCGAGGTCCGCCGACGCCTGGCAGAGGTCATTGCGGACCGGGGGACACGCCACATTGAGCGCTGGCGCGCTGCCTAGGTAGTCGATCGCGCAGGAGCCGCCAGGGACTCCTCCGTACAGTGTCCGTAAAGCGCCTATCGTATCCGGAGTGTCCGCGAGCACCAGCGTCCTCTCGACGAGCGCGATCCGGGCACCCTCGGAATTACCCGTGGCCAGGCAAATGGGGGGCACCACGTCGTAATACTCCGCCCACGCGGGATTGAGCGCTCTCCCGAACCGATAGGCTTCTAACGCCTCGTTGCTACGCCCCAGCCTGGTATACGTAAGCCCCAGGATTCCGTACAGCTTCTGGTACCCGGAGCGAGCCAGGGGCTTGCCATGCGCGGCCAGCAGTTCCTGATATTTCGTCTCCCTTGCCCGATCGATCTCCCGGGCATGGAGCAGCACCGCGAGCGATCTCTGATACCAGGCGCGCCCTTGCGCCGTCAGCATCCCTCCCATAAAGTCGCCCTTAGCCGTGTAGTACCCCCCCAGGTTGCTCGGGGTAGCCGGGAAAATCAATTCCAGTGGCAGCGAACGAATCATATCCCACGCATTCTCCGCCTCCTGGATTACTCGATCGAGGTTGCGCACGGGGTCTTGCCTGAAAAGCGCGCGTGCTTGGTAGTCGTGCAACCTGTAGTTGTTCGGCGCCGTCCGCACGTCTGAGGAGAAGAGTGCAAGGTCGTCTCTCCACGTGAAATTCCGGCCGAACGTGCGGGCAGCGGCCAATACAATGACGGCCGTCAGGACTACCGTGGTGAACCGCCCGCGTTCCAGACGGTATGCCAGCGCGACGACCGCGATGGCAAATCCCACCGATGGCAGATACAAGAACCGTTCGCCCATGATGGACCCTATCGGAAACAACAAATTGGCGGTGGGCAGCAGCGTGATTCCAAAGAATCCTGCCGCGAAAAAAATCAACCGGTCCTTCCGATATCGCGTCAGAACAACGGCCAGAATGGCGGTAACGATTACCAGCGCCAGCCTGGCGAGAGGATCCGACCAACTGGCCAGTGGAATCTGGTTATAAGACCGGTCGCAAGAGAGTTGTGCGGGCCAGGCCAGAAGCCGGAGATCGAGGCCGATCACCTTGATAGCGGTCAACCGTGCCGTCCAGAAACCGGCGCCCTGAATTGGATTCTCTAAGAACGCATTTTCAGGCGATGGGAGCGGTTCGAAAACCAACCGGCGCACCCACCACAACAGAGCCAGCGAGACCGCTACCGCCCCATAGAGCTCCACGCGCGGCCATGCTCGTTGCCGCGGCGCACCGGTGCCGAAAGCGATGTCCCAGAGCAGCATCAGGCCCGGCAGGACCGCAGCGTTCTCCTTGGAAAAGACCCCCACCGTGGCGGCCACGAACAGGGCCGCCGCGGCCCGGGCCGCAGGCAGGCCCGGCAGGGCGGCACCGCGAACATAAATCAGGAGTCCGCCGAGGACGGCCATGGCCGCCAGCAGGTCCGCGCGGCCGGCGATGTTGGTGACGGACTCGGTTCCGATGGGGTGAACCGCCCACAATGCGGCCGCGAAGAAGGCTGGCAATCGGCATCGGAACAGTTGCAGGGAGAGAAAAAAACCAACCAGACATTGCCCGTGTGCAGGAGGAAGTTGACCCAATGGTACCCAGTGGCGTTGTTCCCATTTTCAAAGATTGCATAGTTCATCAGCAAGGAGGCCGTCGTCACCGGGCGGTATAGTCCAGAGTAGGAGCTTGGCCACCAGTAATCGCGGAGCAAGATCAGGCTCAGGTTGTCGGCGCTCACGGTTCGAATGCGGGGATCCTCGAGGAGTATCGGCGAATCCATGGCAAAGCCCAGTCCAAATGAATTCGCGTACGCCAGCAGCGTGATGCCACAGAGGGCCGCGGCAATCCACCAGTTGGTCCTGACGGCCGGAGTCAAGGAAGGGGCTTCCCCAGCCGCGAGAATACCTGCGCCTCGAACACGCTCAGGCGCGCCTTGGGGTCGCGCCAGGCGCGCGGCCCGAGCATGCTCTTGCGCGAGAGCGCCTGCCAGAAACTCTCGGGGGTCCACTCATCGTGCGCGGCCACCTGCGGCAGCAGAAGCCCGGAGTGGCCACCCAGTTTGAGGTACGCGCCATGAACGCCCAGCCGGAACTGCTCCAACCGGCGTATGCGGCGGAACGGCGTGAGCACCGAGATTTCGATATCGATGGGCCCCGTGACCGTAGCGGCCGGCCGGAAACGCGGATCTTCCAGCGCCGCCGCCAGCGCCAGATCCGTCGCTTCTTCGGCCAGCGGCTTCCGGCCGTGGCAATTTCCCAGGCAGCCGAGCAGATCTTCGCCCTGGTGCAGGCTCACGAAACAGCCGCGCCGCGCCTGTAACGCGGCGGAGCCGCCGCGCGCCGGGATGGCCTCGCGCGCGCCGGTTTGGCGCAATCGCCGCAGGGTTTCCGCGGCGCTATCGAGCAGCGCCTCGCGGTCCGGGGTATCCAGATCGAAGGCGGCCCGGCGGAAGTATCCCAAGGCCGCATAGCTCACCGTATGCCGGTAATCCCCGGTCAGGTCTCCGGATGTTTCGTAATCCAGGGTCGCCTGGTAGATTTCATCGCCGCCCAGCAGGCGCATCACATCGAGCAGCAGAGAGATGGGGCCCGAACCGCAGACGGTGGCGCCGCGTTCCTCCAGCGTTTCCAGGAACATTGAGGAATCCAGGCTGCCGGCGGCCTCGGCGCACTCGAAATCCAACTCGCGCAGATGCAGAGCGACGGCGCCGTCGGCCGGGAATGGCACATACCCGAAACCGCGGCCATAGTGCGTGAAGTCGGACGACGCCAGGAAGACCACACCGGGCTGCCATGCCGCCGCCAGCCGTTCGGCGGCCGCGCGCCGCTCCGCCGCGTCCGTGCGGCCCACGTACACCGGAGTCACTCGCCCGTTGGGGACGGCCCTTTGCAGGAAAGGCAACTGAATCTCGAAAGAGTGGTCGCAGACCTGGCCTTCGGCGACCCGCGCGAACCCCGGGGCAAACTCCCGGTCGATGGGGACTTCGCCCAGCGGCGTCGCGATCCTCTCGACGTCCGGAATCGCCATTCCCTGGAGGCCGCCGTGGTGCGGAAAAGCCAGCACCACGATCCGTTCCGGTTTCTGCTGCTCGAGCGAGCGGTATACCGCGGCCGCCACGGTCCCCGAATATTGCGGTCCCGCATGTGGCGTGACGTAACCGAGACCGTGGGGGAAAAGAAACGGGCCGGTGCGCTGGCGCGACCGCTCGAACGCCTTATCCAGGAGGCGCTCCAGCTCGGAAGGCTGCTTCGGATACCAGGCGCCGCTGAATGGCGAAATGTGGACTGTCTGCATGACTTAGCTATCGGTTTCAGAAACGGGCAAGCTAAACCATGCCCCACCCAGGGCGGGCGCTCCCCACGCACCGGGAATCGCCGTGCCGCAATCGGGGCACTGGCCGCCGGCCGATATTCGGTTCTTCGTCACCCGGAATCCACGGCGCTCGATCAGCGTGCCAGCGCATCCAGGGCAGCGAGTGTTTTCCAAACCCGCGGTCGCACCGGGCAGGTTCCCGGCGTAAACATAGCGGAGACCCGCCGCGCGCCCGATACTCGCCGCGCGAATCAGCGTCTCCGGCGGGGTGTTGTCGGGTCCCGGCATCTTGTAGTCCTGGTGAAACGCCGTGACGTGCCAGGGAATGTCCGGCGAGATGCCGGCCAGGAATCCCGCGATCTCCTTCAACTCCGCGTCGGAGTCGTTGAAGCCGGGAACCACCAGGGTAACGACTTCCAGCCAAAAGCCCAGCTTGTGGATGCGGCCGATGGAGTCGAGAATCGGCCCGACGCGGCCTCCCAACTCGTGGTAGCGCCGGTCGTCGAAGCTTTTGAGGTCGACTTTGTACAGGTCCACCCAGGGGCGGATGTATTCCAGCACCTCGGGTGTGGCATTGCCATTGGAGACGAAGCCGGTGGCCAGACCCGCGGCCTTGGCCTCGCGGAAAATCGCCACGGCCCACTCGGCGGTGATCAGAGGCTCGTTGTAGGTGCTCACCACGCTCGCCGCGCCGTAGCGCAGCGCCAGGTTCACCAGTTCCCGCGGCGCCATGGTCTGAAAATCCAGGGTCGAACGAATGTCGCGCAGCGCCTGGGAAGAGACCCAATTCTGGCAGTATCCGCAGTGCAGGTCGCAGCCGAGCATGCCGAAGCTCAGCGCGCGGGTCCCCGGAAGCGCGTGGAAGAACGGTTTCTTTTCGATTGGATCGCAATGGACCGCGTTGACGTAGCCGTGCGGCGCGTACAGCTTTCCGCCGCGATTGAAGCGGACCTTGCATACCCCCGCGAAGCCCGCCGGGATGGGGCAGCGATGGCCGCAGGCGAAGCATTCCACCCGGTTACGGTCCAGCGGACGGTACAGGGCTGCCTCCCGGGTCTGGCGGGCAAGCTGTTCAGCCAGCGTTTCCATAAGCTTTCCGAGAGGAGGATCTGAGAGTATTGTAGCGCGGGGGACTGACCAAGGTGTCCCAAGGCGCGGGGGTGCCCACTTGGGGCCCTGCGCCGCGCGGGCGCATCGGTCCCCGAATTTCCGGCGCCCACGGGATTACTCCACCCGGTAGTTGGGCGCTTCCTTGGTGATGATCACGTCGTGCACGTGGCTCTCGCGCAGCCCCGCGCTCGAGATCCGCAGGAAACGCGCCGTCCGCTGCAGCTCGCCGATGTCCCGCGCGCCGCAATAGCCCATGCCCGAGCGCAGCCCGCCCACAAGCTGATACACCATCTCGGAAAGCGGCCCCTTGGCCGCCACGCGCCCTTCGATGCCCTCGGGCACCAGTTTGGAATTCGGGTCCTGCGAATAGCGGTCTGAACTGCCTTGCTGCATGGCCCCCGTCGAACCCATGCCGCGGTAAGTCTTGAACGTGCGGCCCTGGTAGAGAATGGTTTCGCCGGGACTCTCGTCGGTGCCCGCCAGCAAGCTTCCGATCATGACCGTGTCGGCACCGGCGGCAATCGCCTTGGTGATGTCGCCGGAAAACTTGATGCCGCCATCGGCGATCAGCGGCACTCCGGCTTCCCGCGTGGCCCGGGCGCACTCCACGATGGCGGTGATCTGCGGGACGCCGGCGCCGGACACCACGCGCGTGGTGCAGATGGAACCGGGGCCGATGCCCACTTTGACGCCATCCACGCCCAGCGAAATCAATTCCTTGGCGCCTTCATAGGTGGCCACGTTGCCGGTGATGAGCTCGACTTCCGGCAGCTTGTTCTTGATGGTCTTCACCGCGATCATCACGCGGGCGCTGTGGCCGTGCGCCGTGTCGATGGCCAGCACGTCCACTTTGCGCGCCACCAGCTCCTGGGCGCGCTCCAGGTAATCGCCGATGGCGCCGATCGCCGCCCCCACCCTCAACCGGCCCTGGCTGTCTTTGGCCGAATTTGGGTACTTCAGTTTCTTCTGGATGTCCTTGACGGTGATGAGGCCCTTGAGGGTGAACTGGTCGTCCACCACCAGCAGTTTTTCGACGCGGTGCTTGTGCAGGATGGCCTCGGCCTGCTCCAGCGTGGTGCCCACCGGAACCGTCACCAGGTTCTCCTTGGTCATGACCTCGGAGATCGGCAGGTCGAAGCGGTTCTCGAACCGCAGGTCGCGGTTGGTGAGGATGCCGACCAGCTTGCCGCCCTTGGTGACCGGCACGCCCGAGATGCGGAACCGGCTCATGAGTTCCTGCGCGGCGGAGATGGGCTGGTCGGGACCGATGGTGATGGGGTCCACGATCATGCCGCTCTCACTGCGCTTCACGCGGTCCACCTCTTCGGCCTGCCGCTCGATGGACATGTTGCGATGGATGATTCCGATGCCGCCCTGCTGCGCCAGCGCGATCGCCAGGTGCGACTCGGTGACGGTGTCCATGGCGGCGGAGACCACCGGAATGTTCAATGCGATCTGGCGGGTGAGGCACGTGCGCGTGTCCACCTCGGCCGGGAGCACTTCGCTGCGGGCCGGCTCGAGCAGAACATCGTCGAAGGTGAGGCCCTCGGAGAGTACGTCTTGAATCATGGTGATTCCTCCCATGATAACGTAGCCGCCACCCCGCATCGGTCCGCTGCGCCGCCGCTTGGTAACGCCGGCGGTCTTGCCGCCGGCTTGCTCCCGTCCGGCGCACCCCGCTTCAACGAGTCCTGGGTTGGGTGCTCACTTTCCCTCGGGACTTCCTGGAGTGGTGGTGGAGAAACTGCAACATCTCTTCATGGGTCTCAAACGGACCGTGGAGGCGACCCGCTCTGATATCCTCCGCGGACTTGGCCAGACTGGCGTCGATGATGCGGCGTTGCTCGGGTGTGTACTCGTCGTCGGCGGCGGGGAACTTAGAGCGATCTATGACGGGTTTTGGGGTGAGAATGATTCTGCCACGTTTGACGGATGCTTCGATGAGGTCGCCTTCAACCACGCCTGCGGCGAAGCGAAGGCGGCTGGGAAGGGTAACCTGGCCGCTGCGTCGAATTCTCACAAGTGCAGTCATCCGAGGGAAGCATAGCGGGTGGGGGCTGGGCTGTCAACACCGCCGCCCCAGACAACCGCGTCCGAAGGCAGGCGGAACCGCCTGCCTGCCCCACCAAGACTTCAGCGCACCGCCTCCGCCGGGTACTTGAAGGATTTGTCCGGATACTTCGGCGGCACGGGCTGCTCGATGGGCTTCTGCCGGATCTCGGTCTTCAGATATTCGATGGCCGCTTCCAACTGCGCGTCCTGGCCCTCGAACGTCGCGTGCGGAAGATTGTCCACTACCACATCCGGATCCACGCCGTGGCCCTCGATCAGCCACTTGTGGTCGGGGCCGAAGACGCCGTTCTCGGCCGCCGTGGCGATTCCGCGGTCCGCCAGGCGATTGCCGGCGGAGAGCCAGATCTCTCCGCCCCAGGTGCGCGTCCCGATCACCCGGCCCAGCCCCAGCCGGCGGAACCCTTCGGTGAAAGCCTCGCCATCCGACCCGGTCCGCTCATCGCACAGCACCACCATGTGGCCGCGGAACGCCTGCTGCATGTTCCAGTAAGGCTTGCCCGTTCGCGACTGCCAATACATCCACGCCTTGCGCAGCAGCTTGTCGAGAATCCAGCTATCGATGTTGCCGCCCCCATTGTGACGGACATCGATAATCAGGCCGTCGCGCGTGAAGACCGGGATGTACTGCTCGACCCACTGGCTGATATCGCTGGCTCCCATGGCGCGCAGATGCACGTAGCCGATCTTCCCGGCGGATGCCTGGTCCACTGCCAGCCGCCGCGTGTACTCCCATTCGGCGTAACGCAGGTCGGCTTCCTGCTGCACCGTAACCGGCTTCACGATGACGTCGCGCGGCTCGGTCTTGTCTTTTGGGCGCACACGCATCAGCACCTGCTTGCCCGCCTGGTTGCGCAACAGTTCCGCCGGATCGGCGGCCGACAGCGCATCGCGGCCGTTGACCGCCAATAGAAGGTCGCCCTCGGCAATGTCCACGCCGGGCTGCGCCAGCGGCGACTTGCGGTCGGGACGGTCCGGGTCGGATTGATAAATGTGCTCGACCAGGTAGCCTCCGGCCTTCGCATCGCGAACCAGGCGCGCCCCCAGCGCCGCCAGCGCCACCTGGTCCGGCCCTCTGCGGATATCGCCCCCGGAGACCGACGCGTGCAGCGCGGAAAGCTCGCTCACCATCTCCGCGATCAGATCGCTCAGTTCTTCGCGGTCGCGCACGCGGCCCACCAGTTCCCCATACTTATCGCGCATGGCCGCCCAGTCGACGCCGTGCATGTTGCGGTCGTAGAAATAGTCGCGGTGCAGCCGCCAGGCGTCCAGGAACGCCTCGCGGAATTCGTCGCTGGGGATCACCGAGAACGTCCAGTTTTTCAGATCCACCTGGCTGTCGGCGAGCGTTTTCGGGTCCTTCAGCGCGGCCCCTTTCACGGCGGCGTCCACAATCAGCAGTTCGTTCTGCTGGCGTGCGATCAGCATTTTCTTGCCGTCGGCCGACACTTCGAGACCGTTCACGCCTTCGAGCAGGGTGTCGGGCTTGTCGCCCTTGTTGGCGATGTCCAGGCACTGGAGCACGCTCTCTTGGCGGTCCTCGGCGTTCGCGTCGATCCAGCAGAGCCGCTTTCCGGCCACCGCCAGGTTGTTGTAATTGCCGGGAGGAACGGGGACCTCCTGCAGCCGCGCCGCAATTCCGTAGAGGTCGATCTCCACCTTTTCCACCTTGGCTTCGGCGGGCTTGGCCGCGTCGGCAGCGGGCTTGACGGGCTCATCCTTCTTATCGGGGTGCAGTTCATCGGCCGGCTCAAACGGAGACCGCAGCCCTTTTTTCAGCGCCAACATATAGATCTTGTTGGCATGATCGAAGTGCGGCTCCGGCTGGCGCGATCCCCATGGCGCCGGCACCGTCGATTTCAACGCGCGGTCGGATACAAAATAGATCCACTTCCCATCGGGACTCCAGGCTGCCCAATCGCTGTCGTACCGGTCGGTAGTGAGCGGCGTGAAGGCCCCCGTCTCCACGTTGTAGAGTACGATTTGCGAAAGCAGGTTCGGCAGCGTCTGCGCGTACGTCAGCCACAAGCTGTCGGGCGACCAACTCAGGTTCTCGAACTGCGGGTTGGAATCGAAAGACGATTCCAGCGTGGCGATCCGCTTCTGTGTCTTGGTGGCCGTATCCAGCAGCCAGAGCTGATTATCCTTGTCCTGGTGGGCGATCCACTTGCCGTCCGGCGAGGGAACCCCGTCCCACCGGAGCACTTTGCCGTCGGTCGTGAGCCGTTCGCCCGTGCCCGTCCCGTTGGCCGGGACCTTCCACAACTCCACCTCCCCGCTTTCCGTGGAAAGGATCAGCAGAGACTTGCCGTCCGGCATGAACCGCGCATCCCGGTAGCGCCCCGGTTTATGCGCCGCCACATCCACAAACCGGCCCTTCAGCGGCGCCACGAAGGCGCGCCCGCGCGACGTCAGCACCACGCTGCTGCCGTCCGGCGCGATGTGCGCGGAAGTCGCGTACTCCATGGGATTCGTGATCCAGTGTTCGCGCAAGTGGTCGAAATCGGAAGCGAGCTCGATCGGAACGGCCTTCTCGGCGCCCGAAGCGATGTCGTACAGGCGGAGATCGGCGCCCATCTGGTAAACGATGCGTCCCTGCCCGAGCGAGGGGTTCTTCAGGTCCCAGCCCTGGTGCCTGGTGTGCTGTCTCAGGCTCTTCCCGTTCTCGTCCATCGACCACAGGTTCATGGTCCCGTCGCGGTCCGAAAGAAAGTAGACGCGGCCGTTCCACCACATAGCGTCCTTGCTGGTCCCGGCAAAGTCCGCGGTGAGCGGCGCCGCTTCGCGCCCCGCGGCGTATTTCCAGACATTCTGCGCTGTCCCGCCCTGGTACCGCTTGGCGTAGCTCCCCTGGAACGGGAGGCGCGTAAAGAACAGGGTGGCTCCGGTCCTGTCGTAGCTGCCCTGCGCCGCCTGGCTCAGCGGAATCAGCTCCACGCGGTTCTCGGAATCGATGGTCGCCAGTTGCGTGTCGGGCAGCGTCGAGTACCGCCGCGTGGAATAGAGAATCTTTCCGTCTGGGGTCCAGCCCACCACGTTGGCATTGCCCTCAAAGGTGCGGCGTGATGGCAGGCCGCCCGTGGCCGGCATGGTGTAAACTTCCGTCGGACCTTCGTAATTCGCCGAAAACGCGATGGTCTTCCCGTCCGGCGAGAACGCGGCGTGCATCTCTTCGCCGGGGTGCGTCGTCAAACGGCGCGCCATCCCGCCTTCGATGCCAGCTTCCCAGAGGTCTCCCTCCGCGGTAAACACGACGTTTTGGCCGTAGATTGCGGGGAAGCGATAATACCCCCGGTTTTGCGGTTGCGGCCAGCCAGGGGCGGCCACCGCCAACAGGACGATTGTGAGCACTGAGGACCGCATGAAACCTCCGATCCGAAATTGTAGCAGCCCCCCAGGGCGGGCACTCGCGTCTTTGTTGTGGGGCGGGCAATCTTGCCCGCAGCCGCCTTTCAGGCGGCCTTCTTCGGAGCCGCAGTCGCCGGCTGAAAGCCGGCTGCAGCCAGGATTGGCTGCCCCACGCGTTCAGTTCCCGACGGCGGTGTACAACGTCTGCGTCCCGCTCACGCCACCCAGAGTGAACGTCACCGGCACCGCGTCGCTGGCCGCGACGTTCGGCACCACCACGTTGAGCTGGTACACACCCACCAGGCCTGGCGCCAATCCCCAGTACTGGAGCGTGGCCGGAGCCGACCCGAAGTAGATCTGCAAGGGCAGCGTCAGGGTACTGTTACCCTGGGGGATCTGGCCCGCGAGAATGTTGGGAGTCACGGGGCCAAATCCGATGCCAAAGATGACGATCACGTCCCCCGGTTTGGCCCGCCGCGAGGCGTATCCCGAAACGGCGCCGGGCGGCGCAACAAAGGTCTGGAAGTCGGGAAACAGGGCCCCCACATATTGCACTCCCCCGATATTCAGATATCCCGGGGCTAACATGCCCGCCGCGGTCGGGTTCACGGTGACGGTATATGGGGCGCTGGTTCCCACTGCGGTGGTCACCGTGATCTGCTGCCGGCCGGTCCCGACGTTCGACGGCGCCTGCGCATTCACCTGGACCGGGCCGGCGTAGGCGATGAAAGCGGCCTGGCCGCCGATGGTCACGGTGGTTCCGTCGAGTGAAGTGGGGGCATTCACGCCGTTGAAGGCGCCGCTCCAATCCAGCGAGTCGGCCGCCAGGTTCGATCCGTAGATCTCGATCCACGCCCCCGGCGCAATCGACGTCAGACCTCCGAATTGACTCGCGGTAATCACTCCGCCGATGGCGGGCGGGGCGGGCGTCATCAGGCGAATCACGTTGTTCTGGGCATCCGAGATGTAGATATTACCGGAGGCATCCACCAATATGCCCCGCGGGAACGATAGTTGGGCGCTAGTGGAAAAGCCTCCATCTCCCGTATAACCGGAACGCCCGGTGCCGGCCACCGTCGTGATCGTGCCAGTCGCCGCCGACACCCTGCGAATCCGCTGGTTATTGGTATCCGCGATATAGAGGTTGCCGGCGGCATCCACCGCCACGCCGTAAGGGTAATTCAGTTGCGCGCTGGTAGCCGGGCCTCCGTCGCCGCTAGAACCAATCACACTGGTGCCGGCCACCGTCGTGGTCTTGGTGATCGAGCCGCTTGGCGTCACTTTGAGAACGCGGCTATTGTTGGTGTCCGCGATGTAAACGTTGCCGGCGGCGTCCACCGCCACACCCTTAGGCGACTTCAGAGTGGCGCTGCCGGTGGAGAGCGTCGTGATGATGCCGCTCGACTTCGTCACTATGCGGATCCAGTTGTTCCCGCTGTCCGCAATGTAGAGGTTGCCCGCGGCATCCAGGGCCAGGCCCGTGGGGGTGTCGAGCTGCGCGCTGGTGGCCAGGCCATGATCCCCAGTGCCACCCTTACCGAGAGAATTGTTGCCCGCGTACGTCGTGATGGTGGTACCGGCCACCTTGCGGATCACTTCGTTGCTG
Source organism: Bryobacteraceae bacterium (assembly GCA_049516835.1). Lineage (GTDB taxonomy): Bacteria > Acidobacteriota > Terriglobia > Bryobacterales > Bryobacteraceae > Fen-178. Next base: position 1,209 of record JBEKSR010000007.1, on the reverse strand, counting down.
GTGTCCGCGATGTAGAGAGTGCCCGAAGAGTCCACCGCCACGCCGGACGGAACGTCCAGCTCGGCGCTGGTGGCCGCCGCCGAGTCCCCCGTGTAACCGGCGGTACCGTTGCCGGCTACTGTCGAGATCGTGCCACCCGCCACCTCGCGGACCCGGTGGTTGCTGGAGTCGGCGATGTAGAGGTGACCCGAAGAGTCCAGCGCCATGCCCAAAGGGTTGTTGAGCTCGGCGCCGGTCGCCGCGCCCGCATCTCCCGCGAAACCGCCGGTATTGTTGCCGGCGAACGTCGTGATGGTGTATGCCGGCGCCGGCGCCTGGCACAAAGCCGGCGCGAAAATGGATGCGACGCCTACGGCGAAGACGAAGGCAGTTCGGTTGAAGACGCGGTGTTTCACTTGTGATCTCCAGTTTCTCTCCCCGCTCATACCACTTTACTAGCCCGCAACCCGCTCCATTGTTCCGCCAGCACGATGGAATTGGCCGGGTTCCTGGGGTCGTATTTCACGGAAACCGCGTCGATCGTCGAGAAATCGGGCGGCATACACTGCTTCAGCATCGAGACATCCTGCGACGCGGTGTACTCCACTCCGCGAACGCCGTACGAGTAGAACAGGAGATCGTCGCGAATCTCCACCAGCATGGCGTCGCTCATTTTGCCGTGAGCCACCAGGGCCGACCGGCGGCGCCGCTCTCGTTCCTCCGGCGCGATGCGCGAACGCTTCCACGCCCGGTATCCAATGAGTGCGCCCAGCACCACGAGCGCCACGGCCAGCGCCAGCAAAACTGCCTCCGCGACCGCCCATGACAGACCTAAAACACGCGGCATTTGAGGAACGGCTTACCCGCCTTCGTCCAGGTTTGCGGTATCGAGGAAAAACTTCACGCTCGCTGCCCCCCGGATCACTTCCAGTTTACCGCATCACTTGACAGCTCTTCACCGGAGAGACGCAGAGACGTTGAGGAAAGCCAAAACGTCAATGCAGTTCTCTGCGCTCTCTGCCTCCTCCGCGCTCTCTACAACCCGGGGAAGATGCGCCATCCTCATGGACCGAGTGCTCCTTTCTTTCCCTTGTCTTCCTCTGCGCCTCTGCGGTCGTGAGAAAAAATCAATCATTTCTCTTGACTAGCGATAACGCTAGTGTTATCATCGTTTCATGGGTTACCTCTCCAAAGTCCAACTCATCCAACGCGCCAACCAGACCCGCCAGT